>PKWB01000185.1 GCA_003131685.1 Candidatus Dormiibacterota bacterium
CACATGGTCGAGACCATCAACAAGCTCGTCCGGGTTTCGCGGCGGCTGCTCCAGGAGTTGGGCCGCGAGCCCAACGACGAGGAGATCGCCGAGGAGATGGGGATCACGCCGGAGAAGGTTCGCGAGATCACCAAGGTTTCGCAGGACCCGGTCTCGCTGGAGACACCGATCGGCGAGGAAGAGGATTCGCATCTCGGGGACTTTGTCGAGGACAAGGAGGCGACGGCGCCGTCCGACGCTGCATCGCTGACCATGCTGCGCACCGAGGTCGAGGACATTCTCGACACGCTCACGCCGCGTGAACGTCGCGTGCTCCAACTCCGATTCGGCCTCATCGACGGCCATCAGCGCACGCTCGAAGAGGTGGGCAAGCGTTTCGGCGTCACCCGCGAGCGCATCCGCCAGATCGAGGCGAAAGCGCTGCGCAAGCTGCGCCATCCGTCGCGCTCCAAGAAGCTCAAGGACTACCTCGAGTAGAGGGCGTGGCTCGGTCGCCGGTGGTGACGAATCGTGTTCCTGAGGGCACGGTGCGTCACGGCAGGTAGACTTGAGTCATGATCCGGGTTAGCTCAGCGGTAGAGCAGGCGGCTGTTAACCGCAAGGCCACTGGTTCGAATCCAGTACCCGGAGCGTCGACGTCCCACTAGCAGCACGCGGCATCGCCCGAGGCGGCGCCGTACACGAGGAACACGGGATGACCGAGACCGCATCGCGGCCGGGCACCACGCCCGCTGCCACGACCCTGACCGCGCCCGACACGGAGGGCGTTGCCCTGACCGAGTCGACTCCGGCCCCCACGACCTGGGCGTGGCCCCTGTCGGTACCGACGTCGCATCGGCCCGACAGCGAGGTGGAGCACGGCGCCGGCAATGGGGAGCGCGACATCGACGGAAGCCCGACCCCTCCGCCGATCGAAGCGCTCGAACCGGATCCCACCGAGGTCACGGTGGTCGCGGCGATCACTTCGCCCGAGAAGGCGCTGCCCAAGGTCAGCTCGTTCGGGCCGCCAGGAAAGCGGCGTTCCACGATGGCGATCGTCCTGCTCTCGATCGTCACGCTCGGCGTGTACAGCCTGATCTGGCACCACCGCATCAACCGCGAGGTCGGCAACTTCGATCCCCGCATGCACGTGATCCCGGGGCGTTCGACGCTCGCGGTCGCAATTCCCTGGGCGCTCGGCTGGCTGGTGAGCATCGCCGGTGCGGTCCGCATCGTCCTTGCAGTTGCGAACGTCACCCTGCCGTTCGACCCGCATTTCAGCGTCCTGCAGGCCTACGGGCTGCTCGGCGGATTCGCGGTGATTCCGTACCTCGAGCTGCTTCTGCCCTTCAGCGCGGTCGCCATGGTGATGACCCTGGAGCGCGTGCGCATCGTGGAGGATCGGATGCTGCGCACCACCGACGTGCAGCTGCGCCCGACACGCGCAATCTACTGGATGCTGCTGCCGATTGCGGGCGGCTTGATTCTCATGGCAATCATCCAGCGACGTCTCAACCGCGCCTGGGAGGACGACATGGCGGCGGCACCTGCGGTGCGCCCGACAGTGCGGATGGCTCCGAGCTGACCGTCTCCGCCGTCGCCCCGCCCACTCTGGTGTGCCGGTTGCGGCGGGCTGCACTAGACTAACCGGTCGCGGTGGCTGTTTCGATCGCGTGTATTTCCGGCAAAGGCGGGGTGGGGAAAACGACCACCTGCGCCTCCCTGGCGGCGGTGTTCGCCGAGCGCGGACGGCGCGTGCTTGCCGTCGACATGGATCCGCAATCCAACCTCACTTCCGGGCTCGGGTTCAACCCGTACTCGCTCACGCACACCGTCGCCGACGCGATTCTCGAGCCCGACCAGTCCGTCGATGAGCTGATCGTCCGGACCAAGTGGCCCGGTCTGCACCTGCTGCCCGCCAATCCCGACCTGAGCGCTGTCGAGGCCGGTCTGCCGACCACGCTCGATGCCGAGACGCGCCTTCGTCGCGCGCTGGATCGCGATTGCCGGGACTACGACTTCATCCTCTTCGACACGCCACCGAGCTTTGCGTTCCACACCATCAGCGTCCTCGCGGCCACGGATTACGTCCTGATCCCGATGCAGATGTCGGGCTATGCCGTGAAGGGGCTCAAGGAGACGCTGCGTTCCGTGCACCACGTGCGTCAGGAGCTGAACCCGGAGCTGCGCGTGCTCGGATTGCTGCCGACATTCGTGGTGATGCGCACGCGCTTCTCTCGCGATCTGCTCGAGGGATTGCGCGCGATTCCGAACCTTCGCGTCTTCAACACGGTCATCAAGGTGACCGTGCGCCTGCAGGAGTCGGCGCTCGCGGGCGAACCGGTCACGATCATGGCGCCATCCTCGGAGGCGGCCGCGGCGTATCGCTCGTTCGCCGACGAGGTGCTGGCCGCGCTGATCGCGGAGGGTGAGCGCGGTGTCTGAGGTCCGCTCAACGCGTCGCCGGCGAAGCGTCGCGGTCGCCCCGGCCCTGCTCGACCCGGCAGAGCTGCCGGAGGATGCACCCGGGCGCGTGAAATTGATCACCGTCGAAGCGCCCGCCGATATCGTCGACGCCCCGGCGGCGCTGCCGCCGACGATTGCGCGCTCGCCCTCGCTGCTGGCGGCGGGCGGCGGATGGATCCCGGTGGCCGTGGCCGGGGTGGTGATCGTGGTCATCTTCGTCGTGGGGATGCTGCTGACCCGTTCCTGACCAGGCGCCGACAGTTACACAGATTTGTGATACTCTCGGGAGGTGCAGACCGATCCCGAACGCGCAACCGGTGAGGCGGAGCTCCTGGCCCGCCCGCTCGGCGGTTCGTGCCCCGCGGCCGACCTGAGCGCCGTGGCCAATCGCGTCGCGAGGATTCCCTGGTGGGAGCGGCGGGCACTCGACGCGGCAGGTCTGACCCGCGAGCACGGGGTGCCGCGGGAACGGGCCGAGCGGCTCGCCGCGATGTGGGAGCTCGCAGAGCGCTGGTCCGACGACGACCGACCGGCCATCGGGTCGCCGCGCGACGCGCTGCTCATGCTCGACGGGTTGCGCACCGCGCGGCGTGAGCAGGTGGTCGTGCTCCTCCTCGATGCGCGCCACCGGCCCATCAAGCTCGAGACGGTCGCGGTCGGGACCATCAACGCGTCGCGGCTTCAGCCGCGCGACGTCTTCGGCCCGGCGCTGCGGAGCGATGCGGTTGCAGTCATCATCGGCCACAACCATCCGAGCGGTGACCCGGCGCCGAGCCGCGCGGATCGAGCGGTCACGGCCGCACTCCGCAGTGCCGGCGCCCTGCTCGGCGTGCCGGTGCTCGATCACCTGATCGTCGCCCGGCGCGGCCATCACTCGTTCAGAGAGACCGAGAGCTGGGACGAGGCCGCCTGAGCGTCAGCCGAACGCGTTCTCGCCGGTCAGCTCCTTCCCGATGATCAGCGTGTGCACCTCCTCGGTGCCCTCGTAGGTGAGCACCGATTCGAGGTTGGCCATGTGCCGCGACACCGGGTACTCGAGGGTGATGCCGTTGGCCCCGAGGATGGTGCGTGCGCTGCGCGCGATGTCGAGCGCGGCGCGCACGTTGGCCCGCTTGGTGATCGAGACCTGCACCGGGTGCAGCCTGCCCTCGTCCTTGAGCGTCCCCAGGCGGTGTGCGAGCAGCCGGCCCTGAACGATCGAGGTCGCCATGGTGGCGAGCTTCTGCTGGGTCAGCTGCATGGCGCCGATCGGTTTGCCGAATGCGCGCCGGGTCTTGCTGTATTCGAGCGCCGACTCGAAGCAGGCTCGTGCGGCGCCCATCGCTCCCCACCCGATCCCGAAGCGCGCCTCGTTGAGGCATGACAGGGGGCCGCGCATCCCGGTGACGCCGGGGAGGACAGCGCTCTCGGGGAGGCGGACTCTGTCGAACGACAGCTCCGAGGTCACCGACGCGCGGAGCGACAGCTTGTTGTGCACATCCGACGTGGTGAAGCCGCGCGTCCCTCGCTCGACGAGGAATCCGCGAATCCCTGCGTCGGTCGTCGCCCACGCCACGGCGATGTCGGCCATCGAGCCGTTGGTGATCCACATCTTGGTGCCGTCGAGGATCCAGTCACCGCCGTCGCGTCGCGCGGAGGTGCGCATCGACGAGGGATCCGACCCCGCGTCCGGCTCGGTGAGACCGAAGCAGCCGATCGCGCGTCCGGCGGCCATCTCCGGGAGCCAACGAGCCTTCTGCTCGTCGCTGCCGAACTTCCAGATGGGAAACATCGCGAGCGAGCCCTGTACCGAGACAAACGAGCGCAACCCGCTGTCACCGGCCTCGAGCTCCTCCGATGCCACCCCGTAGGCCATCGCCGATGTGCCGGCACATCCATAGCCCTGCAGGTGCATGCCCAGCAGCCCGAGGCCGGCGACCTCCGGGATCAGCTCACGCGGGAAGGTGCCCGCTTCGAAGTGTTCGGGGATGACCGGCAGCGCGCGCTCGCGCACGAAGGCGCGCACGGTGTCGCGGATGAGGCGCTCGTCGTCGCCGAGCAGGTCGTCGACGGCGAAGAGATCGGACGGGGCCAGGGCGCGGGTTCGGGGAGCGCGCTCGGTGACGGCCATGCGCTCAGAGTACCCGGTTGACTACGCGGCCACCGTCATGCCGGCATCGACCAGCTGGCGGCGCAGCACCTCGCCATTCGCGAAGCCGACGTTGATATCGGTCACCTGGCCGGACGCGTCCAGCACGATCGTGGTCGGGAGGGACATGACCCGGTAGCGACGTGCCATCTCGGGCTCGACCGCGATATCGATCTCCCGAATCGCGACGCCCGGGTCGATCCCGGCGGCGAGAGCGCGCAGCGCCGGCCGCTGCGCGGTGTGGCAGATCGTGCACGACTCGCCGGTGAAGTACAGGATCGACGGCAGCTCACCGCCGGGCCCGGCGGTCTCGACGACACTGCCGACCAGCTCGCGCTGTCCGCCCTTCTGGAGCCGGAGCAGCAGCGCCACCCCGCCGATCGCGGCAATCGCGATCAGCGGTGCGAGCAGGAGGATCATCGCGCCGGTTGGCGTGAGAGGGGCAGCAGGCCGGCCCGCACCAGCTGGGCGTACATGATGCAGCCGACGCAGATGTTGAACGCGAAGTTGAGGAACGCGAGCACAACCACGATCCAGGCGAGCACCCAGGCGACGAGAAGGATGCCGGTGATGACGAACACGCTCGCCGCCGCGAGGAACACCCCGCCGAGCAGCTGCGCGAACCGGTGCGGCGCCGGGTCCTCCTGGACGACCCGGGGCTTCACGATGCCCGCAGGCTTGAGCCAGCGCAGGTAGAGCCGGCGGGGCACGTTGAGCGACGGGGACGCCACCGCCGCCAGCATCATCACCGCGAGCACGGGCAGCACCCAGGCGATCGGGTGATACGCGAGGCCGACGACGTAGGCGACCACGATGACGCTCATCAAGATCGCCTGGTTGACCTTGAGTACGCTGCGGTCGAAGGGAACGACTGCCATGACCATGAAATCATACCGCCTAGGTCAGGTATTACACGGGCGCCCGGCCACGGCTGCGAAGTGCCAGAGTCGCGTCGCTCGGTCTCGAGTTGATGGAGGTGTTCGTGACCCCGGAAGGATCCGACCAGTCCGACCTCGGCGACGTCCGCGTCGGCGCCGCCTACGAGCTTGCTCGCGGTGATGAGCGCCATCGCATCGCCGAGCTGAAGCGGTCCCGGCGGATTCACCTCGGCGACACGCTCGCGCTGGTCTTCGAGAACCGCGAGACGATCCGCTCCACCCTCGAGGAGGCTTTGCGCACCGAACGCATCGGCGACCCGGATCGGATCGCGGGCGAGCTCGCCGCATTCAACGCGGTCGTGGCCGAGGCCGGTCAGCTCTCAGCGCTCCTCTTCCTCGAGGTGGCCGACCCGGCCGACCTCGCCGCCGCGGCGGCGCAGCTCGAGGGCGTCGAGCGCGCCGTGTTCATCGAGGTCGGTGGGACACGCGCCCGCGCTGTCCCGGAGGCGGTGTCACCGCCCGGCGAGAGCGCCCCGGCTCACTTCCTGCGCTTCAACCTCGAGCCGGATCAGCGCGCCGCCATCGCCGGCGGATCGGCGATCGCCGTCGGGACCGACCACCCCAATCTCACCGTACAGATCCAGCTCGACGAGGACCAGCGTCAGGCCGTCGCCGCCGACCTCTGAGTCCACCGGGTCTCAGGCGCGGCCGACCCTGCTCCGGAGCGCGACCTCCTGGTACACGTCGGCGGTCAGGGCCGCGGTGCGGGCCCACGTGTACCCGGACGCCCGATCCACCCCGGCATGGCGCATGCGAGCGGCGCGGACCGGTTCGGCGAGCACCGATTCGAGCGCGGTGGCGAGCGCGGCGGGGTCTCCGGGAGGGACCAGGACCGCCACGTCGAGGGTCAGCCGGGGAAGGTTCCCGACCGCCGTGGCGACGAGCGGTGCCGCCGAAGCCATCGCCTCCAGCGCCGTCAACCCGAAGCCCTCGTGCGTCGACGGCAGGACCACCACCGCGGCCTGGCGGTACAGCGAGGCGAGGTCGGTGTCGTCCACCTGCCCGCAGAGCACGATGCGCACGTGCCGCCGCCACGCCTCGGCGGCGAGCCGATCGGCCTCAGGCCCCAGCGCGCCGGCCAGCGCCAGGGGCGGGCCGCCGCCGGGAAGGCGCTCCATTGCTTCGAGCAGCGTGTCGAGGCCCTTGCGCGGATCGCGCGAACGCAAGCTTCCCACCCAGAGCACGTAGGGCTCCTCGAGCCCCAGGGCCTCGGCGGTCCGGGCGTCGCGCAGCTTCGGCCGGGACGAGAACACCGGTCCCACGCCGAGGGGCACCACATGGATGCGTGCCGGGTCGAGACGGAGCGCGTCGATCGCATCCCGCCTGGTGGACTCGCTCACAGCGATGATCCCGGCACAGGCGCGGATGACCGGTGCCAGCAGCGATCCGTAGAGGCGGTGGGCAGAGTCCCCTCGCCACATCTCGACGTCGTGCAGGGTCACCACCTGACGGGAGCGGGGAAAGCCGACGACCGGTTCGCCGGCGAGCCCATGGACCAGGTGCGGGTGCCAGGTCATCGCGTCGGAGAGGGCCTGCGGTTGGGCGCGCAGGAAGCGTGCGGGCCGTGCCTCGCTCCATGGGGGTGAGGTCGGGATCGAGGGCGTGACCTCGATGCCCGGCACGTCCCGCAAGGCCTCGACCATCTGGTTCGCATAGCGTCCGATCCCCGCGTCGCGGCGCCCGTCCGCAAGAGAGCTCGCCTCGAGCATGACGCGAAGCGGTCTCTGCATCGAGGCTTTGTAGCAGGCTCGGTCCCCGGCACCGCTGGCACAATGGGATGTGATGTCGAACTCGCGTTCCCTCATGCCGTTCACGGCTCTTGTCGGTCAGGAGGCGATGAAGACCGCGCTGGTCCTCAACGCCATCAACCCCGGCATCGGTGGTGTGCTCATCCGCGGGCAGCGGGGAACCGCCAAGTCGACAGCGGTGCGAGCCCTCGCCCGGCTCCTCCCCGAGATCGATGTCATCGTCGGGTGCCGCTACCGGTGCGACCCGGAGGCGCCGGCGACCTGGTGTGACGACTGCCGCGCCCGTGCCGATGCCGGGACGCCGATCGTCGTGGAACGCCGCCGGATGCGGGTCGTGGAACTGCCGGTCAACGCGTCCGAGGACCGCGTCGTGGGCACCATCGACACCGAGGCGGCGATCAAGCTCGGCGAGCGTCGCTTCGAGCCCGGGCTTCTCGCCGACGCCAACCGGGGGATCCTCTACGTGGACGAGGTGAACCTCCTCGATGACCACATCGTCGACGTCCTCCTCGACGCTGCGGCCATGGGCTGGAACGTTGTCGAGCGCGAGGGCATCTCGTTCTCGCATCCGTCGCGATTCATCCTCGTCGGCACCATGAACCCCGAGGAGGGTGACCTCCGACCCCAGCTCCTCGATCGATTCGGCCTCTGCGTCGACATCACCGGGCTCCATGACCTCGATGAGCGGGTGCGGATCATGGAGCGCGACTCGCAGCGGAGCCAGGACGCCGCCGGCCTCGACAGCCAGTTCCTGGACCGCGAGGACCACCTCAAGACGGTCATCCGGGAGGCGCAGCATCTGCTGCCGCGCGTGCAGATCACGCCGACCATCGGGTGGTTCATCGCGCTCGTGTGCATCGACGCCGGCGCGCTCGGGCACCGCGCCGACATCGTGGTGAGCAGCGCGGCCCGAACGGTGCGGGCCTGGGACGAGGCCGAGAGGGTGGTGCGCGCACGGGCGGCGGGAGTGGCCGCTGACGCCGACGAACGCCTCGTCGTCACCACCGCCGACGCCACCACGGCTGCCGAGCTCGCGCTTGCCCACCGCAGGCGAAACCGGCAGGACGGGGTCTCCCAACCCGCCGGCGCTGCCGCCGAGCGCGCCAAGGAGCGCTTCGAGGAGATCGCCCAGGAGGCAGAGGCGGCGGTGGTGTCCGAGCAGACTTCCGAGTCGGGCGACCAGCCCCCGGACGACTCGGGAAGCGGGGAGGAGGGTGAGAGCCCCGGCCAGGTGCAGGGCAGCGAGCAGGCCACCCAGGCGGTGACCCGTCGAAGCGCCGAGCAGCTCTTCGAGGGCGAGATCTTCCCGGTGCGCAAGATCGCGCTGCCCCGCGATCGCCGCAGCCGGTCGACGACCGGCAAGCGAAGCTCCTCCAAGAGCAGCGACAAGCGCGGCCGCTACGTCCGGGCGACGCAGACCGAGAAGACCACCGACATCGCGTTTGACGCCACCATGCGAGCCGCGGCCCCACACCAGGTCCGCCGGCGTGCCGACCAGCCCGCGGACAGGGTGGGCCCGGCCCTCCACCTCGAGCGCCAGGACCTCCGCCAGAAGGTCCGCCACCGGCGCACCGGAACCCTGATCGTCTTCGTCGTCGACGCGAGCGCGTCGATGGATGCGGAGCAGCGGATGCAGGCGACCAAGGGTGCGGTGCTCTCGCTGCTCCGCGACGCCTATCTCCGTCGCGACAAGGTGTCGCTCGTGGTCTTCTCCGGCCGCGCGGCGAGGGTGGTGCTCCAGCCGACGTCGTCCGTCGACCTCGCGGAACAGCGCCTCCAGCGCCTCACCGTCGGCGGGACCACACCGCTCACCCATGGGCTGGTCGCGGGGTTGCGCATCGTGCGCACCGAGCGCCTGCGTGANNTCGAGGCGCAGCGCGTCGCCGAACAGCTCGGCGCCGACGGCGTGCACATGCTGGTCATCGACTCGGCGCGTGACCACACCACCAGGCCGATGCCCCGTGTCGGGGTCCGCAGCCGGCAGCCGCTCTTCGGAGGCTACGGATTCAATGCCTGCCGCGACCTTGCGGACCGTGCCGGGGGCGAATATCTCGGCCTCTACGATCTGTCCCAGGGGGCGATCGTCGAGGGCGTCGAGAAGACGCTTCGAGGTCGCATGACACAATGAATCTGATGCAGACCGGTAGAAACGTGTTCCCGTTCACCGCGATCGTGGGACAGGACCTCATGAAACAGGCGCTCATTCTCAACGCGATCAATCCCGCCATCGGGGGGGTGCTGATTCGCGGAGAAAAGGGGACCGCCAAGTCAACGGCTGTCCGCTCGCTCACGAAACTGCTGCCGGGACTTGACGTCGTGGCCGACTGCCGCTACGGATGCCCACCCGACGATGCCGACCTGCAGTGCTCCGAATGCACCGTGCGTGTGGAGAGCGGTGAAAGCCTGCCGCGCGGGCGCCGCCGCATGCGGGTTGTGGAATTGCCCATCAATGCGTCCGAGGACCGGGTCGTCGGTGCCATCGACATCGAGGCGGCGATCAAGCGCGGCGAGAAGGAGTTCGAGCCGGGCGTGCTCGCCGAGGCGAACCGCAACATCCTCTACGTCGACGAGGTGAACCTTCTCGATGATCACATCGTTGACGTGCTCCTCGATGCCGCGGCGATGGGGCAGAACACCGTCGAGCGTGAGGGAGTCTCGGTGTCGCATCCGTCACGCTTCATCCTCGTCGGCACGATGAATCCGGAGGAAGGTGAGCTCCGTCCGCAGTTGCTCGACCGCTTCGGGTTGTGCGTCGACGTCGAAGGCATTCGCGACGTTCGTCAGCGCGTCGAGATCGTCGAGCGACGCGAGGCCTTCGAGGAGGATCCCACCGAGTTCGCCGCGCGTTTCGAGCCCGCCGAGCATGCGGAGGCGGATCGAATCGCCCGCGCGATGTCGATGCTCTCCGATGTGGTGGTGGACCGTAAGATCCTCGTGGCCATCGCCGCGCTCAGCATCGAGCTGGAGGTGGACGGGCACCGCGCCGACATCGTCACGCGCAAGGCGGCGCAGGCGCTTGCCGCACATGAGGATCGCGCCGCGGTGGGAATCGACGACGTCGAGCACGTCGCACCGATGGTGCTCGCGCATCGGGTCAAGCCCGGACTCTCCGGGAGCCGCCGCGGGCTGAGCGACCTTGCGGAGATCCTGCGTACCGCGCACGACGGCGACGGCGCCCTCCAGGACTAGGCATCTCCGTGACGCATGCGTCTTGACCGGATCCGCAACTTCAGCATCATCGCGCACATCGATCATGGCAAGTCCACCCTTGCGGATCGGCTGCTCGAGGCGACCGGGACAGTGGCGATGCGGGACATGCAGGACCAGGTGCTCGACCAGCTCGACCTCGAGCGCGAGCGCGGC
>PKWB01000110.1 GCA_003131685.1 Candidatus Dormiibacterota bacterium
GACCCTTACTGAAAGATCCGGGTTAGACGGGTAATGCTCGACGGGGGTAGCGGCGGCCGAACCGCTGACCACCGCAGAGCGATGCGTCAGGGAAGCACCGAAGTCGGCATCGAGCCGCTCGATGAATCCAGATGGCGCGACCGGAGCGGCGGCGATTGGGCGACGGGTGACTGCTGGAGTCGGTCAAATTCACTAGGAACAACAACTGTCCGATCGCGCCCGGCCCCCTTGGCGCCGTAGAGCGCGGCGTCGACACACGCGATCAGGGCCTGGACGTCTTGGGTGCTCTCCCACTCGGTGACACCAGCCGACGCGGTCAGACCATCCGGCGTCAGCGCGCGAAGCCGGTCAGCCACCACACGAGCGCGCTCAAGGGAGCATGAGGGCATCACCACGACGAACTCGTCGCCGCCAAAGCGAACGATGATGTCGCTGCGGCGGAGCTCGGCCTCCCACGCGCGTGCGACTGCTGCCAGATAGCGGTCGCCTTCCTGATGACCCCGGGCATCGTTGAGCTGCTTGAAGCCGTCGAGATCAAGCATGGCCAGCGACAGCGGTTCTCCGGTCCGGGCGGCGCGTCGCTGCTCCCGCTCGATGTGCTCCTCGAGGCGGCCCCGGTTGTAGAGCCCGGTCAGCGCATCCCGGTGCGCCAGACGGCGCATCTCCGTGACGAGCTCGCGGATCACCAGGCCACCGATGAGGCACGTGCCGGTGATCATGAGCCAGACCGAGAAGGAACTACTCGGCCAGCCTCGAAGCACCAGTTCGACCGCGACTGCAACCGAGATCCAAAGAATCTCCAGCAGCGCGACGCGGGGGCGGAAGAAGTAGAACGCATAGAACGCCGCCCAGACGTAGAGCAGGACGTACGCATTGCGCGCTGAGCCATCCGCATAGGCGATGACGGTGACGAGCAGCGTGCCCATAGCGGTGACATATGGAAACACCGAGACGGGGAGAGCGTCGGGCATGGCAAGCAGGAGCAACGTCACCGCGTACGCGACCCCGATCGCCGACAGCGCGAGACCGAATTGCGTCTTCGGGCTGCGCTCGACGAGCATCCCGGTGAGCACAAGGGTGGCACCGAATCCGGAGAGCACGCCACCGGCAAGAGCGATGGTGCGCCGCTGCGGTCTCGGGCTTTCATCCGTCAGCGCCCGGCTCAGCTGGGAGAGGACCACACTTCGGCGACCGATATGGCGATTTTCCTCCGCTGGTACCCTCCCCGGCACCGAGCTGGCGCGCCCCTGCTCACACGGTTGCCCCACGTGCGATTTCACGGAGCGCTGGACGAGACAATCGTGGCGATGAGCGGGCTCCTCTGCCGACGTGTTGTTTCTGGCTTCCGCCTGCGGGAAAGGCTTGCTCGTTGCCGAGGGCTTGCTCTCACGTAGCGGCCATGCGACGGCACGCTGTGCATAGCCCTAACGCCTCCGACCGGCGCTCGCCGCCAATGCCGGAGCGGCAGCGATGATCACGATGCCATCTGGCCGAGCGAGCTGCGCTCCACGACGAGTCACTTTGGGCTGTCCCCCTTGTCGGCGACCGTCTTAAGACCATACGAGCGATTGTCCGGAGTCGACTGCGACGTGCTGGCCGGTGAGGCGATCGCGAGGTCGTAACGGGTCTGCATCGGATTATCCGGCCACATTGGCTGAGTGGTCGGCCCACGGGATCGTGAGGGCGTTCCAGAGGCGACAACGTGGGACGCGGCGTAACCGGGTGTGGGCAGGAGCGTTTCATCGAGGAACGCGAGATCACTGCCGGCGCGCTCACCCCGCCCACGAGACAGGAGACCACCCCGCCCATGCAATCGTCGGTTTCGACCTGAGCGTCGATCGGACTCCTCCACCGCGGCGACCGCGAGCCGACCCGTCTTCCAGCTCCCGGGCCCGGATGCGAACCTCGGGAGTGGGCAACCCCGACGCGAATGCCGCACGCAGCGCCGCCCGGGCAGCGCTCCGGCGCCGCCGAGCCAGCGCCTACCGTCACCTGCGCCAGCCGCCCCGCCGGAGGCGCGTCCTTCGCGTGGTCCTGATCATGATCTCCGCGGTCGCCGCGCTCGGTGCGGGCACGGTCGGCGCCGTCTTTGCGGGCTACAACGCGTACAAGAGCCAGCTGCCTTCGCCGTCGACGATCACCGGAATGGGCTTCCCGATCGATACCGACGTCTACGACGCGTCGGGAGATCTCCTGCACGTCTTCAATGGCTCGGGGTACCGCCATGTTCACACCGCCCTCGCCGAGATCTCGCCATTGTTCAAGGAGGCGATCGTCGCCGTCGAGGATCGTCACTTCTACACTGAGGGTTCCTTGGATTTCGCGCGCGTGGTGGAATCCGGCATCGCCGACATTACCCACAGCGGCAGCACCCTGCAGGGGGCGTCGACGATCACCGAGCAGCTCGCCAAGCTCAGCCTCTACGGGGGCGCCACCCCGCCCCAGAGCATCAACTACAAGATCAAAGAGATCGTGCTCGGCAACGAGCTCGCACTGCACTTCACCAAGGACCAGATCCTCGANNCCAGCTCGACCTCGCCCAGGCGTCCATGCTCGCGGGGCTGCCCCAGTCGCCCAGCGCCGATGACCCGCTCGTCCACGCCTCGAATCAGCCGGTGAATCCTCTGGCGAAAGTCCGTCAGAAGCAGGTCCTCCAAGCGATGGTGACCAATGGCAATGTCACCCAGACCCAGGCCGCCGCCGCGTATGCCGAGAAGCTCACCTTCCACTCGTGGACGGAATCGGAGCCCAATCTCGATCCCGACTTTGTCAGCTATCTGGAGGGATGGTTGTCCACGAACTTTCCCCAGGCAATCGACCCCGGCGGGTACCTGATTCACACGACGCTGGACGCGGTCAAGCAGAACCTCGCGTACGCCACGGTCCACACCCAGGTCGCCAAGGAACGCGCTGCCGAAAACATGCGCGACGGCGCCCTGGTGAGTCTGGATCCCCAGAACGGGGAGATCCTTGCGATGGTCGGCACCTGGAACTACG
>PKWB01000140.1 GCA_003131685.1 Candidatus Dormiibacterota bacterium
GCAGTCGACGTAGTGGATGCCATGCTGACTCAACTCCCCAGCACGCTTGATGTCGTCCCGGTAGTAGCTGTTCCCGCCGTCGATGATCATGTCGCCGGATTCCAAGTGCGTTGCCAGCTCCTGCACTGTTGCACCGGTTACGCCAGCCGGCACCATCACCCAGACGGCGCGCGGCTTCTCGAGCTTGGCGACAAAGTCGGCTATCGACGTGGATGCCTGAGCGTGCTTTCCCGAGACCTTCGCAACCGCGGCCGGATTCACGTCGAAGACGACGCNNCCGTCTCTGGTGAGACGCTCGACCAGGTTTGCACCCATCCTCCCCAGTCCGACCATACCAAGTTGCACCTAAACCCTCCTGTCAATGCTCGTAGCGGAACTGTCCTTGCCGTGCGGAACTGTCCTCGCCGTGCAGCACCGCGTCAGTCATCGGCTCCGTCCCAGAGCTTGATACCGCCGAGGATGCCGGCGACGTTACCGACGATGTGTACCGACGGGTCCACGTGACCTTTCAGCGCTTGAGCGTTGCCGCCGCTGAGGTACAACCGATCGTAGTTGATGAGGACGTGAAAGTTGCCAATTGCCCCTCGCACGCGCTTCCGCCACTTCTTCGGTCCGATCTTCTCGAACGCAGCGTTGCCGAGTTGCTCGTCATACGTCTCACCTTTGCGAAACGGATGATGCGCGAGCTCGAGATGCGACGAGAGTTTGCCATCGACNNAGCAGCGCCGTACCGACGCCCGTGCCAAGTGTGACGACGAATTCGACTCCAGCGCCGCTCACGACCTCGAGACCCTGAATGTCAGCATCGTTGGCAACTCGCACCGGGTGACCAAGCCGATTTGCCATCGCACCGGCAAGATCGAACCCCGTCCATGCGGCGAGCAGCTTCCTGCCGACCGGCGATCCAGGCCCCGATCGCGTGACGAAATCCGGTGCTGTCAAGAGGATCCCGTTCCTCACGACCCCAGGGAAGCCGATCGACGCCCGGTCAGCACCCGGGAGTGGCGCGACGAGCGTCGCAAGCATGTCGACGAGTNNGCTCGGGCGGGCACGGATAGGTGGTCGGGACTCGCACGCGGTGGGCCATGAGCCTGCCACCTGCGTCCAGCACGGATGCTTTGAGACCGGTGCCACCGACATCGATCGCCAGTGTCGCCGGTCGCACCATCTTCCGCGTAACCACTGAGACGAAGCATAGACCGATCGTCACGATGGCCTGAGCTCCACATCCCACCCGTCATTGCTCTGGCGGTTCCATGAGCCACTCGCCGAGATAGGTGCGGCCGCACGGTCAGCTGTTATTGAAGTTCCGGCGCTGACCGCGGGAAGTAGAGTTGTCCGCAGGTCACGCACTTGGCCGTGGGCCGCGCTTGACCGACGGCTTCCTTTGCCGCTTTGCGGCTCGGGAAAGTCAGTGGTATGAATCGGTCGCCGTCGCAGCCTTCGCAGCGCAGCCGCGGGATGTCTGGCATCCCTTTGGGCATCTCCCGAGTCTCCCCCAGCGCAGAGTTCACCTTCAAGATTGACAACACGCGTTCAGCACATGCAACACCCACCAGGCGTCGCGTTGCGCCTAGCCAAGACATCCCTGTGACTGATCGATCGTCGAGCCCGTCGTATGGCGACGCACTATGAATCGACCCGCAATCAACTGCCAGCGAACGCCGCTTGGCGGGCGGCGAGTCGTCTGACAATGCGGTCTGTGCACTCGCCCAACGCCATCGAGCACGTGGTCACGCCAATCTACGGGGGCAGAGGTTTGTGGAGCGGGTGGCTCGTCACCACCCGCTCCAAGGGAGGGAGGACAGCTTTGCATAATAAAAACCAACGCGTCAGTTTTGTGCATGTTAGCATATCTGAGTGCCCCGCATCACGGAAGGCGCGCGCCTTGACCGCCGCCAAATTGCTAATCGAGGCAGCGTGGCGTTGCGCTGGCCCGATGGCCTTCTACGGATACTTCTCGTCCAAGCAGGACCTGCTTATCGCGCTCCTCGGCGACTTTCACCAGGGCCACTTCGGATTCCGGTTACTCGCTCTAACTTGATAGTCCAGCTATCATGAAGGGCGCAATATCCACGACATGGAGGTGCGATCGATGAATGACGCTCAAGACAACGCCAACTCCCCGTCGAAGCCTTCGAATTGGGTGGATGCCGAATTCGCCGGTGAGCACGGAACGACCGCGTCTCCGTCATCGGTTGAGGACGAGAAAACCCCGGGCTTCCGGCCGCAAAACGCCCACGAAGTCGCCGCGAAGGTCAAAGAGGAGGCTTCCGACGAGCCTGGTGTCATCGGCAAGGCCAAGAAGGCACTGGAGGAGGTCGATCGGCAGATTGCTGGTGAATACGAGCAGCGTGACGATCGCGAAGCCCCTGACGAGGCCCGCGACGAGACGACCGCTGACCACGACGCCAAAGTGGGTACGGGTTTCGTCGACGAGCCTCGGACGTCGAATCCCAGGGTTGCAAGCACGGCGGTCGAGGCCGAAACGGAGCGTTTCGATGGGCTCATCAACGAACCGGAGAATCCGGCGCGGCAGCTGGCGCTTGACCGCGAGAAGCGCGGGGGCGCGGAGTCCTAGATAGCTCCTAAGCCGGCGACTTGCCGAGTCGAACCCGCTCCGAGGCAATGCGTGCCGAAATGCATACGTGGCTTTCGTCCGGAGTATGGGGCCCCCGTCCCAGGCTTCGCGGCCACCGTCGGCGAACTCTCTGATTGGACTAATGGCCGAGGCGACGTAGCAGAATCCGAGCACACCTCGATAGATTCTGAGGTCCGGCCTAAGCTGAAGATCCAGGCGTCCCGTACCGCGGGCGCTCGCCCATCGTCCGGGTTGGCGAGCAACCACTCCTGACGTCCTGCGCGCCAGCTTGACTCGAACTCGTCCCACTCTCGCTGATCGGCGGTGCTGAGATGCAGGATCCGCCATCCCGCCCGTTTGCACTCACTCGACGTGCTCGCTCAACGTAAGGACCGCGTCACCGAACATTTTCGTCGCATATTTCGTAGGGAGTCGCTCCCAGAATCCGTCCGCGAAAAGGACCCGACCAGAAGGTCGGACGAGACTGGTTGCGGCCGTCGTGTGTCCTCGGCGCCTCGCCAGGCGTGCGCCGCGCCGACGCAGAGACGCAGTCAGCTGGCCGATGCCACTCGCGAGCTGAGCCGTGGAAAACCCGACTCGCGCGTCGAGACCACGATCAGCAGCAGGCTGCGGGCGCGCGCATGAACCGCTGCGTCGACATCCACACGGATGCCTGAGGTCAGGTAACTGCACCGTTCCCTCATCATCGCGGAGACGCATCACCACCTCGCCAGCCCGCGGATATTTCTGCGCGTTCTGGAGAGCTTCGAGCACGCAGAAATACACCGTCTCCACGTCCTGTTATGTTCGCATCGGCCGACTCGCTCCGCTTCCATACGCACCCGCAGCGCCGCCAGGCTGCCGAGCTTGCGCGACTCTCCGATGGCCGAACTGCGCTTCTTGTTCGCGGCCACATCAACGATAAAGGGGTGAGCGGATGGCGTGGCGCCACCCGCTCACTGGGAGGGGGGACAGCTCGGCATTAAAACCAACGTGTCAGTTTCGCGTGATGCTAGCATATTCCGATGCCCCGCATCTCCGAGGCCGCGCGCGTTGAGCGCCGTCAGCAGCTCATCGACGCGGGCTGGCGGTGCGCCGGTCGCATGGGGTATAGCGAGTTGACCGTCGACGACATCTGCGCCGAGGCCGACGTGAGTAAGGGCGCCTTTTACGGGTACTTCCGTTCCAAGCAGGACCTGCTGTTGGCGCTCCTCGACGAGGACGCGTCGGAGCTTGACGGGGTTCTCGATACCCTGGGAAGCCGCAACCTCTCCAACATCGAGCGCCTGCGTAGCTTCGCTCGGGAGATGTGCACCCGCGGAAGCGACCAGGCGCGTGTGCAGGTGCGATCGGACCTGTGGGCCGCAATCCTCACCGAACGCGTTATCCGCGAGCGTATGGTCGCGGCAGTAGGACGCCGCCGTGCCGTCTTGCGTGGCTGGATCGAAGACGCAGTCGCGAACGGGCAGCTCTCGCCGATTCCAGCCAATGCATTCGCTTCGCTGCTGCTCGCCCTCGGTGACGGACTGACCCTGCACAGCTCACTCGACCCGATGGGCTTTCGCTGGGCGAATATCGCCCGCGTTCTCGCCGCCATCTTCGCTGGGTTGAGCAACGACGAGGAATGAGTTGGGCGGCTCAACGGGTGCACCTCCCGCCTGATATTCGTCGCAGGATGCTCGACCGCCTCCGGGGCACGTCCGGCGGTACCATCGCGATCGCGCTGGTTGTCGGGGCCGGCGGCGGCCTCGGTGCTGTCGTCTTCCGCGACCTCATCCGCTGGTTCACCATCCTGTTCACCGGGCACAGCGACTATAGCGCCGCCGGGCACGCCGTCAACCCCAACGTGCCGTGGCTCGGCATCTACTTCGTCATGCTCACGCCTGTTGTCGGTGGCCTCATCTATGGTCCGCTGATCCAGCGCTTTGCCCCGGAAGCCCGCGGCCATGGTGTGCCCGAGGTGATGCTCGCCGTCGCCGAGCGGGGTGGCCGCATCCGCCCACAGGTCGCCGTCGTGAAGTCGCTCGCCTCGGCGATCTGCATCGGGGCAGGCGGTTCGGTTGGGCGCGAGGGGCCGATCGTGCAGATCGGCTCTGCGCTGGGCTCTTCGATCGGACAGGTGCTCCACGTCTCGGAGACGCGCTTGCGCCTCCTCGTCGCCTGCGGGACCGCCGCCGGTATCTCGGCAACGTTCAACGCACCCATCGCCGGCGTCTTCTTCGCCCTCGAGCTCATCCTCCAGGACTTCGCCGTCGATTCGTTCGGCGCCGTGGTGCTGGCGTCAGTCACGGCTGATGTCATCGGCCGCGCGGCTTTTGGCAACCAGGCGTTTCTCACCCTGCCGGCCTTCCACATCGTGTCCACCTGGGAATTCGGCCTGTATGCAATCCTCGGGGTGCTTGGCGGTCTGGCAGGGCTCGCCTTCATCCGCGTTCTGTACGGGACCGAGGATCTGCTGGATCGAATCTGGCATGGGCCGGAATGGCTGCGACCGGTGGCAGGCGGCGTGCTGCTCGGGCTCCTGCTGCTCGCGCTGCCCGAGCTCTATGGCGTCGGCTACCCGGTCCTGCAACACGCCGTCGCGGGCCAGATCGTTCTTGGGCTGCTGCTGCTGTTGCTCGCCGGCAAGATGCTCGCCACGAGCCTCACCATCGGCATCGGCGGCTCCGGCGGCGTCTTTGCGCCGTCGCTGTTCATGGGGGCGATGCTCGGAACGGCATTTGGCCTGGTCGCCGGCCACCTCTTTCATGGAGCCGTCGCGCCGGCGGGTGCCTATGGACTTGTTGGGATGGGTGCGGTGTTCGCCGGTGCGGCACGAGCGCCGATCACAGCCGTGATCATCATTTTCGAGCTCACCGGTGATTACACGATCATCCTGCCGTTGATGGTCGCCATCGTCGCAGCGGCAGGGCTGAGCAGCCTGCTCTCCAAGGACACCATCTACACCCTCAAGCTGCGCCGCCGCGGGATTGACATCCTGCGCAGTCGCACCTCCAACCTCATGCAGGTGCTCCGAGTCCGCGACGCCATGCAGCCGGTGCCCCAGCCACTCGCGGCCGCGACACCTCTGAACGACATCGTCAGCAGGTTCGCGCAACGTGACGTGACCGCTCTCCCGGTCGTGGACGCCGATGGCGCGTACCGAGGGGTGGTGACCGCCGAGGAGGTCGAGGGGGCGTTGCGCGACGCCACGGCGGACATCACCGCGGGCAATCTCGCCGACATGCCGGTCGCCGTTCCACCGGATGCGACACTCGAGGCAGCACTCTCCCAGCTCGTCCACCACGACCGATCGACGCTCCCGGTGGTGGAATCCGGCGGCTCGACCATCCTCGGATGGTTGACTCATCGAGACATCCTGGTGGCGTACCAGGCACGCGTCGAGACCAACGCAGTGGCCACTGGCCGGGAACCAACGCCCGCGTCCGATGGATCCCGACCCTCTGCTCCGCCTGTGGATCCGCTCGGGGCGCTGACCGAGCTGCCGGAGTATCGCGTCGTCAACGTTGAGCTGAGCGACGGCGCCGCACCGGTCGGCTCTCGAGTCGGAGCAGTCCCGTGGCCACCGCATTCGCTGCTGATTGGAGTTCACCGGGATGGAACCCTGACGGTGCCGGAGGATGACACCACGCTGCGCCGTGGCGACCGCCTCCGCGTCCTGATTCGCGTGGATCTCGTCGACGGTTTTGTCGACCGGCTGCACTCGATGTCTGCGGCGAGGTCCGGATCCGAGGAAGGGACTCCCGCATGATCTTACGGTTGTGCGTCGTGAGCGCCGTGTGCGTCGTGCTGTTGACCGGATGCAACGTCATCGGGAGTACCCCCGAACCGACGCCCGCCGGCAACCAGTGGACCGGCGCGCCGCTGAATCCGCCGCTGACCAAGCCGTCGTTCACCCTCACCGACGACCACAGCGTGCCCTTTGATTTCCAAGCCGACACCGCAGGCAAAGTGACGCTCCTGTACTTCGGATACACACACTGTCCAAACCTGTGCCCCGAGAACATGGCGATGGTGGCCTTCGCTCTCAAGGATCTCCCAGCCGCCATCCGTGCCAGGATCGCCGTGGTCTTCGTCACCACCGATCCGACGCGCGACACACCGAGTGTCCTCGCCACCTGGCTGGACAAGTTCAACGCCACGTTCATCGGGCTCACAGGGACCGTCGCCCAGGTGAATATCGCCCAGGCTACCGCGCGTGTCGCACTTGCGTCGCCCGTCCCCGCCGCCACGGGGAGCGGTTACCTCGTGGATCACGCGGCTCAGATCATCGTCTACACCCCCGACGACGTTGGTCATCTCGAGTTCTTTGAAGGCATGCCGGCCAGCGGGGTGGCCCGCGATCTTGACCGTTTGGTTACCCATGGCTGGACGGGTGACTGACGACACGGACGTCGAATCCTGAGGTTCGAAGCAGCGGCGTCATGACGGCCGACGTGGTCAACCTCAGCTACCCGCTCTCGTTCGCAGCCGGTCTCGCGTCATTCCTCTCCCCTTGCGTGTTCCCTCTGCTCCCCGTGTATCTCGGATACCTTGGCGCACAAGTCGGTGTCGACCCCACCACGTCCGCTACCGCGAAGACGCCCATCCTCGAATCACGTCCCACCCTACCCGTGGCCAACAGCGTCAGCTTTGTCGTGGGGTTCAGCGCGGTATTCGCCCTCGTCTTCTACGTCCTCAGCGCACTCGATGTGTCGCTGCTTCAGAACAATCGCCGCCTCGTCGACATCGTCGCCGGCGTGATCGTTATTGCCCTGGCGCTCCAGGTACTTGGGGTGCTTCGTCTTGGCTTCCTCATGCGTGCCAGCCGGGTCGGCATTGCGCCCGGACGCGCCGGCTTACTCCCCTCATTCCTCCTCGGTCTCACGTTCGCGGCCGGTTGGACGCCCTGTGTCGGACCCCAGCTCACCGCGATTCTCAGCGTCGCCTCACTCCATGAGTTCGCCGGCCTCCCCGCGATGCTCCTGTACTGCGCCGGTCTCGGTCTTCCTTTCGTCGCCGCAGCCGCGTTCACCGGCCACTTCGAGGCACTGATTCGCCGGATCAACCATCACCTGCACGTGATCAACCTTGCCGGCGGGGCGCTCCTGCTCGTCTTCGGGCTGCTCCTCGCGTCAGGCAATCTTGTCTGGCTCACACACTTTGGGACCTCGTCGCCGGTGGATCTGTGACGACACGCACCCACCATCGAGGTCGCGAAAGCGTCGCTGGTATGGTCGTCGCCCTCGTAGTGATCGTTGTGTTCGGTTTGGTGGTGGTCGCGACACGGCGGACTCCGAGCAACGGCGCCACCGCAAGTGCCGTCTCGACCAATCCGACCAGCTTCGTTCTCCCATCCCTGGACGGTCCCGGTGACATCCGGCTGGCGAACTTCACGGGCAAGCCCACTGTCGTGACCTTCTTCGCCTCATGGTGCAGCGCGTGTCAGGGTGAGCTCCCTGTGTTTGCCGGCATGAGCCGGGCACTCGCCGGCCGGGTCACCTTCATCGCCGTGAACTCGTTCGAGACCGGAAACGGGATGGCGATGGCGCGTCAGTACGGCATCGCATGGTGGCCACTCGCTCGCGATATCGGTGGCGCGGAGGCGAGTGGACTCCACGATGCACTGGGCGGGATCGGCATGCCGATCACCGCCTTTTACAGCTCGAGGGGAAAGCTCCTCGCGGTTGCCCCGGGCGCACTCAGCGAGACGAGCCTGGAGATGAGATTGCAGCAGTACTTCGGCGTTTGATCTCTCCGCACGGCGCTCGTGGCTCAGGCCCGCACGACCGACGCTAATGCTCGTCCTCAAGTGCCGCCCAACCGACGAACGTCGATGCGAGGCACGCGGCCCGAGCCACTCGGTGTGCTGCTGAGCAGGCGCCGAGTCGCGGGAAGCGAAGGGAGCACGCCTGCAACGCATGCATGGCCGCGTCGCATGCGGCCTCGGCAGCTGCGAGGCTCTCTCGGTCGTGGACTTCGTCGCCGGTCGCCTGGCTCTCGCCAAAGAGTCGCATCTCCAAGCCGTCGACTGACCTGCTCCACGCTCGAGGAAACGCATACTCGGGACGCGGTGAATGGCCGAACCGGGGCGACTTCGTCGCCAGCGCATACGTTGTGAGGGCCTCAGCCGCGGCGTGCGTGGCCTGGGCGGTGGTGTGTGCAAGCAGGTGGCGCTGCTTGCGGGCGCCGCGAGATTCCAACGTGTATATCCCCTCGCGCGCCGCGATCGCCGTCCGATGAGCCGCCACCAGGGTCAGGTCGAGCGCGGCGGCGTCACCACGAGAGGCGACCAGTTCGAGCGCGAGAGCTACCGCAGCGTTGGCAGTGGCCAACGCCGCGAGCGCGAGGATCAGGGGGCGAGCCGGTTCGCCGACGGGTACCGGGGGGAGGCGACGTGGCGTCGCGAGAAGCCAGTCCGCATCTGGGGCCTCGCTTCGACACCGCTCCGCTGCCAGCACGGCCGTCGAACGCGCGGTCACTGCAGCGAGATTTGCTTCGGCACGACGCGCAACCACCGCCTGGGTGGGCGTGCGGGCGAGCACCAACTCATCCACCGGTGACGACCAGCGTCCCAGTCATGCCAGCGTGGATCGTGCACTGATAAGCGTACGTACCGGCCTTGTTGAATTTGACCTCCCAGGTCCCAGCCGGCGCCAGCGTCGGATCGCTGAGGTACGGATAGCTCGTGAACGTGACCGTATGCACCACCGAGCCTGTGTTGGTCCACTCCACGATCTGACCGACCTGTACGGTCGCTTTGGCGGGTGTGAACATCAGCTGACCCGTCGCTGAGACGTGCACGGCTGGACTTCCAAGGTTAACCCCCGCTGAACCCACCGGTGACCCAGACACCGGACTCTCAGATGGCCCTGCCGGAGCGCTATCACATGCCGCGAATGTCATCGCGGAGAGACACCCGATGAGGACCATCATCAGGCGGTTGCCTCGGTTCATGGCACGCACCCCAGGAACTCTGTCGTTGACGTCACCTGCAAGTCGCGGTTGATCAGTCGCATATCGCAAACCAACGCGTCGGTTTGTATGACACCCATGATAGCACCGTGCCCCGTCTGCAACGGCTCGCGCACGCTGGCGTCCGTCATATTCCTCGGTGAACAGCCCCGAGGGGCCGCACGCTGATCGTGTTCGCTCGAACCAGCGCATTGCTTCAAGCCGCCTGCCGGCAACCTGGTGTCGCAAGGACATCATGAAGCCGCACAGCAGAAACGCACCTTCGGCATCCCCGAGCGGACGCGCGTCGTGCCGATAACGATAGAGGTATCCGTCTTCAACCAACTCCTCGGTGATGGCCTGCAGCGAGGCGTCGCCCGCGGATCATCCGCGGGATCGCCCCCGGACGGTTGCCATAAGCAGAGCTGCATCAATGCGCGGATCATCGTCTGCCCGACGCCACGCACCGTCGCCGGTACGCTCGACTTCACCTGGACGCCCGAGGCGGAAGAGCGGCTCAAGGAAGTCCCGAGTTCTGCCGGGAGCTCACCAGATGGCGCGTTGAGTGGACTTCCCACAAGAAGGGCTAGGATCGGTGATCACCCCGGAGGCGATGGATACAAAGTACGAGCTCTGGGGCGACGGCTCACACCCTATCGAAGCTCGTGGCGGCCAGAACGTCACATGGACCCCGAGCGCTCTCGCGCGTCTCGACCGAGTGCCGGATTTCGTTCGCGGCCAGGTCATCGAGGCGGTTGAGGACGGTGCGAAGCGGCTCGGTAAGGACGAGGTTGACGATAACGTTCTCGACGACACGATCAGGCGCTGAACGGCGACGGGCGATTGTCACGAAGGTCGCTTCGGCTTTCGCTGAACTCGCCATGGAGTTGCAAACGCATGAATCATTCATACGGAGTGCCGTCCGATGAGTGACACCCGAGGCGAGGCGGCGACCAAGTCTTCGAACTGGGCGGGCGCTGAAGTTGCCGGTGACCACGGACCACCACATCGACGGCATCGATCGACGAAGAGAAAACGCCGGAGTTTCACCCTCAGAACGCGCAGGAGGTCGCCGAAAAGGTCAAAGAAGAGTCATCTGACGAACCAGGCATCGTTGGCAGGGCGAAGGCGGCGCTGGAGGGGGTCGATCGTCAGGTGGCCAGCGAGTAGGAGAAGCGAGAGGATCGCATCGCCCCCGATTGTCTGGGCTCCTGACAACCGATGCACTGAGATCAACTTGCGCGTCCGGCGGGGAGCCGGGACTCGAACCTGCGGCGCCTGGTCCCCCAGACCATATCTATTTCCAGCAGCGAACGCGAGTTCAGAAATAGTGGTTTCGTGGCAAATTGCTTGGAATGACTACGAGAGCGCGCGTATCGGAGTCAATTGGAATCGCGTCGACATCCCGAGGAGGCTCGCGGCCGTAGCCCATCGCTCCTCTTCCCCACCAATCGTGAGTCGCCGGAGGCGTCCTGGGATAGCTGGAGGCACACTACCGACGGCAGCACGTGGGCGGTGCAGCAGTTGCCGTCGTGGCGGTGAGCTCCGGCCAAACCGAATGTCCTCCTCAGGGATGAGGGCATCGATCTCGCGCTCGGTTAGGCTCAAGGGCACTGCGATGCTCACCGACGCGATCAGACGCCTGCATCGGATCCCGCAAATCTTCCTCGATGGGGGGATCGCCCTGGTGCTCATGCTCAGCGCGGGCCTCGCAGCCTATCAGGACAGCGGCGGCCTGAGCCCGCTCCAGGCACTGATGGTCGCCCTGATCACGCTGCCGGTCGCGGCGCGATGCCGGTTCCCCACGGTGGTGAGCGCCATCATCGGCGCCGCCCTGATCCTGAACGTGATGCTCGGCTTCACGAACTCCTTCATCGAGAACTTCGCCATCCTGCTCGCGCTCTACACGATGTACGCCAGCGCGCCCGCCGACATCCGGCTGGCAATCATGAGCGGTGTTGTTGTGGTGGGTGTCGTCGCCGGCGTCGCGCTCGGATGGCGCAACCAGCATCGCGTGTACCTGTACGATATTGGGTACAACGCAGTCATATTCGCGATGCCGGCCATCCTCGGGTACGGGGTGCGCACGCGCAGAGCCAACATCGCGCAGCTGCACGAGCGATCCGAGCTACTGGCGCGGGAAGCGGTGGCCGAGGAACGCACCGCGATCGCGCGCGAACTCCATGATGTGATCGCGCACAGCGTGAGCGTCATGGTGCTCCAGGCGACGGCGGCGAAGCGCGTCGCGGTTCGCGATCCAGGTGACGCTGCGGCAGCCTTTGGCGTCATCGAGCAGACCGGGCGCCAGGCGATGGCCGACCTCCGCCGTGTGGTGGGCGTCCTCAAAGACGAAGCTGCCGGCGACGCGGCGCTGGCACCGCAGCCGAGCCTCATGCAGCTCGACTCGCTCGTCGACCAGGTGCGGCACGCAGGTGTCGGCGTGCAGGTGGGCATCGAGGGAACACAGCGCGCCCTCTCGCCGGGCGTCGAGCTGTCCGCGTACCGCATCGTGCAGGAGTCGCTCACCAATGTGCTCAAGCACTCCGGGGCGTCCGACGCCATTGTCACGATCACGTATGGCGCCGAAGACCTCACCATCGAGATCCGCGACAACGGCCACAACGGCAGCCCGCCCTCCAGTGGAGGCAGCGGCCTCGCAGGGATGCGTGAGCGGGTCGCGCTGCTCCACGGCGACTTTCACGCGGCGAGCGCCGGCGACGGCTTCCGTGTCCGGGTGCGCCTCCCGATCGACCCGCAGACGGCATGATCCGCGTGCTGCTCGTCGATGACCAGCAGCTGGTGCGTGCAGGGCTGCGAGCTCTCCTCGGCGAGGAGGCGGACATCGACGTCGCTGGCGACGCGGCCGACGGCCAGCGTGCTGTCGCGGCGGTCGCCGAGCTCAGCCCCGACGTCGTACTGATGGACGTTCGCATGCCCGTCCTTGACGGGATCGAGGCAACGCGGAGGATCACCGCGAGCGGAAACGGCGCGCGAATCGTGATCCTGACGACCTTCGACCTCGACGAGTACGTATTCCTCGCGCTGCGCGCCGGCGCATCGGGGTTCCTGTTGAAAGACGCGCCCGGTGAGGAGATCGTTCGCGCGGTGCGGGTCGCAGCCGCAGGCGATGCGCTGCTCGCGCCGTCGGTGACGCGGCGCTTGATCGAGCGCTTCAGCCAGCGCAGCCCCAGCGTTGCGGTGCCGTTACTCGGCGATCTCACCGAGCGGGAGCGCGAGGTGCTGCTGCTCGTCGCCCGAGGGCTCAGCAATTCCGAGATCGCGATACAACTCTTCCTCAGCGAGACGACCGTGAAGACCCACGTCGCTCACATGCTGGACAAGCTCGAGTTGCGGGACCGTGTGCAGGCTGTGGTGCTCGCCTACGAGTCGGGTTTGGTGCAGCCGGGCGCCGGCTGAGGAGGGCGATCTCATCCCGCGGGATGAGGGTTGTTCACCCCTGGGGATGACGCCTGCGGGCCGCTTGTCTCCGACGATGCCCAGAACTGGAGCTGCCGGGGCGAACCGGCCATCGAGGAGCAGACGCGATGGGAACACTGCGCGGCACGAAGGTCCTCCGGCGCGCGAGCCCGGAATCGCTGGCCGTCGGCGGTCTCGCGCTTGGCGTCCTTGCGCTGCACCTTGCGACCAACGGGCTCTACGGGTTCCACCGCGATGAGCTCTACTATCTCGACAGCGCCCGTCACCTGGCGTGGGGATTCGTCGACTATCCGCCGGTGACGCCGGCCATCGCCCGGCTGAGCCTGCTGATCTTCGGCCCCAGCGTATGGGGCCTGCGACTCTGGCCGAGCATCGCCGGCGCCGCGATGGTCGTGCTCGCGTCGCTGCTCGCGCGTGAGCTCGGTGGTGGCCGCGCCGCGCGCATCCTCGCGGCGATCGCGGCGGCGACGAGCCCGATACTGCTGGGCGCGAACTGGCTCTTCGAGACCGTCACGTTCGACCAGGTGTGCTGGCTCGTGTGCCTCTGGCTCACGGCCCGCCTGGTGAGGACCGGCGACCGGCGCCTCTGGCTGGCGCTGGGGGTCGCGCTGGGCGTCGGGCTGGAGACGAAATACACGATCGTCGCGCTCATCGCCGGCCTGGCCGTGGCAGTACCCATGACCCCGCTGCGGCGGCATCTGCGTACACCCTGGCCATGGGTCGGGCTCGCGATCGCACTGCTCATCATCCTTCCCAATCTCGTCTGGCAGTTCGCGTACGGCTGGCCCTCGCTGGCGTACACGTTCAACCACCATGCGGCGCAGGCCTCCGACTTCGCTCCGCTCTCCTTTTTGTCAGACCAACTCGCGCTCATCGGCCCGCTCGCCATCCCACTCTGGCTTGCGGGCTGGTACTGGCTCTTCTCCGGCGGAGGGCGCTCGCTGGGAGTCGCCGTGCTCGTGCCCTTCGTCATCTTCCTGTTCGCCGGCAAGGGCTACTACATCGGGCCGGTGCACCCACTCCTGCTGGCTGCCGGGGCGTGCGGCCTCGAGGCATGGACGAGACAGCGCAGACGACTCGTACTTCGCAGCACAGCCGTCGCGCTCGGGGTGCAGTCGCTGGTGCTGCTCCCCATCGCGCTCCCCCTGCTGCAGGAGGCGGCGATGGCACGGTCGAGCCTGCCATCGATCCGCAACGACTTCGCGGACACGGTGGGCTGGCCGGAGCTCGTGGCGCAGGTGGCGGGGGCATACGACCGGGTGCCGGAGACGCTGCGTTCGGATGTCGTGATCCTCACCAGCAATTACGGCGAGGCGGGCGCCATCGACACCTTCGGGCCGTCGCTTGGGCTGCCCGCCGCGGTGAGCGGCGAGCTCACCTACTACTTCTGGAGGCCGGCGCGGATGAGCGGCCCCGTGCTCGCGGTTGGGATGGACGTTGGATTCCTGTCGACCCTCTTTGAGGGCTGCTCGCCAGTCGCGACGGTGTCCAATGCCTATGGCTTGCACAACCAAGAGTTCGGTGATCCGATCCTGCTGTGTGCGCGTGCACGGATGCCCCTCGACGAGCTCTGGCCGCGACTCAAGGACTTCGCGTGATCACCGTGGCAGCAGGACACATCACGGTGAGGACGCAAGGTGTCGACGGCGCCGCCGTGCTCAGCGTGGAGAACACTGGTCCGCACGCTGCACCTTAACGCCGTGACCGTGCGTACTTGCCACGACCCAACAGTCATATCCGGCCCACGGGCAAAGAACATCCCGGTCGGGGCAAACCTCGACGCGACCACCCTCATGCTTCGATCCACGGCTGTTCAGAGGCTCCATTCCTCTGGCCCCTTCTGTCACTGACCAGCCTGGCGGCGGCCCGCGGTACCCGATCGGGTGGTGGTCTGGTGGGGCAATTGCACGCCCGGCGTGGGATCGATAGGTCCGCTCGGGAAACTAGCTACACCGCAGTGCTCGCGTGCCCCCGCCCGTCGATGCCAACGTCGAGGCACCTCAAAGCGCCCGAGGGCGAGAGCGGCTGCGCTCGGCAGCTGAGTCAGCATGTGTCGGAGTGCGGGGCCAACGTCGCCCCGTCGCAGCTTGATTTACCGCCCTTTCCCGGCGTGCTCGCGGAGGACCGTCCACGCTGGAATTGCCATGACGGCAAGCAGCGGCGGTGTGTTGGGGTCGGTTCCCATCCCCGAAAAGATTCCACCGAACGCCTGGCCCCAGTACCAAACCACGAGCAGTGTGACCCCCAACAGCGCAAATCCGATGATGCGCGGATGCCTGCCAAACATTGCAGGCTGCGATCGCGAGCATCACTGCGGCGAAGCCCGCGTTCCACAGTGCTGGGAGATAACTGGTGAGATGAACCGCCGGACTCATCGTTGACACCATCCACGATGCTGCCATGGCCCTCTGTCCCTGCAACAACGCGGGGATTCCCTGCTCCCCCCAGAACGGCTGTGTGAGGACCTGTGCGATGGCCCCGTAGAGCAATGTGAGTGCGAGTGCATCGCGGGGCAAGCAGAAACGCGCCCTCAGGTTCCACCAGGAGTCAGGGAGAAGGCAGAAGACGGCAAGCAGCACATAGAGAAACGCCGAACCTGGAGCGCCGGTCAAGAGGGTGCCGGTCCCGGTGAACACGCCGCTCGTACCCTCGCCGACGACCCATACGCCGACACCCCACACGATGGACACGATGAGCCCACTCTTGATGAGGGCATCATTCTTTCGACTGAGTCCTCCGATCAGACAGACGGCGATGGCGAACTGGACGCCGGTAAAAGCCCAATTCCACTCAGCGATGTTAGGAGTGACCAGCTGGACGGCCCAGTCGCTCACGGAGCCCAGGACGGATGGGGAGATCGCGATTGACGGAATCATGATGTTGCTGATGAAGTCGAGCGTGAACATCCGAGGCTGTGCTTGAAGGGCAGCGTCGGGCAACCAGAGGAGTGCAAGGCTCCACAGCACGATCCGCTTCATTCCGGCGATGGTCGCGTTCGACATTGGCTCAGCCACCACTACTCCCCCCGGACCCGCGTGGAACACGACATCTCGCACGGTCATGGCGTCGGCACCGCTGGCGCGGGTCCGGTCCGGCGATGTCGCCTCGAGCGAAGCGAGCTCACAGACTTGACGCGCTCCACCCACTCTCCTGTCAGCGATGCTCAAACCCCGTACGTCTTGCCGTTGTCGTCCTTGGTCACGGGACCGAGGCGCCAGAGTAGCGCCCTGGTATCGCCCGGCCCGCGCGATTCCACCAGCGTCGCCCGATCCACGTACGGCAGGCCGTCAGCCGCGAACTGCATGTCGTACCAAGCCATCGGTCGGGACGCCGGACCGTAGAAGTTGGTCGAGTCGATGAAGGAGCGGCTCCCACGCCACGGACGCGCCCAACCGTTGGGAATTCGCTCCGAAGGCATGTGGATCGGGGCTCGATCGCTGCTGGTAGAGCCGTGCAAACCTCTCGTCCGGTGACCACGTCGGGTTATGCCGGAAGACACCAGACCGACGACGATCCTAATTCCGGGACGCGACCACCGCCATCCGCCGTTGACCTGCAGCGAAATTGCCCCTGTTCTCGGGCAACTCCGGATGCGGGTCAGTGATCTCCTGCCCCGCAGCGAAACTCCCCTGGTGAACGTGCTTGTGCAACGCAGTTCCCTCGGCAAAACTTGCGCTCGCCTCGAGGCGCTCAGGATGGCGCACTGCGGTCTCTTGCCCGGCCGCAAAACTCCCCACGTGCGTGCACTCATGCTCGTTCGCCCGTCGAGGCGTCCCTGACAGAGGCGTCGCCGCGTCCGTGTCGAAGGTGGTGCTCATCTCGATACCTCCAATGTGAGCCGCGCAAGGTATGTCTTCCAGCTCAAACTGACTAGTCAGTTTTGACTTAGATCTCCAGTATAGGCCGCCGTTATCCTAGGATCAAGCTCTGCCTTCGCGTAGCGGTCAATGCTCGACACCGTGCCACCCTCCGTGCGCATGCAACCGGCTCGTCGGGACTTCAGGCGGCCTATCCCGCGCGGCGTTCCGATGGCTCGAACTGCCCTTGTCGGTCGGTCACATCCATGCTACGAATTCTCGAACAGGCGGGTGCGCGAGACGCACCTGCAGTCCGCTAGGCGAATCAGCACGGGATAGTCTGACCAGACCGACGGCCCTCTTCGGTTCGCCGACCCAGGTACTGGCAGAAACTGGTGGTATGTCTCGTCCTGGCGCTCGCAACACGACCAGGCGCCCGCAATGAGCGGTCGCCGCGGCTTCGATTCGCCACCCCACAGGTTCGGCGACGATAAGCAGACCCGGACGTTCCTGCGGTCCAGGCCACCGAGAGAGGCGCTGTACTGGGTGGGGGCTGCGATCGGCGGGACCGTCATCTCGGCCCATGCCCTCCGGGGCGGGATGTCGTCAGAAGTTCACGCTCTGACTGTGCACCTTCCCAACGACCGGAACGAACACCTGGTCGTCCGCCGCTACGTTCGATCTGGGAACAAGCCGTCGAGGTCTACCTCGGCCCGTCTCCCGACTACGCCGCAGTGTTCATCCAGCGCGACTTCCATCCGGGAAATGTCCTGTGGCGACGAGGGACTGTCACCGGGGTCGTGGATTGGCAGTCGGCAAGCATCGGACCAGCATGGGCGGACGTCGCTCACTGCCGCGTCAATCTCTTCCGGTACGGGCTTGAGGTGGCAGATCGGTTCACCGATATCTGGGAGCAACTCTCCAACCGGAGCTATCACCCGTGGGCAGAGGTCGTTTGGATCGTCGGATGCCTTGATGGATTGCGGGACGGCCAAGCGTCAGACGACTTCGTCATGGAGGAGGCATTGGCCCGCGCCGTCGGCGACATGGGAAACGCCCCTTGACTCCGTACGTCAGCGCAGGGTTTACCCTCAGTTCATGCGCACCCCTGAGGTCGCCGAGAAGGCGGGAGTCGACTGTCACCGAGGCGTTCGAGGACACCCAACGAAGCTGCGAGCACCTGGGATGGCGACCTCGCGACCGACGACGACATCCTTGCGGCCCTTCGTCCTTCTGACGTGCAGGACGCAGCATCATGACTGACCTCCCCGCCCGACACCGCGACGGCTGGCTTCGCGCGTGCTGCGACGCTGTCATGTGCGCACCGCCCTCGCTGCCGGGCGCTTCGCACGCAAGGAGGATCGTGGATCGGATTCTGCCGAAGGGCGCGTGGCGCTGCGCCTTCTTCGTTGCTGTTGCACTGGGGCTCAGCGTTCCGTCCCTGTTGGTCGGAGCACTTATCACCCTCGTCGCGAGCACCTATTGCCTCCTCAACTTCTGGCGTTGCCGCGAGGCTCACTGCATCGTGAGCGGCACCGAATGGGGGGGCGCTCGCTGTCTTTGAGCTCACCGGGGTCGTCCGTGGGCACAGCGTCACCCATGGGGACGAGTCCCTCGTATTCCTCGTCATCCTCGCTCTGGCGATCACCTTCGAGGTGTATTGGCGAGTGCGGCACGGTACCAACACCGTGAGGCTGTGGATGTCACCACGCATCCGCTAGGGCAGCGCCACACATTCACGTCGATCACGGGAGCGATCTGGCGGCGTCGCAGCGCATGAACCCAGGACCGACCGCCGCGCCTCACTCGCAACTCCTTTGTATCTTCCGTCCAACGTCGGGCAAGGGCAGAGTTCAGCCCACCGAAGGTGTCAGACACCATTCTCCGACTTCAGGGGAGCCACGTCAGGCGGTCATCTCTGCCGGCAGCGTGTGCCCACCGAAGGACTTCGGCCCATTCCCAGACCGGCGACCCTGCCAGCATGACGGCTGGGTCTGGCAGTACACCCCTCTTGAGCCAGCGCCGAACGACGGCCTCGGGATAGCCGAGCCTGTCCGAGATTTCTCGTATCCCTACGGCGTCTCCAAGGTTCGCCACATCGAAAGTATGGGTTCGTACCCGTGCCTCAAAGTGGTTCTCGGGCGTCGGTTTCGGACAAGTGCTCGTACCGCCAAGCAACCTCGCGTGACGCGGGTGTGACGTCGGGCCCGGCTTCCCTGGGTTCGAACACCGCTGGGAGCAACCCGAGCAAAAGGCCTCGACGTGCTGGCTAACCCGGACGCGACAGGTGATGCGTGCACACGGTCTATCCCGTAAGGATGGCGTAGACGACGAACGCTCCATATGCGCTCAATAGCAGCAGGGCACCACCGCGGCGGAGACCGCGCGCGAGGAGGATCAGCGCCAGTAAGCTCATCAGGAGGAGCCACACGACGTAACTCGTTGGGACTGAGCCGCGAAGGCTCGGAAACACCAGGATCGGTATGGCAATCCCTGCAACCAGATTCAGCGTGTTGCTGTTGAACGTTGCACTGACCACCGCGGTGCCGCGACCGTCCATTGCGAGCCGCACCGCCGCATAGGCATTGGGGAGACTTGTCGCCGCCGCAAGGGCTACGACGCCGGTAAGCACACTGGCCACCCCCCAGCGACGTCCGAGGGTGACCGCGCTCCCGACGAGCGCGATCGATCCGAGGACGATGATAGCGAGCGCAGGGACGATGAGCGCCACCGGCACCCAGCTCCGCCCCGGGGGAGCGCCAAGATCCTCGAGCTCCGCCTCGATCTCCATTCCCTCCACCCCGGCCTCACGCGAGGCGTTGGCGAGGAACGTGCTGATGCGGCTCGGAAGGGGCAGTTGCGCGATGGTCGTCGGACTGAGGAATAGGAAGGTGATATACGGGATGAAAACGAGGAGCATCAGGATCCACGCCACGGCGATGGGGATCTCGCCAAGTACGGCCAAGCCCATTGCGAGTGTCACAACGATGGCGACCCCAGCGTCGACCACAACGACTGACCGGCGGATCCGCACCTCACCGGCGGCGAGGGCAGCCCCACCGAGCAAGAAGGCGATGTTGAAGACGTTCGAGCCGAAGACAACACCAGCAGCAGTCGCAGCTGATCCGCTCGCGACTGCCGATACTGACGAGGAGATCTCTGGGGAGTCTGCTCCGAGCGCGACGATCAAGCCGACGACGCCACCGAGCAGGCCGAGATTGCGCGCCAGGCGGCCAACCCCCCGGACAAGTACCTCGCTCGCGCCCAACGTAGCGGCGAGTGCGACCACCGCGATGCCGATGACGATGCCAGTCGACAAGACATGCATAGCAGAGAGTCGAGCACGCGCCGACACGTCGTGCTGTCGAATCCACGTTTTCTGTCCACGGGCGATGAACCGGGCACGATCGGTCGGGCGGACGCGCGTGTCCCGAGGATCTTCGCGTGGAGATTCCTGTGCGGCCGAGGGACGGGTCCTACTCTGACGTCGGGGACCCGCTGCCCCCAACACGAGGACAACTCGCGGCCGGCGGTAAGCTGCGAGCTGCTGCCGTGCACACTTGCGCCCTGCGGCCGCGGCCGGAGTTGGCTGGCGTGCGACCTTCTCTCTAGGCGCTCTTGGACTGGAGCGCAAGCGCGGCGCCCGCTTGATCAGCAAGCGTGACCGCGGCGAGCAGCTGCTCCCGGGTGACTCTCGTGCCAGGCTCCGCCATCAGGACGTACCGTCCGAGCAGTCGACCGCGATGCGCAACGAAAAGAGTGATCTGCTTTCCCGGCAATCCCAGGCTGCGGAATCCCCACCAAAGGGACCCCCAGCTGACCTCACCGCCTGGCTCGATGACGGGCCCGGGCTCATCCAGGAACGATACCTCGAACCAACAATCCCGGAGCCCAAGGAGACTCTTGAGTTCGGAGGCCACGGCGCGCACGACCTGGTCCATGCCCGCACCCGACGCAAGCATCTCGGCAACGGCGTGGATTCGGCTGAGATCGTACGACGTCCGTGTGACCAGCCCACGATGGTGCCGGTTGCGCGCCGACAGCTGTCCGACGATGAGGCCGCCGACGAGCAGGAGGGCACTGGTCGCGACATCTTGGACTCGGGATATGGAGAGTGAGCCGTACGGCTGCGTGAAAAAGACGTCAAAACAGACCGCGGCGGAAATTGCCGCAATCGCGGCGGTGATCCTCGTACCGATCGCCGCAAGCAAGGAGACGACGATGGCGAGCCCCAGCGCCACGGTCGCGTTCGGTATGTCGCTGCGAATCGGGACAAGCCCGACAGTGACGACAACCGGCGCGAGTGCTGCGGCAGCCACCGCGAACCAGGGCAGCAGCGCCTCCGCTCGGCCGACTATGCGCGTCCAGATGTCGCGGCGAGGTACCTCGGAGGCGGGCCCAGTGGTCACATCCACCAGTTAAGTATGACCCGGGCCACGCACGGACTGCCCCTGCCGTGTCGTCGTCCGCTTCGGCGTCGCCATCGCTGTCGCCGATCCCGCTGTCTCTTAGCGGCCCCGCGGAGGGCGTACGGGACCTCGAGAGTGAGGGCGCACGCCTCGGAGAGGCGCTTCTGAGCTGTCGGGGAGCTTTGCCGCCGTCAGCCCGGCCTCACCGCTCAGTCGATTCGCACGCTTCGCTAGGTGTGCCGCTGCTCTTTCGGAGGCTGCACTCCGCGGTCATCGAACCGGAAGGTGAGCGATGACTCCACCTCCATCACACCCTCCACACCTCGGGTCAGCGTGGCGATGATCTCCACTTCACTGCGCCGTTCCACCTGGCCGCGCATGCTCACCACGCCGTCGTCCACCTCGACCTCAAGCGTAGTCGGGTCGATCCACATACGCCCGCGGATCACCCCCTCAACGACGTCCGTCAGGATTTCGGCGTCGTCGCGGAGGTAACTCTTGAGGACATCTGCGCGCGTGACGATGCCGACGAGGCGTCCGTGATCCATGACAGGAAGCCGTTTCACTCCACCTCTGCGCATCATCCGAGCCGCGGCCGCCAGGGCAGCGCCTGGTTCGACGGTGACTGCGGGAGATGACATCAGGCCACCCGCGGTCAGAGCCGCTGACTTGGCGCGGCGCTCCCGGGCGGCCGGGCTCCAACCGCTGAGCGTCTCTCCACCAGCCTCACTCCTCAGCATCAGGTCGGCTTCTGAGACCACCCCGATGATCTCCCCAGTTGGACCGACCACAGGCAGACCGGTGATGTCGCCTTCGGCCAGCAATCGCTCGAGTTCCTTGAAGGTGGTGTCGACGGTGGCCGTGACCACAGCGCGGGTCATCACGTCCTCGACCCGGAGGCGGGTGAGGCGACCCGCGCTTACCTCGTCAACCATCTCGCGAGCTTCTGGGTCCGGCAGTCCGGTGACGATGCGGTCGAGAGGAATCGGGAGGACAGCATCACTGAACCGCTGTGAGCACCGGCTGAGGTTGCGCCCGTGCTGCAGCACTCCCGTCGCCGTCTTCGCGATCCGACGTCTCGGTCGGCGGATGCACCACGACGACCGGGCACGGTGCGTGATGCACGCACTGCAGGCTTACCGAACCGAGCAGCAGCTCGGCAAAGCCTCCATGACCGCGTGACCCGACGACCAGCAGATCGGCGGCGTCGACCGCGGCGATCAGGATCCCAGCGGCACCTCCGTCGACGACCTGGCGGTACACCGCGACGTCGGGAAACTCGACTGCAACTCTACCGACGACGTCATCGACCATTGTCTGCGCTGCGGCTCGAAGCTCAGCCTCGTTTTCACTCACCGGTGGACCGGCAACGCCGAAGTAGCCATACCCCCCAGCCACCACTCCGACGTTCCCGAACGACCAGGCGTGGATGACCCGGAGCGGGGCCTTGCGCAAGCGCGCCTCGGCACATGCCCAGCGCAAGGCTTCCGTCGCTCCCTTGGAGCCATCGACCCCGACCACGACTGCGGCCACCCGCCTACCCACTCACTGGTGCGTCTTCATCGCCGTGTTCTCACTCACGATGCATGCCCACTTCGCGGTGCGCCACCGTTGGTTGCCACCGGGGCCACACCGGGCCGCGGCACGACGCGATCGCTGGCGGCTTGTTCGCGAGCGACGAAAGTCCCGAGTTCCTGAATCGTGCTCATCAGCGGTGCGGGGAAGACGACAGTCGTATTCTTGTCGACGCCGATCTCCACCAGGCTCTGCAGGTTGCGCAATTGCAGCGCCAGCGGGTGGGTCATCATGATGTCGGCCGCGACCCCGAGCTTGTCGGCGGCGAGCGCCTCGCCTTCGGCGGCGATGATCTTGGCGCGCTTCTCACGCTCGGCCTCCGCCTGACGAGCCATCGCCCGCTTCATGCTGTCTGGCAGTTGAATGTCCTTCAACTCCACGAGGGTGACCAGGAGGCCCCACTCCGCGGTCGCGACGTCCAGGATTTCACGGATGTTGAGGTTGATCTTGTCGGTCTCCGCCAACGCTTCGTCGAGGGTGTGCTGGCCCACGACCTTGCGCAGCGTCGTCTGCGCGATCTGGTTGATCGCCTCGAAAATGTTCTCGATGGCGATCACCGACTTCACCGCGTCGACGACCTTGAAGTAGGCGACTGCCGAGACGTCGATGCTGACATTGTCGCGGGTGATGATTCCCTGCGACTGGATGGGCATCGTGACGATGCGCAGCGACACCCGCCTCAGGACATCGATGACCGGCACAATCAGGCGCAGCCCAGGCCCGCGAGCCCCGATCACCTTGCCGAGACGGAAGTGCACGCCCATCTCGTACTGCTGCACGATCCGGACCGCGAGGAGCAGCCCCAGGAGGACGACGGCTCCAACCGCCACGATCACGATGACAACCACGTTCATGGTCTGCTTCTCCAGTCCGTCTCGCCGACTCGGGGGGCATGATTCATGCGAAGGGACCCTGAACCGGCGAGCCGGCGTGAATCCAAACCCGTAACAACCGCAGCAACAGGTGGGTGCGCCCACTACATCCGCACGAGCAGTTGGGCCGTGACAGACGCGCAACCGCCTCCGTGGCAAAGGTCGCTCTCGTCCTCGATACCTCCGGTGTGAGCGATGTCGACGCATGGCTGGTCGCAAACTGACGGGTCAGTTTGTTTCTAGACCTTCAGTATACGCCAGAGTTCTCCTGGGATCAAGTTCAGTCTGCCGCGCCGATCAACACGCGACACCGATGCACCAAGCACGCCTCCGGCCGGTGCATCCGAAACCTTCAGGCCGCCGAGCTCCAGTCCGTCTCGCCGACTCGGGCGCATGATTCATGCGAAGGGAACCCTGAACCGCAGAGTCAGCGTGAATCCAAACCCGTAAGAATCGCAACAACAGGCGCGGCGACCTCCCTCATCCGCTCGAGCATTTGGGAGGTGGCGGTGAGAGAGCTGCGGGCCCCCGTGTCGTTGCTGGTCGTGGCAACATGACCGCTCATGCGGCGTCACGATATCGACCGGGCTTCGGTCTCGATGCAACTTCCGGGGGTCGCTCACCACGAAGCCGGGCACGCCGTCGCTGCTTGGTACTTTGGGTATCCGATCGATTTCGTGACCGTCGACCCAGCAGACGATTTCGCCTGCCGCTGCATCGCCCCTCCCGTTCCGAAGACCGGCGCAGCGTCCGCAACTGACGTCAAACCCGACGATTACGTGAAGGTGCTGAAAGCGATCGATGTCTGCCTGGCCGGACGCGAGGCCGATGCCGTGTGCACCGGACGCCGGCAGTGGAGCGGGAGCCGGCGCGATCGCCGGCTCGCTGTCGCCCTCGCTGCGTATTTGTGCACGGACTCTGCGGAGATTGCGGCCTTGCTCACCTGGCGTCGGATCGGCATACACGCGTTCGTGGTCAGGTACACGGAAGAGATCGACGCTGTCGCCCAAGCATTACTCGAGCACCGACGGCTCACAGGCAACGAGGTTCGCGTGGCGATTAATAGCGCGCTATCGCGGCGCTCAACACCTCTCAATATGGAGGAGAACGGGTCGCACTGAAGCTAGTCCGCACAAAACGGCTATAACATGGGGTTACGGCCCATCTTGGACAGCCGTCCGGACGAGATGGCCGAACATTGCGGAAATTGTTATGAGGCGAGCGCCAAGCCCGCATCCAATACGAGCCCACGAGTACAGGGGCCGGCGGCGGAGCTCGGTAGCGAGAGGCGACGATCGCCGCCGACTGGATTAGTGCGTGTGAGTGCTGCAGGTAAGCCATGGAGGCATTGCGACGATGTGGGTGTACGGCGATGGAGTTGTTGGCCGGGCGGCGCTGATCGCCGTGCTGATGCTTTGGGCGATCACCGTTGGCTACGCCGGTGTCATCTTCGGCAAGCTATGGCGGATGAGGTAACGGTGCCCAGCCAGTCAATTCATGGCGGTTAGTGGCGGGGTCGATGCCCGGGCCGAACCCACGGGCTTCAGATCACCCATCTCAGTCGGTTCGCTGACAAACCGTCTGAGAAAACGGTATCAGTTCAACGTTCAGGCTGCTTAGGGCGCAATCGAGGCCGGTCCGATCCCGGCCGAAAGCAGTATCTAACCCGCCTTCTACACCCCTAAGGTCTTGCCATTGCTCTTCTGCGTGTCGACGAGCAGCCGCCACTCCGGTGACGTGTTGTTCCCGGGACCACGGGTCGCAACCAGCGCCGCCCGGTCGACCGCGAAGAAGCCGTCCGGAGTGACCTCGATGTTGACCCAGTCCATCGGCCGCGGTGCCGGACCGTAGAAGTTCGTCGAATCGATGAAATAGCGGCTGCCGTGACACGGGCAGGCCCAGCCGTTGGGAACCCGCTGCGCAGGGGTACGCACGCCGCGTGCATCCGCCACCGAGGCGGATACGCCGGAGCCGGTGACGATGTCCGTGACGTAGTTGGGGGTACAGCCAAGGTGCGTGCAAATGAGCAGCACGGCGTAGATACCGGCGTCGTCGAGCACCACGGTGACGCGCTTGGAGGTCTCCGAGAGCACGTTGACGGGCGTCACGGCCTTGCCGCCCACGACACCACCGGTGAGCTGGTCAAAAGTGAACGAGGTCTTGAACAGGGCGGGCGCATTGCTCGACGCCTGAGGGAACATGAAGCTGAGCACCTTGATGCCTCCGAGCAGGCTCGCGCCGGCGGCGGCGAGGCCGCCCATGATCATCAGGAACT
>PKWB01000111.1 GCA_003131685.1 Candidatus Dormiibacterota bacterium
CAGGTGCAGCGTTTTGCGCGCTCTGGTCATTGCCACGTAGAAAGCCAGGGGGGAAGCTGGGCTGAGGTTCACCTGGTCACAGCCTAGGATGACAACGTGGTCAGCCGACAGACCTTTGGAGCCCACGATCGACATTAGCTCGACCGGCGAGACCCTTCCCGGGCCCTCGACGTGTTCTTGATCATCATCATCCGATGGTGCACCGCCAAGAGGGAACGCTTCTAGATCCGCGGCGAGGCGCGCGGGGTCTGCAACACGAATGATTTCCGACAGCGCCGCCGCGCGTTCCTCCGCCGTGCGGTCGGGAGCAACCACGATGTCGTGAACCCTCCGGCACTTTGCAGCGCTCTCCCGAACGGCTAAACTGTCCATCTCCGACAGTGAGTGGCCGTCCCCGAGTCCCTGTTCAAGTAGGCGGTGCACCTCGGTTAGGCTGACGGCTTCCAGTTCTAGAACCTTCCGTAGCGGGAAGTTGGCCAACGGGTACCGAGCAGAGCCATAGTAAATGGTGACGCGCACGTAATCTGCGCCCGGACCAGCAGTTTCAACGCGCCATTCATCGACAAGTGCTCTTAGGGCATCGGCTTCCCGTAGTGGGAAGTAGTTCAACTGCTTGGAGTAGCTCAGGACAAGAAGGTACGGGTCCTTTGCTCTGCCATCCTCGATGTCGTGCTTTCTCTGCAGGAGGGCATCTCTGTGGTCTGCAATGAATGAACCAACATAGCTGACGGCTCCGGCTGGGTTGGGACAAATAACCACTTGGATCGGACTACAGGTCTCATCGGCGACTAATGGCAAGAATACCTTGTCGATCGAAGACGCAGATCGCTCGGCGGCGATGAAGGCTTCAGCACCCCGGGCTATGTCAGCATCGCACCTGCCACAGAGAGGGAGCATGGCCTTCGCCCAACTTACATCTGCGTAATAGGTTTGGATGATCTCGGGGTGACTGGACTTGAGCTGGCCATACAGAGCCTGATCATCATCGCCGGCAAGAAGCACGGCTGATGCTCCTTCAGTAAGGGTCTCCAGTAGGGCGGCCTCGGCCAGATTGAAGTCCTGGAACTCGTCGACAATCCAAAGAGAGTGCTCGACGAGCGTTGCGTTTTCGCGAACCGCGCATGTCGCGTGCCAAATTGAATCGGCGAAGCCGACGGCGTTGTAATACTGGGTTAGCCGGATATACGTTGACGTCAACTCGGGCCATGGGGATTCCTCCCTGAACGCCGCGTCGAAAAACTGACGCTCGAAATCTGCGAGCGACACTCCGGGTACGGGCGGATGGAAGGCAAGCACGTCGGTCCACACCATGTCCTTCCACGCAGGCCCAATCATGCGCACATGCTGGCCGAGCTGATGGGTGCTGCTTCCTCCGTTTCTCTCGATTAGGCTTCGAGCCAGCCCGTGCAGCGTGGTCACGCTCACCAACTGCTTTTCTGCCTGTTGCAGATGGCTATTCCGGATGTCGGTAGATAGGTCGCCGACCAGCTTTCTAACAAAGCTGGTGACATAGATCCGCTCTCCGGGAAAGGCGGCGAGCCAATGCCGTATTCGCGCGAGAAATAGGTGGCTCTTCCCGGTACCTGGGCCCGCCACGATCAGGAGGCGGGACAGAGTACTTGCTGCGATTGACGTGGCATTTTGATTGCGGTAAGCGCGCCGGCTGGCGTCGTCGAGCGAGGCCAAGCGCTGTGCAAATAGCTCAACCGCCGACGGGTCGAAGGGTTGTCCCGAGGAAGAAAGCATGGGCTGGAGCTGTTCATCCCCGGCCATGTCATCAGCATGCAACCCGTCACGACGCGTCGGCAAGGCGCCACGCCGCAACACGCAGAGCGCGCCTAGCGCTTTAGGTGGCGAGCTCGACCAGGAAGGGAGCGCCAATCGGGTCGAGCGGATCTGGCGAGATTTCCGGGCGCCATCCGGCGCCGACTTGACTCCTTGAACAGACCGGTCTATCTTACCACCATCACCTACAGACCGGTCTACTCAAAGAGGACGGCCATGAGCGCAGCGACAAACACCACCGTGGGGCCGGGCACCGCTCTGGTCACTGGAGCGACTTCCGGAATCGGCCGGGCGACTGCCCTGCGCCTGGCTCTCGACGGTTGGGACGTCATCGTGCACGGGCGCAACGCCGAACGGGGAACCGAGGTGGTTCGGGAGATCGAGACAAACGGAGGCCGGGCCCGGTTCGTGGCCGCCAACCTCAGCGACCTGGCGGACGTGCGCAGTCTCGTGTCCGAGGTGGGGGAGGTGGACGTCCTGGTCAACAATGCCGGGAGGTCGTGGTTCGGCCCGAGCGCGGATCTGGACGAGGCCACCTACGACGACCTGTTCGACGGGAACGTGCGCTCCGCCTATTTCCTCGTCGCCGGTATCGCTCCGGGCATGGCCGAGCGTTCGTCGGGGAGCATCATCAGCGTAGCCAGCATGGCCGGCCAGATCGGCCTCGCCAACGGGGCGGCCTACGGGGCCACCAAGGCGACCCTCAGCTCGATGACCCGGTCCTGGGCGGCCGAGTTCAGCCAAAGAGGGGTGCGGGTCAACGCGGTAGCAAACGGACCGGTGTTCAGCACACCCGAAAGGTCGGAGCTGATCGAGCAGCTTGGCAAGACCACCCTGCTCGGACGTGGTGCTGAGGTCGAGGAGATCGCCGAGGTCATCGCATTCCTGGCCTCGCCCAAGGCCAGCTACGTGACCGGCGCGGCATATCGCCGCCGACGGCGGCCGCACGGCGATATGAGTCTGATGCTCGCCGTCGCGGAGCACCCCGTTGCCTGCGACATCACTGTCCCGGCCGTCGACCGGGCGGCACGGCGGCCGCTGCTCCGGCTGGTCGGCCTGGCGTCTACCACTGTCAACCTGATGCGTCTGCGCACCCGCACCACCCAGCGACCGAGGAGGTCTCTCGATGACCGATGCCCGTCCCCACTGGACACCCGGACCCGACCATCCGATCACCCTGGAGCGGTCAACCGCCCATGTCGTCATTAGCAGCGGCTCGGTCGTCATCGCTGAAACCGAGCGGGCGCTCGAGATGCGCGAGGCCTCGTACCAGCCCGTGCTGTACATCCCACTCGACGACGTCGACCGGCGCTTCCTCCGGCGCAGCGACCACCACACCTACTGCCCCTACAAGGGCGAGGCGTCGTACTACGACATCATCGACGGTAATGGGACCGACCTGACCGCGGCGGTCTGGTACTACGGCGAGCCTTTCCCCGCCGTCGCCGACATTAGGGGCCACGTGGCGTTCTACCCCGACCGGGTGACCGTTACCGTCACCGCGCGCTCATCCACGACCGTACAATAGACAGACCGGTCTGAAAGGAGGACGACGGCGTGAGCACCCCGGCATCTGTCCAGACCGCATCTCGAGCCTCGGCCCGAGAGCGGCTTCTCGCCGCTGCTAACGAGCTCTTCTACGCGGAAGGCGTCCAGACGGTCGGCATCGAGCGGATCATCGAGCGCGCCGGAGTGGCGAAGGCGTCGCTCTACAACCTGTTCGGCAGCAAGGAAGAACTGGTGGCCGCCTACCTGGCCTTGCGACACGACCAAACGACCAGCAGGCTTGCCGAGGCGATCGACCGGTTCGACGATCCGCGCCAGAAAATCCTGGCTGTCTTCGATGCCCAGGCGAAGCTGTTCGAACAACCCGACTTCAACGGCTGCGCCTTTACGTCGGCCTCCACCGAAGCCCCGGCCGGCGGCCGTGTTGAGAACGCCGCCGATGACTTCCGAGCCTGGATCCGCCACATGTTCACGAATCTCGCTGAGCAAGCCGGCGCCCCCGATGCCATAAGCCTCGGCCGTCAGCTTCATCTCATATACGACGGCGCCGGACTCGCCGCCCGCATGGATCACCGCGATCCTGGAATTGCGCCGTNNGATGCCGCTCGGGGGCTGCTGGACGCCGCATTGACTCAAAGCCCTCAGACGTCGAAGCGGAGCTGATCCCGCCCCCGCATTAGGCGAGCAGAAAATCGAATGTCGTCCGGATGAACTCATCCATCGGAGCGCGATCACCGATCAGCTTCGCCCGTGCAGCGGCACCCTCGTAACTGTCGACGAGGAAGCGAGCCAGTGCGCCGACATCGGCGTCCTTTGATAGCTCCCCGGCCTCTTGCGCCTGGGCGAGGGCCTGGGCCACGGCCGCGCTCCGCGGGACACCTCGCAACGTTCTGTAATAACCTGCGGCAGCCCAGTCGAAGATCATCAGTCGCCTCGCAAACCGGAGGCTTACAACATTGTTCATGACGGACCAGCACGCAGCGAATGAGTGATCCGCGGAATCACCACTACGTACCCCAGGCGTATCTCCTTGGCTTCGCGGATGCGAAGCACCAGGTGTGCGTGCGTTGGCGCATGAAGGACGACGACGCCTTCATCACGCATGTGCGGAACGTCGCTGCCGAGCGCGACTTCTACACTTTTGTGAACGATAAGACCGGTCAGGTCGATTATCAGAGCTTCGAGTCCGGCCTTAACGTTGGTGAGATCATGTTGCGGGAGGCACTGAACGAGTACCTCCATGGCGGAGATACTCCCCGGGAAACACTCAAATTACGCATCGCTGTCGGGGTTGGCTTCCAGATGACGCGCACAAAGTACTTCCGCCGAAAGCTAGAGAGAATGACCGATGACGCCGCTCGCACTTGGATCTCATCGCAGCGGCCTGAGCTAAGTGAAGCGATGAACAGCGTGCATATCCGGCCCGGCAGTGACGTGCACCTAAAATGGATACGAGACTGGGCGGCCATCCTCGCCGGTGCGCTACTCGATAGGAGCTGGTTTGTTGCACGGCCGATTGCGGGGCAATTCATCACCAGCGACAACCCGGTGTACGGGATCGCCGGGCGTACGGACGCTCTTGACGTCGGCGTGCTCGCTGCTACGGAAATCCGGTATCCCGTCGATTCGGCGACTGCGCTCGTCTGGACGCCCGCTCCTGGTCACGACGCCGCGATCTTTTTCACCGAGCGAGAGATACGCGACTTCAATGTTGCGACATTCGCCAACGCGTACGAACAGGCTTACGCCCGACCGGACTACCAAGCTGAATTGGACGGTCTACGCAGACATCCCGACACCTTGATCGATCGCATCAACGCGATGTCGACAGGCCCGGCGTTTCGCAAGGCTGGTACGCGCCGCTTCGACGCTGGGCGGGGAGGGTGACTCAGATGAGTGAGGGCGCATGCTGATTCACGTCGCAGGCAGCGGACCCGAGGTGATCCGCCGCCTAGGTATCCCGCCCGACCACCTGCTCTTCCACAAACTCGCCCACCGCGGTCCGATATGGACTTAGGACGACTGTCGCCAGCGGGCTCTTGCATTGCGCCCTGCCGGGCAGCTCAGGCTGACGGGACCGCCGACGACGACGATCCAGCCTTCCAAAGTGCCATTGCCGCTGCTCAAAGCGTCAGCCTAGGTGAAGTTCCCGGGGACATATGAGACACCCTCGGGTGCGCATCAGGCTGCGGTTCATGAGCTGGTCGAGCCAGGGCTGCAAGGTGCGCGAGCATGGGGGTGTGGAGCGAAGCCGCGATCTGGAAACGGTATGCCGCTGGTAGTGGTGGCGCCTGGTCAGTCGCTTCGGGTCGGAGGCGCGAGAAGGTGGTTCGGCCATGAAGGACCGTAGCCCGCCCTGTCTCACATGTCTGCGGGAACCTCACCTAGGCCGATCCGGAAGCAAGGTAGTCTCGTTCCCGCGGTTTCCTCGGGACGCGCCGGCATCCTCTTGACCCGCGCAGGGATGCCGGACAGTACTGAGATGAGCCGACCTCGTCTCGCTCCTATGAGGTCACCTCCCCTTTGCTTGCGCCGGGAACGACCTCCCGCTTGCCGATCGACAGATCCGGAAGGCATTACGCCCGTACGCTAGAAGGGTCAGAACCGGGCGGAAGGGTCGCGCCGGAAATCATCTCAGTACCCAGAGCAACCTATATCGATTGGGCACTTGCGGCTGCCGCTCGCACACTGTGGGTACTGCGCACTACCGTCAAGTGCTACGGTCGCAAGCTGTAGACGATCCATGAGGAGAGCCGTATGAGCATGCCTGTTGGGGAGCCGCTCGTTCTGGAGCGCGACGACCAAGGGCGCATCGTCGGAGGCCGCCGTGGAGACCCCGCCAATCCTCTCGGAGAATTCTCGATCGAACGAAGATCCGAGCAAGACCGAGCAATTGCGATCGCAACCTTCAGCTCCATCGGTGAACTCGTGCTTCGTGTGACATCCGAGATCTCAGTTGCGAACGAGTTCATCAGCCTCGACTTTAGAGACAACGACGACCAGTCGGTGCTCTGGTGGCGCATGAACTTCTCCAACTACGATGTTGATCATCTTGCACACGTGCAGATGTTTGGGAGGGGGGTGGGTGAACTTTCGGGTATCTACGATCCGCGCTCACAACACAGCGATCTGCAGTTGATCCCGGACATGTGGCTCACGAGCGAACAACTCACCTTCCTCGGGGGTTTCCGACCAGCATTCGACGAGATGCTGGTGCAATTTGAGCGAGATGTCGAGCCTGATCGCGAGCTCATCGACTCCACAATCGCAAATAGCCGCTTTGGCGCTCTCGGACGAATCGCGTGCAGGGCCTTCGCAGTCATGGGGGGAGCCGCTATGGGCGCCGTCGTGGGAGGTCCCCCCGGTGTTGTCATTGGAGCTGGTGTCGGCAGCGTGGCTTCCGAAGTGTGCTCAAAGATTCCGTGAACGCCCCGCAAAACCCAGCTCAGGTTTCTTAGCCCCATTCTGAGCTAGGCAACCACCTGCGTTTCGATCTTCGGACCGGTGATCGTCCTCAACGTTGGCTCCGCGCTGAGACACCGCCCCCATGGGCGACGGCTTTCGATCGCGACTGGGACGGCGCCTAGCTGACAGCCGCGCGCGAGCCCTCAGCCTGCCAAATTGCCCTGGATCGATCGCAGCCTTTACGGAGCGTTTCCCATCCGCGGCCGTGCTCATTCCGGCGCATCCGCGGCTCCCACCGACTAGATAGAGCAGGCCACTACGAGATGGCAGCAGCTAGCGTAGCGAGACGCGATCGCGCCGTTTGGTAGTTCGAATAAGAGAGAGTCTTCCCAGTTTCCCAGGGAGAAGATCTCGTTATTCGAACCGTGCGCCCGAATGTCAGTGCCGAGATCACCCGCCACAGCGTCGCGGGGCTGTAGTCGAGCAGATCTGTTGGGTGGTACTACCGAACCTGCTTCACTGCGACGTCCGGGTAGGCGTGGGTACCGAGATTGCGAACGCCCACGAATGTAAGACACCCTACGCGGCCGGAATCGCATTCGTCGCCCGGCACTCGCGGTGAGCTCCGCGATCATCGGCCCGCGCACCATGGAACAGCTGGACGGCTACCTCGCCGCCGACGGGATCGACTTGTCGACCGACGTGCTGGACCGTATCGATCAGACCCTTCCCCCCGGAGTCACGATCAACATCGCTGACAACATGTGGAACATAAGCGGGGCGGCGCTAGACGCCGCATTCCGCCGTCGATAAGGCAACCTCCCAATGATGCGTGAGCACCTGGCGACCTCCTCGGCGCGGCCACGGTGCCCAATACTGTACGTATGACTGCGGAGGGCGAGCTTCGCGATCCCAAGGGTGTCGTCCGTCGCGGATATGACAGCATCTCGCACGCGTACCGCGACGACATTGGCGCGGGTAATATGGGCTATTCTCGGTGGCTCGACACGTACCTGGTGCCACGTCTCACGCGCGTACGGCGAGGGTACTCGACCTCGGCTGCGGCGAGTATTAGGCTGCCCATACACTCTTAAGGCAAATGAACCTCGTGACTGAACCATTAGCGATTGGCTCCTATTCAACGGATGACGTGTCGCTTCTGCTCACAGATCTAGGCGTTAGACGCGACCAGCCATCGGATGCACAAGCCCCCAGGCATTCTCCATTGAGCCAGCCGGTGGCACGCTCAACGCACGTACGAGTTCAGGCGGAGTATCGACCATCCGATGCTTACCTGGGTATGGTGCGCGAGTTGGTATCTACGTGTGCGCGGCAAGTTGCGCTACTGAGTGCAACACTAGCTGAGCGGATCCTAGCTCGTCATGGATCACAGCTCGTAATTGTATCCATTGCTCGAGCAGGGACGCCGGCTGGCGTGATGGTAAAGCGATGGATTCGATTTCGTCATGGCCTCGTCATTCCTCACTATAGCGTTTCAATCGCGCATCGATGGGGATTGGATCGTTCAGCCGTTGAATGGCTTTGTCAGAGGTACGACCCAAGGACGATTCAGTTCCTGGATGCATGGACGAGCAAAGGGCTCGTTCAAGCCATGATTGTGTCGGCAGTGCGCAGCCTGGGCATTCGTGGTCTCGATCCTGCCCTCGCCGTCCTGGTCGACGCTGGCTCGTGCACCAACCTCTTTGCTACTCGTGACGACGTCCTTCTACCCCATGCGTCCGTTGGTGCAATCATGTCTGGTCTCTTGAGCCGTACTGTCTTCGATCCTGCCGATCCGAGGACTAGACCCTTCCATGGCGTTAAGTCGTTTCCCGAACTTGTGGTGTACGACCTGTCGAATGCATACATTGAAGCCGTGAGTTTCCAATTTCACGAAATCACAGGGGACGTGCCTTCCTGTGTTCTACGTGCCAATGGTCTCCCACGCCCCGATGGCCGGGGCCGACAAGAGGCACTCAGTTTGGCTTCGCGTTACAGAGTTGACGACTCTGCGCTGATCGACGTCGGTATCTCCGAGGTAACTCGTGCGATTCTTAGGAGTAAGCCACGGCTTCTGCTTCTCAGCGTCCCTCTGATGACCTACCCTCATCTACTGCACCTCGTATCAGAGCGACAGATCGTGATGGCGCACGAATCAGCGATGTCTTTTAGTTGTGCGCTTATCCGTTAAGAAGCACGGATATGTTTTGTCGACCCGCTCTGCCGACCATGCACACAGCCGTGCTCGCTGCCGCCGGAAGATCCAGCGGACGTAGGCAAGGATGTCAACCCGGACGCCTGACTGGCGTCGGAGAGATCGGTACTTCCAAACGATCCAACCGAAGGCTTGGAGCGATCCGAAGACCGCTCCCCCTTTGCCTGCGCTCGATACCCTGCGCACCAGCGTTACGTTGCGTACGGATGCCGGTGGCCCAATCGTCGCGAGACGGATCCAGAGGTCCCAATCCTCGGAGTTCCTGAGGCGTTCATCGAACCCGCCGACATCGAGCACGAGTTGTCGTTGTGCGACGACACCTGATCCGCCGCCTGGGACCACGTTGCTAACAAGGAGGTGACGGAGGTCGACGCCTGACGCGTGTTGCCGACGGCTTCGGCCGGTCGTGACGTCGAACCGCTCGGCGTCGGATACGACCCATCGCGCTCTTTGGGCGACGGCAGCGCTCAACATCTGCTGCAGCCGACCCGCGCGCATGATGTCGTCGTCGTCCAGGAACGCAACCCACGCGTGGCGTGCCGAGCGCAGGCCGAGATTGCGTGATGCCGATGCCGACCGTGCCGCGTGTCGTACGAATCGAACCGACGGATGGTCCCTATACTGTTGTTCGATCCAGTCTGCACGAGCGGCGGTGCAGTCGTCCAACACAACGATGATCTCGTTGCCGACGCCCTCTTGTGCGAGCACCGAACCGATAGCATCATCGACGCATTCACGGCCACGCTTCGACGGAATGATCACCGTCACCGGCAGCTCCCCGCCAGCATCAGAAGGTGCGGCCCACGCCGCCTGCGAGAGCACGACCGTCAGCGGCTCCGCTGGTCGGCGAGCTCAAGGCATGTCGTAAACACTATCCGTCCTGGTCGGCGCCAAACTCTATCCGCCGGCACGTTGCCCGACGGCCTTACCTTCCACGGATCGCTGTGAATGATTGCCGCGCCACTGTCCCGTGACGGCGGTCGATGGCCATATCAAGTCCTTCATCAAGTCCTGCGAGGTAGCACCGTAGTCCCGGCGGCAATCATCGCCTCAATCTCCTGATGCTGTTCATCGAGTTTGCGGAACCCGGGTGTGTGCGTGAGGCTTCCGGAGTGGCGTCGGTAGTCGTACGCATGCTCAGCAATCCAGATCCCGGAAAAGCGGCTAGTTAGGACCGCCCATAGGGCGGTGTCCTCCGCACGAAGTCGTTGGCCCCTCGGCCAGCCGCCGCAGGCCCGAATTGCGGCGGTGCGGGCCACGGTCGCAGTACAGAGAAACGGCAGACCACCAACGCGCCGCTTGTGCGCCCAGAACGCACCTGGTGCCACTCGTCCCGGAGGCCAAGGATCCGATGGGCCGACCCATCGCAGCGCTCCCGCGGCGTCGACGTGGTAGCAGCGCCCCGCGGACCATGCGGCGGCTGTGTCGTTGCGCAGCGCAGCGAGTAGAAGCCGCATCCCGCATGGAACAAGCCGATCGTCGCTATCCAGAGTTATCACGTACGGTGCGCTGACCTCCATAAGGGCGCGGTTCCGCGCAGGTCCCGGCCCGGACCTTCGCGGCGTGGTGACGACGGTGACCCGAACCGTGAGCTCGCCGAGCGTGTGCCGCACGGCCGCCGGGCTGGCGTCGCCGTCACAACAGATCACCCATTCCAACGGATAATCCACTCCATCGGCTGCAAGCATGGCGTTGAGGTCCGCGACCGAAGAGCCAGCCTCCGCTAGTAGGTTGTACTCGCAGCGCCCCAATGCCGTTACCACGCCAACTAAGGGGACTCGCACGACGGCCTCAGCCGCACGCAGCGACTGCAGTAGGGCCGTCGAACCAACGTGCGTTCGGAGGAATCCAGCGGACAAGTTGCTCGAGAAAAGCTGTTAGCGGCCGCAGGCTAGGATAGGGAAACGTTAGGTCGGTGCGCAGTGTCGGGAAGCGTTGCAAGAACGAAGCGTGCGCGTTCTGCAACCGTTCCTCGGGAGCTCCCGCGAGTTCAAGCAGCTCCATTAGGCACAGTGGGATCCAGTGCTGGTACTTCGTGAGCCAAAACCGCGCCTCCGTACTCTTTGAGGGATTAATGCAGACGAGACGGGCGCGTTGCGTCAACTGGACGAGACGTTGATAGGCCTCGTCGAGGCTGAGAGGTAGCGCGGCCGCGGCGGCGAGTAGATCGGGACCGCAGAGGAGAACTCCGGACCGAGAGACGTTGATGAAGAAGTGTCGACTCCAGCCGGGGTGGATCGCCGCCGTGGCTTCGGCTTTGCGCAGAACGGTTACCTCGGCGGTTGGTAGATGTCGACGGACGAGGGCCGCAAGATATGTGTAATCATCGAGAGAGGTGTCATCGCCAACGATTAACAGGATGTCGATGTCGGAGACATCCGGTTGGTAGTCGCTTCGTAAGGAACTGCCGTACTGCCAGGCCGCGTGAATCCGATGATCCCGCTCGAGGTGGTCACCTAGTCTGTCCCTCACGATCGCCGTCGAGATGGCTTCGCTGCTGATCGTTATCTCAAGCCCTCCAGCAACGTCTGAACCGCGGCGAATGGCGGCGGCGTCGCGCCGAGTCGCTCAGTCGCCAGGGCTCCCCACGCGGTCGCCATCTCCATGCAGACCTGCAACGCGCTATAGCGAATCCACTCGGCTGCAAACCCTGCAAGGAACGCGTCACCGGCACCTGTCGCGTCGACGGGCTCCACATTGAAGGGATCCGATCTCTCGAGGCCGTCCTTGGTAACCAAGTACGAGCCGTGCTGACCCTCAGTCACCACAATCACAGGAAATCGCTCGCTTGCGTCGGTGAGATCAGTGTCTCCGAGTTCCTCGCGGGAGCCGATTGCCACGTCCGCGCAAATCGTCCTGTCTGCGAGGCCTCGTAGCCCGATTATGGTTCGGCAGCCTGCCTCTTGAGCGGCTGCCAGCGACGCCCCGAACTGCGGACGCCACGCCGGGAAGACCACTGCCCGGATTTCAGGTAACAGCGCGGTGGGTACCTCGACGCAGTCCAGGAGATCGCCGGTGAGGCCGATGATTGTGCGCTCCCCGTCCGGGTCCACGAGCACAAGGGACCGGGCGCTCGGCCCCGGAACATGGCGGACATGACACTGCACCCCGAGCCTCATCATTGCTTCGGTGAGCCACTCGCTCTCATTGTCGGTGCCAACGGCGCCAGCTATCGCGACGCTGAGCCCGCTGTCGATGAGAGCGGCGGCGACCGTTGCAGCGGATCCGGCAGTACTACGAAGCTGCGAGTGTGCGTGAGCGTACGTGCCAGGCCTCAGGGGAGCGGGCAGGAACACGCTTTCGTCCGTGCCAATACCCCCGACGACCAGCACGTCGAGCGCTCGGCCGGTGTCGTCAGCGGGATCGGGCATTACTTCCTGGTACAGGGTGGGGGAGGGCTGGGATGATACCCCTGGCTACCTCAGCTTTGGGGGCATGACGGCGCGACACGGGCGCGAACTCAGGCGAGCGATTTGTGGTACGTCACGAAGACGCGGTTGACGTGCGCTCCCAACGTTCGCGCGAAAAACGACAACGGGCCCGCCCAAGGAATCTCGGCCACGGGCTCCCCTTGTGCAACTAACTCCTTCATGGCCCGGCGGATCAAAACTGTGCCGACTCCCCTACGTTGTAGTGCTGGCGCCGTTCCGAGCGGGCCGACCTCGTTGGGACGGTTTAGTCCGTATGCACAGAATCCCACGCAGGTCTCATGTCGCATAGCGAGAACAGCGCCGGAGCGGCTGCCTGCAATGGCCATGGCGAGTTCTGTAAGCCAATCAGCCTTCCAATCTCGCGCCAGCTGCTCTCGAAGCTCATCCGTTTCGTCAGTTCGAGCACGCCGGAAGCTGATTTTTGATCGGGCGAGTCGCTGCTCGTCCGCTTTGGTGTGAAGCCGCGACCGTTCAAGCTGGACGCGCATATTGACTTCTACGCCGTCCCGTCGGTATCCAGTGCCCTCGAACAGACAAATGGCTCGCGTGTAACGATGGTCCACTCCGGGCCAGGCGTAGACGGGTGGGTGGCCTGCAACGCGGACCACTCGACAGCCGCTCTCATGCAGCCGCTCTTCGAGTGCGACAAGTAGTCGGCCGCCTACGTTGCGCCCCTGCCACACGGGTGCCACCGCAATAAGATCGATGAAACCCTCAGTACCGTCAGCACCAACCGAACCGAAGCAGAAACCTACGACTTCGTTATCGACGGTCGCGCTGAACGTATGCCTCAAGGTCCGCAGCAGCGTGGCAGGCAGATGTGTTGCGTAGTGATCCTCAGTCAGCGCGGTCATGCAGATTCGTTTTACGGCATCCAAGTCCGCTGAGATCGGGCGCAGGACGATGGTGGGGGGTCCGCTCACGTTGACGGCGCATTAGCCTTATCGAGCCAGACTCGCCATCGAGGACGGCCACGCTCTAGAGCGCGCGACAGTGAAATCGCTCTCAGCCCAGCTGCCTGAATGCGGGCGAGGATGGCCGTGGTGATCGCACGCCGGTCGATGGGCGAAACCACCAGCGACTCGGCGCCGTCTTCGACGGACGCTATCGCATCGTGGCCGAGGACGATCGAGCCACGCCTTAAGTTGTCGAAATCAGCCAACGGGTCAGTGTCGGGCATCGGGTCCCACTCGCGGCACTCGACCTCCCAGAGCACGGGAACCAGTCCCGCCGCGACGACGGCATGCCAGACCGCGGGGCTCTGGCTTCCGTATGGGGGCCGGAACATTCGCACTTGCACACCGGCGAGTTGCTCGAGTTCGGCGCGCGCATCATGCAGCAGTTTGGTCGAGTTGCCGGGGTCGAGACTCGTGAGACGCCGGTGGTCAGCCCCGTGCAGCGCTACGTCATGACCGGAGGCGATGATCTCGGCGAGCAGTCGGCGATGACGTCGCGCGCGGCGGACCAGCACGAAAAAGGTCGCGGTGGCGCCGGCCGCACCTAACTCAGCAAGCACAACTTCAGTACTGTTCGGTTCGGGCCCATCGTCGAAAGTCAGTACGGCAACCGGCTCGGCCGTCTGCACCCCTAGCACCGACAGGCCAGGTACCTCGGGAAGGAAGCGCGCACTTGTCACACGATTGATGGTGCCAGTTCTGCCCTGCGCGCGCCGAGCGTTGTGCTTGCCCTACCGGCAAGAGGCTTGTACCCGTCGGCGGTCGCCAATGTGTCAATGACGCCCCCAACTGGACGAGGCTTGTCGGTCGCAGGGCGCCCTGCGGCGGCTTAAAGTCAGTCCTCAGACCGCGTCTGCTAACTCGCGAAGGCGTGTTTGCAGCGTTTGGTAGTTCGAATAGGAGAGAGTCTTCCCAGCCAATTTCGACTCGCCGTTGTGGTGGTTGGGGTGAATCTGGTCGATTGGCTGGGGCCCCCGTTTTATTGATAGGGAGAAGGCCGGTCTGCCCGAATCGGCGGGCCGATCAGGAGGCTAGTAGGGAGGCCTTAGTTCGATCGGAAACCAGCTCTAAGGCCCAACTGTTACCGGCGTGATAGTCGAGGAGGTATAGAAAGTCGCGGATGTCGAGCAGGGTTGAGCGGAGGTCGATAGCGGGGGTTGCGCCTCGGTGTACGACGAGATTCCGGGCTTCGACGGCCCGAGCGATTCGCTTGGTGATCTGCTGAGGGCAACGCCGGTCTGCTTGCACTCCCGACTTGACCGGGAGTGCTGGAAGAACCCGGTGAATCAGCGTCGTCAGTGGTGGCGATGGAAGATGCTCAACCAGCACCTCGGCATCGGGGACAAGCAACGCGATGAGCTGCTTGATGCCCACCTCGGCTGCCGCTACTCCCACGACGAGACTGCTGCGCGGGCTGGCGTGGCGGAGGTTCCACGACTCTCGCCATAACTCGTGAGCAAGAGGTTGCTCCACGGATGCACCCACGAGCTCCGCCACGGCGCGAAGGCCGTCGGCGCCGATCCGGGCGATGTTGTCCCCCATACCGGCGGAGGGCATGGGTGTCAACTCGAGTACCTCAGCGCCATCGCTGAGGGCAACATCGAGGCGGGTTGACGAAAATACGGAGTCGTCACCAAAAACACCGAAACGCCACCTCAGCGTCTTCCCGACGCGCTGGAGGACCGTCTCAATGTAGAACCAGGCGGTGCGAATCTTCTTCTGTTCTGCAAGCGGCCGCCCGTCGGCTGCAACGAGAAGCTGGTGAGCCAACGAGGACTCCACTGCAGCGGACGGGACGGGATCGTCAACCGCGCCGCTGCACACGACTGTGGCAAAGCTGTGTCGGTCCGACACCCCTGTTTCGATCCGAACGAGGACGCCAGCATCTCGAAACTCCTCGGCAGACGGCTCAGCGATCTCGACGAACCGAGCGTTCAATGTGTGGGTGACTGTGACTTTCATTTCACTCCAGAGACCTGCGTCCCCAGTCTCGCCACGATATCGCTAGTCGAACTGCACGGGGCAATATGCGGGGTGAGGAGTGGGTGCGAGCTCATGCCCACTTTTTGGCGTAGTACTGGCGATATAGCGTGTCAAGACATTCGCACGCGGGTCGCTTGTGAATAGTGGAGAGCCATGCGCGATGTGGCCCCTTCAGCACGCTGGCGCTGAGCACGTTCCCCACCGGCGACAGCGGGACGTTGTAGCCCATGGAACGCTTGATCGCTTCACTCGCAAGGAGCACACCGGGGGCAGCCGAGAGCATCGGTGCGCTGACCGCGGGTTCATCTGGCAAGGGTTGCAGTCGTGCACACACGGTTGCGACGAGTTCGGCACCTCGGACTCCGCGCACTTGTTCGCGATCCTCTAGGCGCAGGGAGTCGACGACCTCCTCGGAGAGCGGGACGTTCGCGCTGATCATGTCGTTGAGGAGCCCGGTGGAGATCCCCAAACGCCGAGCCGTGGTGGCGAGCTGACCGCCGAGCAACGTGCCACTTGGGGTGATGCAGCGCAGACAGGCGGCGTTGAGGAAGTCGTGATATGTGACCCGAAAGTACCCCGTGTCGCTGGTGGCCGCGTTGAGGATGACCTTCGGCATGTCGAGCTGAAACGCGCGTCGTACTTCCGCGTCATCGACGGAGATAACTCCCGTCCGGACTTCCAGTTTCTCGGCATCGGAAAGCTCTTTCCATTCGCGGATCCGCGGCCGCGGTGATGCGCCAGCAGCGCTCAGGAACCCAGCGAGCAAAGTGGCTTTCGGGTCGCCGATATTCTGGAAGGTGGCGGTGAGATGACGATTGAGATTGGTGCCCTCCTTATCGATAATGTCGTGATCTACAACGAGTGGATCACCGAGCAGCGAGATGAGACCCAACGTCCAGGCGGTGGCTGACCCCACCCCGCCGCACCCGACGATCCCGAAGCCGCTCAGGTCCACCGGTGCCGTGATCGTCGCCCCGACCACCGGCGCCAGCGTGTAGTCCCAGAGTGATACCGCGCCCCGGTATGAACCCAGCCGAGCACGGCTGCCGGCGCGATGCATTCCGACCTCGAGAGCCTCGGCGGCGGCCAAGACGCCGGCGAACGCGGCGGCCACGGGGTTGCCAGCGATCGCTGGCAGATCGGCATCGAGCGAGCAGGCCCAGCCGGCGCTTCGGACATGCAGACCCGGAGCCGCACCGGCACCGAAGACAAGGCGCAGGTCGGGGTTCGGGGCCGGACCTCTGTGAAAACGCTCCACGGACTCGAAGCCTTGATGGGCGTCTGCCAGCTCGTCGTAAAGATCGTGCTCACCGAGTAGCGGCAGCTTCACCGAGCGCGTGCTCGGCACGGCCAGAAAGAGGTGGGGCGCAGCATCCTCAAGGCGAAGCAGCAGGATGGCGGTGAGAGCGACGGCGATCTCGGTCGGAGGATCGAGAACGTCGGCGACGAGTTCCACCTCGGTGGCCGCCATCCCCGTGATGATGCCGTCGACTTGGTGCGGATCACCTTCCACGGATGCGATGAAGCGGCGCGTTCGGTCAGCCGGGCCAGCCATTGACCGCATCCAGTAGCGGAACTTCGCGCCAGTCGCCGTCGATCGCGACGTAGCAGCGCCATCCCGCGGCGGGCGGGTCTGTCGCAAAGTTCGGGATGACCAAGGCGTAGAAGCCATTGCGAGAGCTGAAGGGGCGGCGACGGTCGATCTTGGAGAGAAATGCCGCCTCAGGGTGGGTGTGGATGTCGGCAACGGCGAGCAGTTGCTCACCGCGAAGGTAGGTGGCGATGGCAGTGCGCTCGGGGAGAGAGATCGTCAGCCAGTCATGGTCGGCTTCCACGACCGGGGTGATGACGTGGCTGACGAGAACCGTGGTCGCGTCACGTGGCCGTCCGGCCCAGATCGTCAAGGCCTCGCGGGAGCCGTTGCTCTCTGTGCGAAGTACGTCCTGCGTTGTCTCGAGGACACCCGGCCCAAGCGAGAGTTGCAGTGGGGGCGCCGGTCGCGCCGCCGGCACGGGCAGCGTTGCAGCGATGCGGAAGACGTCCATTCACACACCTCGGCCGACGAGACGGCCCATGCGCAGAAACCAATGCAGTCGGCTCGCCACCATCGGCAGACGCCAGCTGCTTTTCGGATGCTGCTCGGCGGAGTGACTGCTGTGGAGGTGGTAGCCACGGGTACCGACGACGCAGATGATGGGGAGATAGCGACCGTCGTAGATCACCGAGTTATAGGGGGCGCCCTCGATGTTCGGCCAGTACTCCCGGCCAAGGAGGGCTGAGTTGGCGAGGTCGGCGAAGTCGAGCACCGGAGCGATCGCGTCGTAGTCGTCGCAGAGCAGTGCCGAGCGGAACTGCTCGGTCGTGCCGGGAGCGGTTACGACGATGTCGATCCGGGTTCCGTCCCGCTGGGGCGAGCCGAGCTTGAGGCGCTCAACCTGGGTCGTGAAATCCCTCCAGTCCCGATCGATCAGCGCGTTGGTCAGCGCGGCGTCCATCAGCCGCGATTCACGTCCTTGAGCATGATCACGACTTCGGAGTGGTCGTGGAGCCCGGCGGCCTCGAGGGTGAGATCGAGGTTCGCCTGTACCACGCCGCCAATCAGCAGTTCGTAGTCGTCTGCCTTCGCGTGGGCTCCCACGAGATCGTGCACGGCTTGACGGCGGAGATGCTCGAGGCGGGAATCCTCGGCCTCGCGAAGCTCGACGGTGTCGCCCTCTCCGTTGGCCGCGACGATCGTCCAGGTGTTGCTTTCATCGGTCACGATGGTCTCCTTTGCCGGCCCGTTGGTCGGCGATTGCTCAACTCCGACCGCCGTTCTGAGCGATGCTGCCAGACTCGGTGAGCGAAGGGTAGTTCTGTTACCAACATAATCATACCATGCCGGAGTTCTGCTGGGGACCTATACTCACATCCGGTCATTTGTTCTGGAGGTGAAGTGTTGGGGCGGACACTCGGCGAACGGATCCGGCGGTACCGACAAGGGAAGGGCTGGACGCTGAAAGACTTGGCGGCGGCGACGAAACTCTCGGTTCCGTATCTGTCTGACCTTGAGCGCAGATCCGGAGTCAACCCAACCTTGGACACGCTCACCACCGTCGCCGAGGCGCTGGGGTGTTCGGTGCGGGAACTACTGGGCGGCGACGAGGACGAGGCCGAGGCAGACGACGGATTGACGCCATCGTTGGCCCGGTTCGTCCGCGGCGACGATTTTGCCCGGCGGGTGCAGGTCATCGCCGAGCGAAGTCAGCGTCCAGTGGAGGAGGTCAAGCCGGCACTGATTGGCTTTCTGGCACGAGCTCCGAAACGAAGTAATGGGGAACTGTCCCCGACCGATTGGCAGCGCCTCATCGATGTGTATCAGGTGATTACCGGGGAAGCGTGATCCGAGACCCGAACGCATACGCGAAGCGGCTCGAGGCGGCGATTAGCCTCGAAGCGCGCCGCGAACTTGCGAGTTCACCTCTTACCGCGATGCGTGCCGCAGGGATACTGGTGAGCGCGGTGCCGAGCAGCGATGCCACCGATGCGTGCTCGTGTGATGGCGCGTACTTTCACGATCAGCGGGCCATTTGCTACGTCGCCACGCCGCGCAGCCGGCGCGAGAACTTCACGGTGCTGCATGAGTTTGGTCACCACCTGGTGATGTCCGATG
>PKWB01000020.1 GCA_003131685.1 Candidatus Dormiibacterota bacterium
GAGGTTGCCCCACCCGCACCCCGGCGGCCAGCGCCGCCGCCGAAGCGGCGACCACCGGGAGACGCAACCCCGGGGCACCGCCGAGGATCACCGGCTCGCCGCGCAACTCCGGGTAGCGGCGAAGGGCGGCCAGCAGCCCGAGGTGTGGATGACGAGCGCAGAGAACGCGCACCTCAACCTCGAGCCGCCACGCCGGCCACATCAGGAATCGGCAGGACGATCGGCTGCAGGCGCGGTACGACGACGCTGGGCAGGCCGACCACCTCGGCGGTGGCGTACGGGCGGGGGTAGCGGAGCAGCACGGTTGCCTCGGCACCGGGCGCGCCGAGCTTGCTCTTGCCGGTGGTGAGCCGCACCCGCAGCCCAGCCACATCGCCGTTGGCGCGTTGCCAGCCCGCCGCCGCACAGACGAGCGTGAGCGACGAGGCATGGCGAAGCGGGGCCGCAACCGGGGCCGGGGTGGCGATGATGCAGATCGCGCCGCGCTTGGCCACGGCTTCGGCAAGCGCGGCGAGCGCGTGCTCCCAGAGCGACGGCCGGGACTGCTCTCCGCCGAGCGCGACGCCGACCCAGGGCATGCCCGCGGTCACCAGAGCGCGCGCCATGACCAGCCCTCGCTCCCACCTCGCGGGGCCCGGGGAGATCACCAGGCAGGCGTCGAGATCCGCTCCGAGGTCGGCAAGGAACCCGGGGTCGAGCGTCCCCGCGAGATCCACATAGCCGGTGTCATGCGATCGACTGGCCAGTGCGGCCAGCGACTGCAGCAGCGTCAGCCGCCCCGAGGGTCCGCGTCCGGCCGCGGCCAGCAGGGTGACCCGTCCGTGCGGCAGCCCGCCGGGAGTGAGCACATCGTCCAGGACCGGTACGGCGGTGGACCACGTGCCTGCCTGCTCCGGCGTCCCGCCACGGCGAAGTGCCTGGGGACCGTAGCGGGATCGAAGTGTCGCCAGAGCGGCGGACAGAGAATCGGACATCGCTCCTCACTGGAAATGGCCGCCGCCTGATGGGACGGAAAGCAGGAGCGCCGAGGCGGGACGCCAGTGTAGCGAACAGATGTTCGATTCGCAAGCGCGAGGAAGAGAACGGCGAAGTCGCGGCGGTGGGTCCCGGTGCTGATAATTGCGCTCGCAGGTATGACATGAGGGCACAGCGGTATCGGAGTCGGTCGGATGGTTGAGATGCTCGCCAGCTACGCCGCCGGCCAGTGGTACACCGCGGCCGACGAGGGCACGTTGGTGCTCGATGCGTCGACGAGCGAGCCCGTCGCGCGTGTGTCAACAACGGGCCTCGACACGCGAGCGATGGTCGACCATGCCCGTCGCGTCGGCGGTCCCGCGCTCCGCCGCCTGACCTTCCAGCAGCGCGCCGCGGCGCTCAAGGAGCTGGCAACGTACCTCGACGCCAACAAGATCACGTACCACGAGCTTTCCCTCGCAACCGGCGCGACGCGACGCGACGGGACCGGCGACATCGACGGCGGGATCGGGACCACCTTCGTCTTCAGCAGCCGCGCAAAACACGAGCTGCCGGACGGCTATCTCCTCACCGACGGCGACGTCGAGCCGATCGGCAAGGGCGGCACGTTCGTGGGACGGCACGTGTACACGTCGCTCCGCGGCGTTGTGCTGCAGGTCAATGCGTTCAACTTCCCGGTGTGGGGCATGCTCGAGAAGCTGGCTCCGGCAGTGCTCGCCGGCGTTCCGAGCATCGTGAAGCCGGCGACGCAGACCGCGTATCTCACCGCTGCGGTGATGCGCGACATCATCGCGTCGGGTGCATTGCCCGAAGGCGCCGTGCAGTTCCTGTGCGGCGGTGTGGGCGACCTGTTCGACCACCTCGGCGGTGAGGATGTGATCGCCTTCACCGGGAGCGCGAGCACCGCGGCGGTGTTGCGCGCCAACGACGCAGTCACCGCACGTGCGGCACGATTCAACGCCGAGACCGACTCGCTCAACTGCTCGATCCTGGGGCCGGACGCCACAGTGGGAACGCCGGAATTCGACCTGTACATCAAGGAAGTCTCGCGCGAGATCACCACCAAAGCCGGACAGCGATGCACCTGCATCCGCCGAGCGCTCGTTCCCGAATCGATGGTTGACGACGTGGCCGCCGGTCTCCGCGCGAGGCTCGAGAAGGTCGTCGTCGGTAACCCGCGCAACGAGACGGTGACCATGGGTGCGCTGGTGAGCCTGCACCAGCGCGACGAGGTCCGCGACGCGGTCGCCGCATTGGAGCGCGCGACCGAGATCGTGTACGGCGATCCCATGTCGGTGAATCCCGTGGACGCCGACCCGGAGCGCGGCGCGTTCATGGCGCCGGTGGTGCTCCTGGCGACGGGCGACCGCCCTGAACCGCACGAGATCGAAGCATTCGGCCCGGTCACCACACTCATCCCCTACGCGGCGCAAGCCGATCTCGGCCCCCTGGCGGCCCGCGGCGGGGGCAGCCTCGTCGGCTCGATCGTCTCCCACGATCCGGGCTTCGTTCGCGAGGTGGTGGCCGGGGCAGCGCCGTATCACGGCCGTCTGCTCATCCTCGACCGCGACTCCGCCGCAGAATCGACGGGCCACGGGACGCCGATGCCGCAGCTGGTCCACGGCGGCCCCGGACGCGCCGGCGGCGGCGAGGAGCTGGGCGGGATGCGTGCCGTCAAGCACTTCATGCAGCGCACCGCGCTGGAGGGCTCACCGGCGGTGATCGCCGCGCTGGCCGGCGGCTCGTAATCGCGGGGCACGCGCGGCGGCCCTGCCCGTAAACTCGCGGGCGAACGTCCCAGCCCGGCGAGGAGGAACTGCGTGCGCGTTGCGGTGACCGGTGGTACCGGCTTCGTCGGCATCCACACCGTTCGTGCGCTCAAGGACGCCGGCCATGAGGTGGTCATCGTGGCCCGCGGGACCACCCGCCGCCCCAAGGGCGAGCGGGTCACCTTCGTCCAGGCCGACCTGACCAGCGCGACCGGGCTGGCGGACACCTTCGCGGGGTGCGACGCGGTCGTCCACCTGGTGGCGATCATCCAGGAGCGCGGCCGCCAGACCTTCGACCGGGTGAACCGCGAGGGCACCGAGCGGGTGCTCGAAGCGGCCACGAAAGCCAAGGTCACGCACTTCGTCCACCAGGGAGCGCTCGGGGCCGACCCCGACCCCCGGTACCCGTACCTGCTGAGCAAATGGCAGGGCGAGCAGGCGGTGCGCGCCAGCGGCCTTCCCTACACCGCCC
>PKWB01000038.1:0-12478 GCA_003131685.1 Candidatus Dormiibacterota bacterium
AGCGAAGTGGGAATAGTCGAGGAACGGACCGGCTCCCCCGAGACCGGTTGTCGGCTGCTGCGACACCCAGACGGCGGTGCTGCTCCAGGCGAACGGGAGCAGCACGTAACCCGCGGTGCTGACGTCGTCATACACCATTGTCGCCGACGCCACCGTGCCACCGATCGGCTCAGTCCAGAGCTGTGAGTGGTCGGTGGTCGCGCCATTGTCGCCCTGGATGCTGAGCGGGATCGCGAAGACGAGCGAGGACTCGTCAGGGGAGACGGCGAATCCCGTATACCCCTGTACATCATCGGCGTGCACCGTTGTCTGCAGCTGCGGTACCTGGCCAACGGTGGTCACGGTACCGTCCCGGCCCATCGCCTTCACGGCGGTTCCCTCGATGAAATAGAGGTGAGCAGCACCAACAAAGTAGGCGTCGCCATCAATGCCACCGGGATCATTGACCGTCGCGGCAACGATTCCGTCCTCGCCGACCAGCGACAGCTGCACGGCAGTCCAGGGGCTGCCGGCCGGCCCCGAATCCCGAAGTGTCACAACCAGCGGCGGCGCCGGGGCCGGTGTGGATGATGGGGTTGGCGTCGGATTGGGCGTCGAGGCAGGCGTCGCCGATGGAGACGGCGTGTCTGTCGCCGGCGGCTTCGCGCTGCCGCATGCGGCACTCAGCCCGACCAGAGCGAAGCCCGTCAGGCACGCGCCGAGGACGCGATGAGGGAGCGGGCGCACGGCCCGCTAGTCCCCGCCGATGCTGAGCACCACGTCAGCGGCCGGCACCACTCGCTCGACGCGGCTGCCGGCGAGGTGCACGCGGACTCCGGGAATGCCGGGGGCGCCGGGATCCCATCCGAGTGCGTGCAGCTCTCGCGCCTCGCCCCATGTGCGCGCCTGGCGCTGCTGGCGGCCGTCGGTGAAGGTCATGGTCCCGGGTCGCGTCGCGAAGCCGAAGCCGACCTCGCCACCGGTGCTGAGAAAAGCGTGCACATCAGTGAGAACGGTTTCCGGTTCGTAGAGTTCCTCGGCACTGGTCAGCGCTACGGCAAGGCTCGGCATGTCACCGGACTTGGCGGCCTCGCGCACCCCCGCTCGCTGGGCGACCGAGTGCGCGCGCTCCCGCCGTCGCCGCTCGGTGGCCAGCTCCGTGGCACGCGTGCGGATCTCGCGGAGATGCTGCTCGTAGGGAGCCATCGCGGCGATGGTCGCGCGCTCGGTCGCCTGCAGCTGCGCACCCAGGGCATCAAGGCCGTCGTCGCTCAACTCGCGGAGCGCATCGGGATCGACGTGGTCGCCGAGCGGGGGAAGCTCCACCCTTGCGCACTCTACTCGCAGCCCGAGCCGGGATCGCGGCGCGGCCGCGTGCATTTGCTGTATGACGCACGCAGCCGTCATCGAATCGAGGGAGGCACAGCTCGTGGGTCAGGTTCTCCATGACGTCATCCGGGTCGAGCGCGAGGGCGCGGTTGTCACCCTCACCATCGACCACCCTCCGGCGAATGCGGTCAACGGCGATGTCGTCAATGGCCTGGCCGAGGGGCTCGCAAGCGCTGAGTCCGACGAGACGTGCCGTGCCCTGGTCATCACCGGCAACGGACCGAAGTTCTTCTCGGCCGGCGCCGATATCAAGGGCTTCGGCGCCGGCGCCGAAGCCGTCGGGAAGGCGACCCACTTCACGCTCGCGATCGAATCCTCGAGGCTGCCGGTGATCGCGGCCGTCAACGGCATCGCATTCGGCGGAGGCTGTGAGCTGACCCTCGCGTGCGACGTTCGGATTGCGTCGCGGACCGCGCGATTCGGTCAGCCGGAGATCAAGATCGGCATCATCCCCGGCTGGGGCGGAACGCAGCGGTTGCCACGGCTGATCGGCGCCGCGCGTGCCGCCGAATTGCTGCTCACCGGCGACCCAATCGATGCGGAGCGTGCCCTCGCTCTCGGTCTGGTCGCCGAGATGGTCGAACCTGACGACCTTCCGGCGGCTGCGCAACGCTGGGGAGAGCTCCTGGCATCGCGGGCCCCCCTTGCCGTCGCCGCAACCAAGCGAGCCATGCATGCGGGATCGAGCCTGCCCATCGAGGCCGCGCTGGAGGCGGAACGGCGAGAGTTCGTCGACCTGTTCGGCAGCGAAGACGCTGCTGAGGGCATCAGCGCATTCCTGCAGAAACGTCAGCCGGACTGGAAGGGGCGCTAGTGTCCGCGGCTGTGACCGCCATCCTCAGCCCGATAGCGCTGCTGCTTCTCGCCGCCGTGTCCTTGATCGCGAGCGGATTGCGCTGGCGAAAGCTGCTCGGCCTGATGCGCCACACCACGCGCCACGAGAGCCGCCTCGACCACCCGATGGCGCGCGTGCGCGCGTTCTTCGTCTACGTGGTTGCCCAGGGACGGTTGCTCAGGTGGCCGCTCGCGGGTGTGCTCCACGCCTTCATCTTCTGGGGCTTCGTGGTACTGCTCACCGCGATCGCGCAGGGAATCGTGGAAGCGCTCTGGCAGGGATTCCAGTTCAATCAGCTGCCCGGGAGCGGCGCGATTGCCTTCCTGCAGGACCTCTTCTTCTTCGTGGTCATCTGCGGGATCGTGCTGGCGCTGTTCAACCGCCTGGTGATCAACCCGACACGCTTTCGTGGAAGCCATCGCGGCGACGCCATCCTCATCCTCGCCTGGATCGGCGTGCTCCTCGTCTGCATGGAGCTCAACTACGCAACGCGTATCGCCGAAGGTGCGCCCGAGGCCCTGGGCCAGTGGCGGCCCATCGCGTCAGCGCTCGCGAGCATCTTCCGGCCGCTCGGCGCCGGCAGTGAGGCGCTGATCGTTCTCCACGGCATCTTCTTCTGGGCACACCTGACGCTCGTCTTCGGATTCCTCGTCTACCTCGGGTACAGCAAGCACCTGCACATCATCACGTCGGTTCCCAACGTCTTCTTCAAGAACGAGCGACCGAAAGGAGCGTTGCGAACCCTCGATATCGAGGCGGTGATGAACGCCGAGAACGAGGCCGACCAGCACTTCGGCGCCGGAGCGCTCGAGCACTTCTCGTGGAAGGACACGCTCGATCTCTACACGTGCACGGAGTGCGGACGCTGCCAGACGCATTGCCCGGCCTACAACACCGGCAAGCCGCTGTCACCCAAGACGCTGATCACCGATCTGCGCGACCTCGCGTACGAGAACCTTGCCGGGGGCTACGCGGCGACGAAGCACGACGCGCACGTCGCAGCGGACGGAGGCGAAGGCGCGAGTACCGACAGCGCGGTGATGTGGACCAGCGGCGACCATCACCCCGGCGCCATGCACGATCTGCCCGGGCATTTTCAGCCGTCGTGGCTTTCGCCCGACGACGTTGCAGCAGCGGTTCCCAACGGCGGACCACGTCCGCTGATCGGGGGAACGATTCTCGAGGAGACACTCTGGTCGTGCACCACCTGCGGCGCGTGCATGGATCAGTGCCCGGTGCTCATCGAGCATGTTCCCAAGATCATGGACATGCGCAGGCATCTCGTCCTCGATGAGTCGCGCCTCCCCAAGCAGGCGGAATCGGCGCTGCGCAACATCGAGAACGTCGCCAACCCGTACGGCCTGTCCCACCAGTCGCGAGCCGATTGGGCAAAGGATCTCGGTGTCTCGTTCATCGCCGACAAGCCCGACGCCGAGTACCTGTACTGGGTCGGCTGCGCGGCCTCGTTCGATGAGCGTGCCAGGACGATCGCGGCAGCACTGGCGAAGATCCTTCAGGCCGCCGGCGTGGACTTTGCCATCCTCGGCACCGAGGAGAAATGCACCGGGGATCCTGCGCGCAGGATCGGCAACGAGTACCTCTTCCAGGAACGCGCGAAGGAGAACGTCGAGGTGCTCAAGCGGCACAACGTGCGCAAGATCATCGCGTCCTGTCCGCACTGCTTCAACACGTTTGCCAACGAGTACGGCGATTTCGGTGGCGACTACGAGGTCATCCATCACACGCAGCTCATTGATCGCCTGTTGAAGGAGGGGCGGATCACCCTCGACCCGGCCAAGGCGCAGGAGGAGACGATCACCTACCACGACTCCTGCTATCTGGGCCGCTGGAACGACATCTTCGCGCCGCCGCGGGAGATTCTCGAACGAATTCCCGGCCTCAAGGTGGTGGAGATGGCGCGCAGCAAGAGCGAGGGCATGTGTTGCGGCGCCGGCGGCGGCAGGATGTGGATGGAGGAGGATCAGCCGCGGGTCAACCACCGCCGGGTCGACCAGGCGGTCGACACGAAAGCCACCAAGGTCGCGACCGCATGTCCGTTCTGCCTCGCCATGTTCGACGAGGGAATCTCAGCCAAGCAGATCGGCGACACCCTTGCGGTCGACGACGTCGCCGTGTACGTCGCGCGTGCGCTCAAGGACCCGGTGGTCGACTGACTGCGGCGTGCCTGTCCGGTCAGGCGCCGATCGTCAGATGGGGCGAGGCACCCGCTGGTTGTGCAGCGTTTGAAAGCGCGCCCCGCAATCTGCGCATTTGAATCCGGGCTGGTCGTAACCGGTCTGACGATCACCGAAGGTCAGCGGGATCAATCGCCTGCCCTCGCAGCGCGCGCAGGGGGGATCGACCGGCAGGCGCAGATTGTCACCCATAGCCAAGAGGATGGCAGGTCAGGTCCAGGCAGGTGGCGCACCGGCCGGCGGGCAGGGCACACTTGGCGGTCCCGGCGGTGCCGGGACTACCCGTCCCAGGAGGCAGACAGTGGCAGACACCGAGGTGGTCGACGCGTACAGCCCCGAGTGGGCCGCGGCCTTCAAGGCCGAGATCAACCGGTCGCCGGTCTACAAGCAGGCGGCGGCTGGTTGGGAGGGTACCGTCGGCCTGGTCGTGCTCGCCGAGCCCGACAAGAACTTCCCCGAGGATCGCGGCGTCTTCCTCGATCTCTGGCACGGCGAGGCGCGTGACGTCCGCGTCGGAACTCGTGAGGACGCCCAGCAGGCCAAGTTCGTGATCACCGGCGCCTATTCGCGCTGGAAGCAGGTGGCGCAGAAGGAGCTCGACGCCACCAAGGGAATCATGCTCGGCCGCCTCAAGCTGAAGGGCGATTTCCCGACGATCGTCCGCTACACCAAGGCCTCGCAGGAGCTGACCAACTGCACCACGCGCGTGCCGGTCAGGTGGCCGGACGAGGCATGACCGGATGACCTCCTCGGTACCCGACGGCGGGGACCAGGGTCGCCTGCTCGTCGTCGGAGCCGGCACGATGGGCGCGCAGATCGCCCAGCAGGCCGCGCTGCACGGGATTGACGTGTCGCTCGTCGACGTCGATGGCGAGCACCTGAAGCGAGCCATGGCGGGGAATCGTCAGTGGCTCGACCGCCGTGTCGAGAAGGGCAAGCTCGGACGTGCCGAAGCAGAGGACGCTGCGAGCCGCGTGACGCCGACCACCGATCTCGCCGGCGCGGCGTCCGAGTCGGCCTGGGCGATTGAGGCCGTGGTCGAGCTGCCGTCGGTCAAGCGGGAGATCTTCGCCGAGCTGGACGCGCATCTCCCGGCTCGCGCGGGCATCGCCACCAACTCGAGCAACATCGTGGTGTCGCGGCTGGCGGATGCGACCGCCCGCCCTGAGCTCTGCTGCAACATGCACTTCTTCCATCCCGTGCTGGTGATGGACCTGTGCGAGGTCGTGCGCGGACCCGAGACCTCGGACGACACCTGTGCGCGAGCCGTCGCCTGGTCGAAGCGGATGGGCCGGACGCCCATCGTCGTGGAGAAGGAGATCGACGGCTTCATCGTCAACCGAATCCTCGGGGCCGCTTCTCGCGAGGCGTTCTCGCTCCTCCAGGGTGGCGTCGCCTCGGCTGAGGACATCGACATCGCGGTGCGCAAGGGGCTCAACTGGCCGATGGGCCCCTTCCAGCTTGCGGACTTCTCCGGCCTCGACACGGTGCTGACCATCCGCAGAGATCGGATGGAACGCGACCATGCGCCTGGTGACGTCGCGACCGTTGCCATTCTCGAGCGCATGGTCGGAGCCGGCCGGCTCGGCCGCAAGAGCGGCCGCGGCTTCTACGACTACGCGGTCGACCCGCCGGCGCCCCTGCCGCCACCCGACTGAGCCACGGCGACCCGGGCCGGCCGTCCGGCGCGGGTGCTCGATATCGGGACCACGAGCGTCGCGATCCCGATGCCGGCCAGAGCCAGGGGGACGAGCCGGCCGGGAGGCGCCGAGGCCGCGTTCCCGGTATCGACGAGGGTCAGCACTCCCAGCGCCGCCCACCCGGCGATCACGCGGATGGTGACGATCCCCGGCCAGGCTGGTGCCTCGGCCGCGGCCGCGCGCGCCAGGCACCACGCGAATGCGGGGGCCAGGATCACAAGGTCGTGCGGCAGGAGATGCGGAGACGCGAGCAGCGAAAGCGCCGCGGCGCCGGCGAGCGAGACCTCGAGCGTCCCGGGGTGGCCACGCGAGCGCGATCCGAGCACGCTGCACCCGAGGAGGGCGATGAGCGACCCCAGGATGCCGACGACCACCGCGTCGGTGCCGCCCCCGAGCCAGGAGGCGACCAGTCCAGGGAAGCCGAGCGTGCTCGCCCCCGGCGTGTTGCCCGCCGCGAACCCCAGGGCGGACACGAATCCCGCCAGACCCGCAGGTCCGACCAGAGCCAGCGAGACGGCGCCGACCACCGCGCAGCCCGCGGCCGCGCCGCCGAGCGCGCGCCAGTCGCGCCTCGCCACCAGCCAGATGCCGAGCCCGATCGCCAGGTGCGGCTTGGTTGCGGCGAATGCCAGGGCCAGCCAGAAGCCGGCGGACGCTGATCGCTCCTTCCGCCAGGCGGCGTAGGCGACGGCGAGCCCGATGGCCGCGATGCCGTCGATCTGGCCAAGCAGAAGGAACGCGTAGGTGCCGCCCGCGGCCAGCGCCATGAGCAGCGTGGCCGCGCGCGTCGTGCGCCCCGTGCCAGCAGGCCACGGCCCGGCACGGATTGCCACCCAGACGGCGAGACCCAGCAGCAGAAGTTCGATCACCGACCAGACCCGGAATGCGGTGCCCGGATCGAGCGCGGTGAGTGGCAGGGCGAGCAGCGCGGTCGTCGGAGGCGTGATGAAGGGGAGATTGATGATCGCCCCGGCGGGGAGCAGCGTGAGGTGCCGCGCGTGCTCGGACGCCTGGTCGTAGAGTTGGGCGCCGTCGCCGCTGCGCACCAGCAGCGCCGCCACGTAGGAGGCCGAGAAGTCGGTTCCCCGCTCGCGCAGCGGGGTCACCTGGGCCCAGGCGATCGCGTAATATGCGAGAAGGACGGTGCTGACGGCGATCGCGATGGTGACCGCGCGACGGGTTCTCACGGCCTCTGGACGCTAGCATCGAGTTCCCGGAAGCGAACGCGGCGTTGCCGTATTGCTTCCTATACTCGGCCGACGATGGCGAGCGCATTCACCAGGATCGACCACGTGGGGATCGCCGTCGCCGACCTCGATGTCGCGGTCGCGGCGTATGAGCGGCTCACCGGCTCGGCGCCGGCGCACCGCGAGGTCGTGACTTCCGACGGGATCGAGGCGGTCATGTTCGAGGTGGGGGAGTCGCGGATCGAGCTGCTCGGCAGCACCGGGCCGGACTCGAAGATCGCCGGGTTCCTGGCCAGACGGGGGAGCGGCCTCCATCACGTCGCCTACGGCGTGGATGACATCCAGGCCAGCCTCGACCACTTCGCCGAGCTCGGCCTGCAACTCCTGGACACGTGCCCGCGTCGCGGCGCCGCAGGCAGGCTGGTGGCATTCCTCCATCCGTCGGCGGCGAACGGGGTGCTCACCGAGCTGTGTCAGCCGGACCAGGAGAATGCCGGGTCGCGCTCGTGAGCGACCAGCCCGGCGCGGAACCCGGCATCCCGGAGGAGACCGAATCCGGCCTCCCGATCGAGCCCTTCTACGTCGACCAGCCGGACGAGCCACCGCCCCCCGGCGAGTTTCCCTACACGAGGGGCATCCGCGCCGACGGGTACCGGTCGCGGCTCTGGACGATGCGCCAATACGCGGGGTTCGGCAGCGCCGAGCAGACCAACGAGCGATTTCACTACCTGCTGCGCGCCGGTCAGAGCGGGCTCTCGGTGGCATTCGACCTGCCGACGCAGATGGGCTACGACAGTGACGACCCGGTGGCGCACGGCGAGGTCGGCAAGGTCGGCGTGGCGATCGACTCCATCGAGGACATGGAGTTGCTCATGCGCGGCATCCCCCAGGACCGCGTCACCACGTCGATGACCATCAATGCACCCGCGTCGGTGCTGCTGCTGCTCTATGAGCTTGCGGCCGAGCACAAGGGGATCGCCGCGTCGACGCTCGGGGGCACGATCCAGAACGACATCCTCAAGGAATATGCCGCGCGCGGAACGTACATCTACCCGCCGCGCCAGTCGATGCGCCTGGTCACGGACACGTTCGCCTATTGCGCAGAGCATCTCCCGCGCTGGAACACCATCAGCATCAGCGGGTATCACATCCGGGAGGCGGGCGCGACCGCCCCGCAGGAGATCGCCTTCACGCTCAGCAACGGTATCGCCTACGTCCAGGCCGCGATCGACGCCGGTCTCGACGTCGAGGACTTCGGACCGCGGCTGAGCTTCTTCTTCAACGTCAGCAACGACTTCTTCGAGGAGGTCGCGAAGTTTCGAGCCGCACGGGCGCTCTGGGCGGAGGTCATGCGCGAACGATTCGGCGCGACCGGTGAGCGCAGCCTGCAGCTGCGATTCCATGCGCAGACGAGCGGCGCGACGCTCACCGCGCAGCAGCCGCTCAACAATGTGGTTCGGGTCTCGTTGCAGGCTCTTGCCGCGGTGTTCGGAGGCGCGCAGTCCCTGCACACCAACAGCTACGACGAGGCCCTCGCGCTCCCGTCCGAACAGTCGGCGGAGATCGCGCTGCGCACCCAGCAGGTCATCGGCCACGAGACCGGCGTCGCCAAGGTCACCGACCCACTGGGCGGATCACACCTTGTCGAGTCGCTCACCCACGACCTCATGGATGAGTCGCGGGCGCTCATGGCGCGCGTCGAGGAGCAGGGTGGCGCCGTCGCGGCGATCGAGGCGGGCTTCTACCAGGAGCAGATCCAGGAGTCGGCATATCGTCATCAGCGTCTCGTCGAATCCGGCGATCGGGTCATCGTCGGTGTCAACCGGTTCACCGAGACGTCGCAACCCACAGTCCCGATCCTCACGATCGGAGCCGCCCTGGAGGCGGCGCAGGTCGAACGGCTCGCGAAATTGCGCGCCGCTCGATCGGCCGGCGACGTGGAGCGTGCGCTGGATGCGCTGCGAGCGGGTGCGCAGGGAACGGCCAACCTGCTCCCGTTGATGCGCACAGCGCTCGAGGCGCGTGCCACCGTCGGGGAGGTGTGCGGTGTGCTGCGCAAGGTTTTCGGCGCCTACCGTCCCCCGGTCACAGTGTGAACCCGAGGTGGCATGCGATCCCCCTGGTAGCCTGACGCCGTGACCAGACAGGCGCGCAAGGGCGTTCCACCTGTCGGCGCGAGCAATTCGGTCGCTCCCGCCGGCGTCCCCGCACCTCCGGACGCGGATGGAGCATCGACGAGTGGATCCGGAGGCGGCACCGGTAAGAAGATCAACATGCTGCGCAAACGGCGGTACGACGCGGTCCACCGGGCCGGCGCTGCCGAGCGCTCGCAGCACGCCAAGGGCAAGCTCACCGCGCGTGAGCGCATCGACCGGATGCTCGACCCCGGTTCGTTCACCGAGCTCGACATGTTCGCCCTGCACCGGACGACCAATTTCGACATGGAGGAACGGCGGATCCGCGGCGACGGGGTGATCACCGGCTGGGGAACCATCGAAGGCCGGCAGGTATTCGTCTTCAGCCACGACGCGTCGGTGTTCGGAGGCTCTCTCGGCGAGGTGTTCGCGGAGAAGGTGACCAAGGTCATGGACCTCGCGCTGCGGAGCGGCTGTCCGTGTATCGGCATCAACGATTCCGGCGGAGCGCGCATCCAGGAGGGGGTCGTCTCCCTGGCCGGCTATGCCGAGATCTTCTATCGCAACGTCGAATCGAGCGGGGTGATCCCGCAGCTCTCGCTGATCGCGGGGCCGTGCACGGGTGGTGCGGTCTACTCACCGGCGATGACCGACTTCATCTTCATGGTGCGCAAGATCGGCTACATGTTCATCACCGGTCCCGACGTCATCAAGGTCACCACCGGCGAAGAGGTCACCTTCGAAGAGCTCGGCGGCTCGGACGTGCACAACCAGCGAAGTGGCGTCGCCCACTTCATCGCCGACACGGAGGATGAGGCGTTCGCGCAGATGCGCGAGCTCCTCTCGTATCTGCCGCAGAACAATCGTGAGCAGCCGCCGTACCGTCCGACCCTCGACGATCCGCACCGCGAGGATGCCGAGCTGCAGACGATCATCCCCGACAACCCGAATCAGCCCTACGACATGCGCAGTGTGGTCACGCGCATCGTCGATGACGGCCGCTTTCTCGAGGTGATGCACTACCACGCCGAGAACATCATCTGCGGCTTCGCGCGGCTGGACGGCCATCCCGTCGGTGTGGTCGGGAACCAGCCACGCGTGCTCGCGGGTGCGCTCGACATCGCCGCCTCCAACAAGGCCGGCCGCTTCGTGCGCTTCTGCGACTCGTTCAACGTGCCGCTGGTGACCTTCGTCGACGTGCCCGGATTCCTCCCGGGTACCGACCAGGAGTACGGCGGCATCATCCGTCACGGCGCCAAGCTGCTCTATGCGTACTGCGAGGCGACCGTCCCCAAGCTCACGGTGATCACACGCAAAGCGTATGGCGGTGCCTACGACGTGATGTGCTCCAAGCACATCCGTGCCGACTATAACGTGGCCTGGCCGACGGCGGAGATCGCGGTGATGGGCCCACAGGGTGCGGTCAGCGTGATCTTCAAACGCGAGATTGCGCGGGCGGAGAACCCGAAACAGCGCTCAGATCAGCTCATCGAGGAGTACCGGGAGCAGTTCGCCAACCCGTACTACGCCGCGGAGCGCGGCTACATCGACGATGTGATCGAGCCGCGGCAGACTCGCGGGGCGCTCATCGCCGCGCTGCGCATGGCGCGCGACAAGCACGTGGACACACCGAGGCGCAAGCACGGCAACATCCCGCTCTGACGGTCAGCGCGGATTGACTCGCCGTCCACCCATCCGGGGGGCTGAGTCCTTGAGGCTCCCCGACAGCGGGACGTACGCCTTGGCGTAGGCCTGGTCGGTACGGCCCTGGGCGTGGTGGATCGCAGGGACGGCGGCGCGCACCAGGAGCACCTGGAGTGCGGCTGCAACCGGCACCGCGAGGATCGCGCCGATGAGGCCCTGGATGGCACCGCCGACCAGGAGCGCGAGGACGACCCCGAGTGCGGGCAGCGACACGACGCGGTTCATGACCATAGGCACAACCGTGTTCGCGTCGACGAACTGGATCACCATCAACACGACGAGCACCACGATCGGGTACTCGGGGCTGATGGTGAAGCCGAGCAACACCGCCGGGACCACGCCGATGATCCCGCCGACCATGGGAATCGCCGCGGTGAGGCCGGCGAAGATGCCGAGGATGACCGGGTCGGGAAGGCGGAGCAGCCAGCACACGACTCCGACCACGAGCCCGAGCGCAAGGCTGTTGATCGCCACCGCGCGAAGGAAGCCTCCCATGCGGAATCCCATCTCGCGAAAGATGTCGACGATCAGGTCGTGATGGGCTTCGGGGAACAGATCGACCGTGAACGACTTGAGGCGATCGCTGCTCACCAGCCAGAGGAAGCCGACGACGAGCACGAGCACGAAGTCGACGATGATGCTGAAGATCGTGGCGCCGATCGCGAGCAGGATGTTACGAGTCGCGTCGATGAATGTGCTCACCTGCTGGGCGATGTTGACGTTGAAGTGAAACTGGTTCTCGACGCCGGTGAACCACTTGAGGAAGTCCTGCTGGTACGAGGGAAAGTTCGTGGCCAGCGACGAAGCCTCACTGACAATCGGCTGCACGAGCAGCAGCACCATGATTGCGATGAACGCGAGCACGGCGATGTAGACGATCAGGATCCCGACCGGTCGTGGCACGCGCCGGCGGTTGAGGTCGTCGACGAGCGGCCGTATCCCCTCGGCGAACACGATCGCGACGAGCACGACCAGGACGATGCCGATGATGGACGCGAGAAACGCGACCAGCGCCACGACGCCGAGCACGATGAGCGCCGCGGTGACCAGCGTGCGCACCGTGATGACGTTGACGCCCTCGCGCCGCGACGTCTTGTGCGGCTCGGTGGCGACGCGGTCGGAAACATCCCCGATTCGAGGTTCAGCCGGCTCTGGCGCCGGACCTTCGGCTGGTTCAGTCCCGACGACGCGCTCTGCCAACCGGGTCAGCCTAACAGCCTCCGGCTGCTGTTGAGACACGAGCTTTGCGTACCCTGTCCGGCGTGAGCGGCCTCGAGACTCGTCCAATTGGTGGGGGAGTTCTCCAGGTCACGGTGGTCGGACTCGGTTGCAACAATTTCGGCCGCCGGGTGGA
>PKWB01000038.1:12494-12616 GCA_003131685.1 Candidatus Dormiibacterota bacterium
GGCGCTGCGCTCAAGGGGCGTCGCCACGAGGCGGTGATCGCGTCCAAATTTGGACATTCATCCGGTGGCGCGGGGCGGGGAGGGTCGCGCGCATGGATCCGCGTCGCCGTCGAGAACAGCCT
>PKWB01000038.1:12654-32311 GCA_003131685.1 Candidatus Dormiibacterota bacterium
GACGCCGACTGGATGGCGCGTACCCGCGGCCTCACCACGTTCGTCACCGCGCAGAACGAGTACAGCCTCCTGCATCGGTCGGCGGAGATGGGGGTGATCCCCGCGTGTGCGCACTTCGACGTCGGGATGATCCCGTACAGCCCGCTCGCCAACGGCCTGCTCACGGGCAAGCACCGGCGCGGCCTGCCGCCGGTCCCGGGCAGCCGTCTCGCCTCGGTGCCCGGGGCCAACCCGAGCCGATGGCTCACCGCCGCCAACTTCGACATCGTCGAAGGTCTCGAAGCCTATGCCAACGAGCGCGGCATCTCGCTGCTCGACGTTGCGATCGGGGGGCTCGCCGCGCAACCGCAGGTGGTCTCGGTCATCGCCGGGGCGACGTCGGTTGAGCAGGTTCGGGCAAACGCTCGCTCCGGCCTGTGGCGTCCCAGCGCTACCGACCTGGAGGAGCTCGACCGGATCGCTCCACGTCGATGAGCACGCCCGCGTTCTCTAGACTGGCCCGCCGATGAAGCTGCTCGAGTACCAGGCTAAACAGCGCTTCGCGGCAGCGGGCATCGCCGTGCCGCCAGGACGGTTGGCGCGAACTCCCGAGGAGGCCGCTGACGCCGCCCGCGAGCTTGGCCGCATCGCGGTCAAGGCACAGGTGCCCATCGGTGGCCGGGGCAAGGCCGGCGGGATCGCCGTCGTCGACACCCCGGAGGAGGCGCAACGGGAGGCCGCGCGCATCCTGGCGATGGACATCCGCGGCTACCCGGTGCGCAGCGTCTGGTGCGAGACCGGGCTCAGCATCGACTCCGAGCTCTACCTCGGCATCACGCTCGACCGCGATCGCCGCCGGCTCGCGATCATCTTCTCAGCAGCGGGGGGGATGGAGATCGAGCAGGTCGCCGAGGAGGCGCCCGAGCGCATCGCCAAGTTGTGGCCTGATCCGTTCGCCGGACCGCATCCGTTCGAGATCCGCCAGCTCGCCTTCGCGGGATTCGAACACGCGCCCGAGCTTCGCAGCCGCGTGCCCAAGTTGGTGACCAGCCTTGTCGCGCTGACCAAGCGCCTCTACGAGGTTGCGACGTCGCTGGACGCCGTGACCTGCGAGATCAACCCCCTGGTGCTCACGCAGGACGGCGACCTGGTGGCCGCTGACGGGAAGCTCGAGATCGACGAGAACGCCGACTCCCGGCACCAGGATGTCGCCGAGGAACTTGCCCGTGACGCGACCGGGGAATCCGGCCTCAGCGGCGACGACCCCTTCGAGGTCGAGGCACGCAAGCGAGGCCTGACCTACGTGCACCTCGACGGCGATATCGGATGCATCGGCAACGGCGCGGGCCTGACCATGAACACGCTGGACCTCATCAAGCAGCACGGCGGCGAGCCCGCGGACTTCCTCGACATCGGCGGCGGCGCCAACGCCGAGCGCGTCCGCAACGCGCTCGAGATGGTGCTGCTCGACCCCAAGGTGCGCGGCGTTTTCATCAACATCTTCGGCGGCATCACCCGGGGCGACGAGGTCGCCCGCGGCATCATCGCGGCCCGCGACCAGCTCCACATCAGCAAGCCCCTCGTCGTTCGCATGACGGGCACCATGGAGGAGGAGGGACGGCGGCTGCTGGAAGCGGCGGGCATCGTCCCCGCTAAGACGGCCACTGAAGCCGCGGCCACGATCGTCGCGTTGACGCGGCATCGGACGTCATGAACTACGCATTGCGACGCACACCGGGTGGGGAGGGCATGACCTACGGAGGGCACGGGGTCGGAACGCCTTTGGCGTCCCGCCCCTCGCTCTCGCCCGGAGGGGTAGCCCGGGCTGCGAGACGGCCCTCCTCCGGTCATGCCCTCCCCTCCCTACCCACCGGAAACTTCCCATGAGCGTGCTTGTCGATCGGTCCAGCCGGGTGGTTATCCAGGGCATCACCGGGCGCGAGGGCAGCTTTCATACGGGGCAGATGCGTGCCTTTGGCACGAATGTCGTCGCGGGTGTTTCGCCGGGAAAGGGCGGCAGCGACCAGGAGGGAGTCCCGATCTTCGATACCGTCGCAGCCGCGGTTGCTTCGACCGGGGCTGATGTCTCAGGGATCTTCGTCCCGCCCGCATTCGCCGCCGACGCGATCATGGAGTCGGCGGCGGCGGGGATCGAGCTCACCGTGTGCATCACGGAGCTCATTCCGGTGCACGACATGATCCGCGCACGCGAGTTCGTGATCAGAAGCGGCCACCAGCTGCTCGGCGCCAACTGTCCGGGAATCGTGACCCCGGGGCAGTGCAAGGTGGGCATCATCCCCAACCACATCAACACTCCCGGCCCCGTGGGGATCGTCGGCCGGAGCGGCACGCTCACCTACGAGGTGATCCAGGGTCTCGGCCAGGCGGGGATGGGACAGACGACGTCGGTCGGCATCGGCGGAGACCCGGTGATGGGCCTCAGCTTTCCCGATGTCCTGCAGCGCTTCGCCGACGACCGCGAGACCCGGGCTGTGGTGCTCATCGGCGAGATCGGTGGATCCGACGAGGAGAACGCCGCGGCCTGGATCCGCGAAACCGGGTTCGACAAGCCGGTGGTGGCGTTCATCTCCGGGCGCACCGCGCCGCCGGGGAAACGGATGGGCCATGCCGGCGCGATCATCAGCGGCAACACCGGCAGCGCGCAGAGCAAGCTGGATGCGCTCACGGCTGCGGGCGCGGACATCGCCGACACGATCGAGGACGTGGTCCGGTTGACGGCGGTGAGGCTGGGCACGCACCCACGCTGAGCGCGTGCGCGGCAGCACGCCCGCCGCGCTACCGTTAGGTTCGAGTGAACTTCGATCTCAGTGACGAGCAACGCCATATTCGCGACGTGGTTCGCGACTTCGCCCAGGCGGAGATCGCGCCGGCAGCCGCCCACTACGACGAGACCGGGGACTTTCCCTACGAGCTCGTCGCAGGGATGGCCCGGCTTGGCCTGTTCGCACTGCCCTTCCCGGAGGAGGTGGGTGGCGCAGGTGGCGATTTCATCTCGTACTGCCTCGCCATGGAGGAGATCGCTCGCGCCGATGCCAGCTGCGCCATCACGCTCGAGGCGGCGGTCTCACTGGGCATCTCGCCTATCGTCAAGTTCGGCTCGCGTGAACAGCAGCAGTGCTGGCTCGAGCCTCTGCTGGCCGGCGAGCGCCTGTGGGCTTTCGGGCTCACCGAGCCCGACGCCGGATCGGACGCCGCCGCAATCCAGACGCGTGCAGTCCGCGACGGCGACCAGTGGGTCATCAACGGTCGCAAAGCGTTCATCACCAATGCGGGCACCGACATCAGCGCGGGGGTGACCATCACCGCGATCACGGGCTCGCACAACGGGCACAAGCAGATCAGCACGATCGCCGTCGAGAGGGAAACGCCCGGGTACTCGCAGGCGGCCAAATACCGCAAGCTCGGATGGCACGCATCCGACACGCGCGAGTTGATCTTCGAGGATTGCCGTGTGCCGTTCAGCAACCTGGTCGGCACCCCGGGCCAGGGATTGACTCAATTCCTGCAGATACTCGAGAGCGGTCGCGTCGCGATCGCAGCGCTCTCGGTTGGGGTCGCTCAGGCCTGTCTCGATGCGTCGCTCGCGTACTCGGCGGCGCGGCGCCAGTTCGGCGTGCCGATCGCGACCTTCCAGGGCACGCAGTTCAAGCTTGCCGACATGGGGACGCAGATCGAGCTGGCGCGGCTCATGACCTGGCGCGCCGCGGCTGCGATCGACGCGGGCAGGAGTCCGGCGCCCTACGCCTCGATGGCAAAGCTGCACGCCTCCGAGGTCGCGACCGCGTGCGCCAACCAGGCCGTCCAGATCCACGGTGGTATGGGCTTCATGGAGGAGTCGCCGGTGGCGCGTCTGTATCGCGACGTCAAGATCAACGAGATCGGTGAGGGGACCAGCGAGGTGCAGCGCATCCTCATCGCCCGCCATCTGCTCCGTCCGTTCGAGGTGCTCGAGGCCGACCGTGCCGACTGATGCCGTCATCGTCGCAGCCGCGCGAACGCCGTTCGGCAAGCTCGGCGGAGGGCTCGCCTCGGTGCCCGCGGTGGACCTCGGTGCTCGTGTGATCCGCGAGGTCCTGGAGCGCTCCGGCACCGACCCGGCCGCGGTCGATCAGCTGATCATGGGCATAGTGCTCGCGGCCGGACAAGGGCAGGTGCCGTCGCGGCAGGCAGGGCTCCGCGCCGGCCTGCCGGCGAGCGTTTCGTCGTTCACGGTCAACAAGGTCTGCGCCAGCGCGCTGAAGGCGGTGAATCTCGGCGCGCTGCTCATCCGTGCCGGCGATGCGGACGTTGTGGTTGCAGGCGGCATGGAGTCGATGTCGCGTTCCCCGTACCTGCTCGAGGACCAGCGCTTCGGCAGCCGCTTCGGCGATCGGGTGGCGGTCGACAGCATGATGCGAGACGGCCTGTGCTGTCCCGTCGACGGCGTGCTCATGGGCGTACATGGCAGCGACGTCGCGTCCGAGCTCGGGGTCACGCGTGAGGAGCAGGACGCCTGGGCGTTCCGCTCGCAGATGCGTTACCAGAAAGCGCTCGCGGCAGGGAAGTTCGCGGACGAGATCGTGCCGGTGAGCGTCAACGGTTCCACGGTCGGGCGCGACGAGCAGCCGCGCGCGGACACGACGATCGAGAAGCTCGCCGCATTGCGCGGCGCCTTTGGTGACGGAACCACGGTCACCGCGGGCACCGCGCCGGGCATGAACGACGGGGCCACCGCCGTGCTGCTGATGAGCGCGGAACGGGCGCAGACGGAAGGGCTCACCCCACTCGGCACCTGGCTCACCTACGGGGAGTCCGCCGCTGAGCACCCCTACCTGGCCACCGTCCCCGCGCTCGCGATCGAGGCCGCGCTTGCCAGGACCGGTGGTGCGGTGGATGCCGGCAGGCTCGACGTGGTGGAGATCAACGAGGCCTTTGCCGCGGTGGCGATCACGAGCACTCGGATGCTCGAGGTGGATCCAGAGCGGGTCAACGTCAATGGCGGTGCCATCGCCATCGGCCATCCGATCGGCGCCAGCGGCGCCAGGATTCTCATGACGCTCCTCTACGAGTTGCGCCGCCGCGGCGGCGGCTATGGGGCCGCCGGGATCTGCAGTGGGATCGCGCAGGGCGAGGCCACACTCGTCCGTGTCGACTGACACCGCTGGCCGCGCGCTGGCCGGCCGCATCGCGGCCTTCGTCGAAGACGCCATCGCGCCCATAGCGTCGGCGATGGCGCGGGGCGACGGTCCTTCCCCGAAGCGCATCGTCGAAGCCGCCGGTGAGGCGGGGCTGGCGGGGATCCTCACGCCCGAGGCGTACGGTGGTGCGGGCGGCAGTCATGCCGATTTCATCGAGTTCATCGAGAGGGTGGCGCACGCCGATGCCAGCTGTGCGGTGATCCTCGATGTGCATCTCTCGGTCGGCACCGAGCCACTGCTCATTTTTGGCAACGATGACCAGAAGTCGCGGTACCTGCGCAGGCTGGCACGCGGCGAATGGCTGGCGGCGTTCGCGTTGACCGAGGCGGCGGGAGGCAGTGACGCGGTTGCGCTGCAGACCCGAGCCGTACGCGACGGCGACACCTACGTGCTCGACGGCGCCAAGGCCTTCATCACCGGCGCCGGCGACGCCGACCTCTACATCGTCATGGCCCGCACCGGCGAGGGGGCGCACGGGGTCAGCGCCTTTCTCGTCGAAGCCGCATGGCCGGGTGTCAGCACGGGTACGCCGCTGGCGAAGATGGGGCTGCACGGTTCCTGGACTGGGGAGCTCGTTCTCGACGGCGTCCGCGTTCCTGCGGTGAACCGCCTCAGCGGTGAGGGTGTTGGATTCACCGTCGCGATGTCCGCGCTGGACAGTGGCCGGGTCGGTATCTCGGCGCAGGCGGTCGGCATCGCGCAGGGAGCGCTCGATGCGGCACTCGATGCGTCGCGGCGGCGCCGCGACGCGGGATTGGACGTCGACGCGGTTGCGATTGCGGACATGGAGGTTCGCACTGCGGCGTCCCGGCAGCTGACTCGTCACGCTGCGGCGCTGGTCGATGCGGGACGCCGCGTCACCCTCGATGCGGCGATCGCGAAGCTGTACTCCACCGACACCTGCGTCGCGGTCGCGCACGCGGCGGTCGAGCTGTGTGCCCCGGAGTCGGGGGCGGATGATCACCCCGCGGCGGTTCGCCTTCGCGACGCCAAGGCATGCCAGATCTATGAAGGCACCAACCAGATCCAGCGCGTCGTGATCGCCCGTCACCTGCTCAACGACTGACTCGGTTGCTTGGTAGCATCAGTCGCATGGACATCCGCCTCAACGATGAGCAGACCATGATCCGCGACACGGTGCGCGACATCGCTCGCGAGCGTATCGCGCCACGCGTCGCGGAGATCGACCGCAGCGGCGAATTCCCGTGGGACGTGGTCGACCTGTTCCGCAAGCACGATCTCTTCGCGCTGCCCTTTCCTCCCGAGTACGGCGGTCTTTCCGGCAGCGCGCTGACGCTCAACGTGGCCATCGAGGAGGTGGCCAAGGTCTGCGCGACCAGCGCGTTGATCCTTGCCGTCCAGGCGCTCGGCGGCTACCCGCTGATGATCGCGGGGACCGACGAGCAGAAGGCTCGACTGCTTCCGGACCTTGCAACCGGAGCGAAGCTCAGTGCGTACGCGCTGAGCGAGCCGGGCGCCGGCAGCGACCCGGCGGGCATGGAGACGCGCGCGGAGCGTCACGCCGATGAATACGTCATCACCGGCAGCAAGCTCTGGATCACCCAGGGCGGCATCGCCGACACCATCACCGTCTTCGCCAAGACGGATCCCAATGAGCGCGCCACGGGCGTGAGCGCGTTCGTCCTCGAGGATGCGCAGCACCTCAAGGGATTTGCGGCGAACACCATTCACGGCAAGCTCGGCATCCGCGGCAGCAACACCGCCGAACTCCACTTCGACGAGGTGGTCGTCCCTGCCGCCAACCGTCTCGGCAAGGAAGGGGACGGCTTCCGGATAGCGATGAAGGTGCTCGACCGCTCACGGCCTGGAGTGGCTGCGCAGGCGCTGGGCATCGCTCAGGGAGCGCTCGACTATGCGGTGGGATATGCGAGGGAGCGCAAGCAATTCGGCAAGGCGATCGCCGAGTTCCAGGGCATCCAGTTCATGATCGCGGACATGGAGGCCCAGACGGCCGCGGCGCGGGCGATGGTGTACTGGGCATCGCAGCTCATCGACGACAAGAGCCCGGATGTCGGTCATTTCGCCGCCATCGCAAAGTTGCTCGCAGCGGACACGGCGATGAAGGTCACGACCGACGCGGTTCAGATCCTCGGCGGCTACGGATATGTGAACGAATACCCGGTCGAGCGCATGATGCGCGACGCGAAGATCACCCAGATCTATGAGGGGACCAGCCAGATCCAACGTGTCGTGATCGCCAGAGACCTGCTGCGCAACTAGGCTCATCCACAAGCCCATGGTCCGGAGACGCTGAGCGGGATGACCGAGATGTTGCCCACCCAGGGTTCCAGGATCGCGTCCACGGTTCCGGACCGACCCTGGTCGTCAACGACGGTCAGGGTCCCGGTAACGGACCTCCACTCTGCACCGTCGTCGCCATAGAAAACGACGGTCAAGGCCTCTTGGCCCAGCGCATAGTCACCCGGACCTGCGAACTGCGGAACCTCGATATCCAACTCGTAGTGGTGAACGGAGCTCGTCAGGTTGAAGGTGTTATCGATCGCCACCATCGTGATGTCGCAGGAACGGCTTGCCGCATCGATCGATGCGCATTCGTTGACTGCCCCGACCAGGGCCAGCTGGTCCGGCTCGCAGTTCAATGGCTCAGGGGTTCTCGCAACGGGCAGGACGGCGTGATTCACCGGAGTCGTTCGGCCGGCTCCCGTGACCAGCAACGACACCCCGCCCACGGCGACCACAACCACCGCGAGCAGGAGGAGGACCCTCGACGCGGACGGCTTGCCGGATGTGCCCACAAGGTGCCTCGACCCATTCTAGGCAGCGCCGCACGGCGCTACATCGTCAGAACGACCTTGCCTCGAGCCTGGCGCTGACCGAGGAGATTCAGCGCGGCCGGCGCCTCTTCAAGGGGATATGTCGCCCCCACGATCGGGGCGACGATGCCGGAGGCGATCATCGCGTCGAGCTCGCGCTGCGTCTCGGTGAACAGCGATGGTCTGACGCCCAGGAAGGCTCCCCAGGCGGCGCCGACGATATCGATATTCCTGAGCAGGATCCGATTCACCTGGACGCTGGGGATCCGCCCTTCGGTGAAGCCGACGACGATCAGGCGTCCCTCGGGTGCGAGGCATCGGACGCTCTGGTCGAATCGTTCACCACCGACGGGGTCGAGGATGGCATCGACACCGAGTCCGTCGTTCTGCGCCCGCAGGGCCGCCACCCAGTCCCCCTCCGCATCGAGAACGTGGTGCGCGCCGGCCCGTTCGGCGATGTGCATCTTGTCGGGGCCGGCGGCGATCGCGATGACCTCGGCCCCGAGCCCGCGCCCCACCTGAATGGCGGCGGTGCCGACCCCACCCGCGGCGCCGTGGATCGCGATGCGGTCGCCGGGCCGGATCCGACCTCGGCGGGCGAGGGCGAAGTATGCGGTGTGGTAATTCATGACGAAACCCGACGCGGCCTCGAACGTCAGCCCCTCCGGAATCGCGAGGGTCAGGGCCGGTTCCGCGAGTGCGACGTCAGCAAAACCGCCGAGCATGGTGAAGGCCATCACCCGGTCGCCGGCGCTGAACCCCGAGCCCTCGGGAGCGGAGCGAACCCGACCTGCCACCTCGACTCCGGGCACGAACGGGAGGGGTGGCTTCATCTGATATTCGCCGCGCGTGAGCAGAAGATCGGGAAAGCTCACGCCCGCGGCGACGACTTCGATGACCACGCGAGCCGAATCCTCCGGCTCGTCGACCTCGACCAGATGGAGCCCTGTTGGGCCCTCGAGACCCTGAACCTGCTGTGCCCGCACCTCACTCCTCCGTCCCGCGTATGGGCGCAGATCATGCCATTGTCGGCTCCTGATCAGCGGAACCTGGGGTACCCTTCTCCTGGGCGGCGGGTAACCGGAAGCTGACATCAGCGTTTCCCTACAAGGGGAGCCCAACGTGGCGCGCCGGTCCGGCACGCTGCACGCGGCGGTCAGCACACCCACTTCGACAAGTCGAGAGCAACACCTCAACCATGGCAGCAATCAGCAGATCATCCGTTCGCAGGCGACGCCGGTCGCGCTACAACGTGGTCCCGAACTGGGTCACGCGGAAGCGCGCTGTGGTCTCGGTCGTCGTCATGTTCTCGCTGCTGCTCGTTGCCGGTGGCATCTACGGTGTGCGGCTCTCGTTCGCACTCGCCAAGACCTTCCACACCAACCCGATCAGTGCCGTGGTCGGTGCACTGCAGGGAGGTCGCGGTTCGGCGATCGACCATGAGAAGCAGACGTATCAGCGCATCAACGTCGTGCTCTACGGGTACGGCGGCGATCAGCACTCGGGCGCATTTCTCACCGACTCGATCATGGTCATCTCGATTCAGCCCTTGCAGGGTCGCGCACCGCAGGTTGCCGAGATCTCGATCCCGCGCGACTGGTTCGTGAACATCCCACTACGCAACGGCAAATCGACACAGCAGCGCATCAACTTCGCCTATGCGGCTGGAATGCTCGGCGAGGGCCCCCAACCGGCGAGCGCGGTGGATGCCGGCGCGGCCGTTGCCGACCCGGTGCTCGCCCACATCCTCGGCATCGGCGTCAACTACTTCGTGGGGGTCGACTTCAACGCATTCAAGCAGGCTGTCGATGCCGTCGGCGGCGTCAATATCGATGTCCCGACCGGCTTCACGGATTACCAGTACCCCGCCGGGGAATGCGACCTGGGCAACTGCGCGTACCAGACCGTGCGTTTCAAAGCGGGCATGCAGCACATGAACGGGTCGACGGCGCTCATCTACGCCCGCTCGCGTCATGGCAACAACGGGCAGGGATCAGACTTCGCGCGAAGTCGGCGCCAGCAACAGATCATCGTCGCGCTCAGGTCGCAGATCGAGAGCATCGGTGGATTCGGCAAGCTGCCGGATGTCATCAACGCGCTGGGGAGCAACGTGCTCACCAACCTCACCATCGGCGACGCCGAGTCCCTGTATGGCCTGGTGAACGGTGTCAACCCGGCATCCATCGAGCACATCAGCCTCGATGACACCAACTTCCTCTACGACTGCGGGTATCCGTACCGGTGTGGCAGTTACTACCTCTACGCCAATGACCGAAGCTACAAGTCACTCCAGCATTTCGTCCAGGACATCTTCCCGGCGCCCGCGGCCCTCGCCGACGGCGCTCCGGTGACGTTCGTCAACGCGAGCGGGCGCAACAACAATGCGACCACCCGCTGGGCATCGATCATGCACATGGTGGGCTTCGCCACCAGCGCCGGCGGGAGAGCGCCAACCCAGGCGGTGACCCAGGTGATCGACAACAGTGGTGGCAAGGACACCGCCGCCGCGCAATGGATGGCCGCGTATTTCGGGGTGAGCGTCACCACCGAGCCGGCACCGACCGCGCCGGTGACCACGCCGCCCGCGACTCCTGCGGCGGCCCCTGCGGGCGGTGTGACCGTCATACTCGGCAGCGCCGAAGAGCAGGCGTTCCTCGGTGACCCAGGGGTCGGTCAGTAACCTTCCTGAAGCTGTAGGGGACGCGTGGCACAGAGAATTGCCATCCTGACGGGCGGGGGTGACGCACCAGGTCTCAACGCCGCCATTCGCGCAATCGGCCGGCGCTCGCTCGCCGCCGGTGACTCGCTATTCGGGATTCGCAACGGGTGGGCGGGCATGATCGGTGAGGGCGATGTGATGCACCTTGACCGCTCGAAGCTCTCCGGCATCCTCCAGCTCGGCGGCACCATGCTGGGCAGTTCTCGCGTGAACCCGATGAAGCTCGAGCATGGCATCGACGAGGTCATGCGCAACATCGAGCGGCTGCATCTCGACGCGCTGGTCGCCATCGGCGGGGATGACACGCTGAGTGTCGCCGCCCGACTCGCGGAGCAACGCGCGCGCGTGGTCGGTGTGCCCAAGACCATGGACAACGACCTCAGCATCACCGAGTACTGCATCGGATTCGACAGCGCCGTGAGCGTGGTCACCGAAGCCCTCGATCGTCTCCACACCACGGCCACCTCGCATCACCGTGTGATGGTGTGTGAGGTGATGGGACGCGACACCGGGTGGGTGGCGGTGATGGGCGGCCTCGCGGGCGGTGCCGACATGATCATCATCCCCGAGTTCAGCGTCACCGTCGACGAGGTGGTCGGGCACCTCGAGGTGCGCACGCGAGCGGGAAGCGACTTCAGCATCATCGTCGTCGCCGAGGGCGTTGAGATGGAAGGGCTGCAGTCGAAGGACGCGGCGGAGGGCGCGCGGGATGCCTTCGGGCATGTCCAGCTCTCGCGACGTGGCGTCGGGGAGAACCTCGCGCGCATCATCGAGGAGCGCACCGGACACGAGACCCGGGCGACGGTGCTCGGACATGTGCAGCGGGGCGGCTCGCCCACGGCGTACGACCGGATCTGGGCGACGCGCGTGGGTGCGAAGGCCTATGAGCTGGTCGTCGAGGGACTGTTCGGCGAGATGCCGGTGGTCACCAACGGAACCGTCGATGTCGCGAGCATTGCCGACGTCGTCGCGGAGCAGCGGCGCGTCCCTCGCGAACTCTACGAGCTCGCCCAGATCTTCTACTAGCTCGCGTTAGCGGGACATCACCGGCACGCTGCTGAGCGGCGACCAGCTGGGCGGGGAGCTCGCGTCGAAGTCAAGGTTGGTGGTCACCAGCAGCGGTGGTGACGGCGCGACGGTCAGTGCTCCCTTGATCCACCAGAGCTCGAAGTGCCCGGTGACGTCGGCGGTGTTGTAGTAGACGAGCCCACTGCCATCCGGCGCCCACACCGGGTCCGCGCACAGGCAGTTGTTGACCAGCGTTGTCGGAGTTCCCAGCTTCCCGTTGCTCATGGTCGCGACCTCGAGCCGCGTGCTCTGCAGTCCGGTGCCGCCGATGCAGATCATCGCGACCCTGGTGCCGTCGGGTGACGGAGCCGGCTGCCCGCAATCCTGCGCGGGCGTCGTCAGGACGATCGGTTTGGCGAGAGGCTTCACCTGAATCGCGATCTCGGAGTACGCATTGCCGTTCGCGATGGCGAATTTCGAGTAGAGGACCGAGCCGTTGGCCAGTGGCGTCGGGTCGACGTCGCCGCCGGTGAACGGGTTGGAGTTGGTGAGGAGCTTGTTCGCGAGCTTGCCGCTGAGCGTTCCCGACCACACCGAGAAGTCGACCGCCAGGGTGGTGGAATTCTTCGGCTCGTCGTAGCTGAAGTACACGGTGGTGCCGTCGGCGCCGATGTGCGGATAGAACATCCAATTGTTGAGGTAGACCTTGTCGATGTGCGGGTTCGAATTGTTGCTGAGCTGGCGGAGGATCGCCCCCGAGCCGCTGAGCAGGTAGAGGTTGGAGTATTCCGCGGCGCGCAGCACCGCGACGATGTTCTGGGAGTTCGGGATGTACGCGGGCTGCATCCACGAGCCGCTTTTGGTCGAGAGGTGCAGGTCGGTGAAGTACCCGTTGCTGAGCCGGTAGATGTCACCGTTCTGGGCGAGGTACAGCGTGCCCGGGAGGACGATCTTGGGGCGCGTTGCGCTGGGGATGAAGACCGTCGCCTCGGTGGGAATCTTGTGTTTCCTCGACGCGATCAGCCGGTTCACACCAAAACCGAACCCGGCCATGAGCGCGAGCAGCACGATCACCGAAACGGCGCGTCTCATCGTCGCCCCTACACCGCGGGGAAGTACTGGTGCGTCTCGGGGAGGATGAGATTCCAGTTGGGCAGCAGCACGCTCTCGTTGATTTTCTCGCCCGGCACCGTGTAGGGGGACGCGAGGATCACCTGCTTCACGTTCTGCAACTGCACGCTGCTCGCGATCGGCAGCAGCGAGGCGATCTCGCTGATGCTCATGTCGGTCGAGAAGTCATTGGCCATTGCGGTCGCGATGTCCGGCAGGTCGGCGATGCCGAGCAGCTTCGCCTTGGCACGCAGGGCGAGCAGCACCTGCTGCTGACGCTGCGAACGCCCGAAGTCGCTGCGCAGGTCGCCGTGCCGTGAGCGGACGTACATCAGCGCCTGCATGCCGGTCATGTGCTGCGGACCGGGCAGGACGGCGACCCGTTCATATGCATACGGGTCCTTGCCGCTCAGGTCGGCGGGATAGAAGTCGTCCATGACCGGGTTGGTGGCCACGACGTCGACACCGCCCACCTGGTTGATCAGGTTCACCAGCCCGAGCAATCCGATCCATGCGTAGTGGTCGATGTGAATGCCGAAGTTCTCCTCGACCGTCGCCACCGATGCGCTGGCGCCGCCGTGGAGATAGGCGGCATCGATCTTGGCGCTGCCGCCACTAGAGAGCGGCACCCACAGGTCCCGGGGAATGGATTCCATGACCACCTGCCTGGTCTTGGGGTTCACCCTCGCCAGGATCATCGACTGGGTCAGAACGGTACCGCCGAACTTGGCGTCGTTGTCCGAGCCGAGCAGGAGCACGGTGAAGGGCTGCCCGGGCGCCGCCTCCGCCGTGGGCACCGCGGACGCCGATGCCCGTGGGGCAGCCGATGCGCTGGCGCCGGGCGTCGGCGTCGGGAGGTCGCGGATGATCGTGTGCCCGGTGTCCTGGAAGGCGGTCACGATCGCGGGCATGAAGTACGCCACTGTGCCGATGGCTCCGGACAGCACGAAGCCGAGCGCTATGACGAATCCAAGCAGGAAGCGGTTGCGCCGGACGTGATGCCTGCGCACCGATGCGCGTTGTCGTCTCACCTGAGGCTTTATAACGAACTCGGCTGACGTCAGGGTTACGGTGGGTGGGTTTACACGGGGCGCCGGTAGACTTCCTCCGATGCCCGAAGCCCAACTCGCCGAACGCCTCATGGCGGGCGACACGCGCGCGCTGGCTCGTGCCATCCGGATGGTCGAGGACCGGGATCCCGGGATCGCCGACCTCCTTCGTCAGGTTCGCGAACGGGCCGGCCTGGCTCGCGTGGTCGGGGTGACCGGCCCTCCGGGGAGTGGCAAGAGCACCCTCTGCGACCACGTGATCGAGCGCTGGAGAGCCGCCGGACACCAGGTGGGGGTCATCGCTGTCGATCCCTCCAGCCCATTCACCGGCGGAGCGATCCTCGGCGACCGGGTCCGGATGGTCCGCCACACGCTCGACCCGGGTGTCTTCATTCGCAGCATGGCGGCTCGCGGCCATCTCGGAGGACTTGCCGCCGCCGCCCGCGAGGCGATACGCCTCCTCGACGCCTCCGGCCGGGATCGATGCCTGCTCGAGACGGTCGGCGTCGGCCAGTCCGAGCTCGAGGTCATGGAGACCGCCGACACCACCGTGGTGGTCACCACGCCGGCGACCGGCGATGCCGTCCAGATCATCAAGGCGGGCATCCTCGAGATCGCCGACATCTTCGTGGTCAACAAGGCCGACCTGCCCGGCGCCTCCAAGGTCGTCCGCGACCTGAAGGAACTCGTCCGCCATGGGGCCAGGCGCGCCGGCTGGTCTCCGCCCGTACTGACAACCATCGCCGAGACCGGTGAGGGGGTCGACGACCTGGTTGCGGCCATCGACCAGCACGGCGACACGATTGCGGCCTCCGGGGAGCTCGAGCGCCGCCGGATCGCCCGTCTCCGGGCCGAGGTCGAGGCGATCGTCGTCGAGCGAGCCGCCGAGCGTGCGCGAAGTGCGCTGCATGAGGGGACAATGAGTCGAGAGCTCGAAGGCGATCTGAGCCGGGTGGACCCGTACGCCCTTGCCGAACGCATCCTCAACGGGCACAGCAGAGAACCAACGAAGCAATGACCCAGACAATTGACCGGGCGGATGTGCCGCCCGCCGAGCCCGACGAGGCGAGACCTCGGGAGGCGCCACCGATCCCCCAGGACACGCTGGGAGGCCTGCGGCTCGAGACCCGATACGCTCCCGACAACTCGTCCATCGACGTCGAGCGCGACCTCGGCGAGCCGGGTTCCTATCCGTACACCCGGGGCGTGCACCGGACCATGTACCGCGACAAGGTCTGGACCATGCGCCAGTTCGCGGGCTTCGGAAGCGCGCGCGACACCAACGAGCGCTATCGCTTCCTCCTCGACCAGGGCCAGATGGGGCTCTCGGTCGCGTTCGACATGCCGACGCTCATGGGTCACGACTCGGATTCGCCCGAGGCGCTCGGCGAGGTCGGACGCTGCGGCGTGGCGGTCGATTCGGTGGAGGACATGCTCACGCTGTTCAACGGCATCGACGTCGGAGCGGTCACCACGTCGATGACCATCAACTCGCCGGCGCCGATCCTCTTCGCGATGTACCTGGCGGCCGCGGACGAGCAGGGGATCCCCTACACGAAGCTCGGCGGCACGCTCCAGAACGACATTCTCAAGGAGTACATCGCCCAGAAGGAGTTCATCTTTCCCATCCGGCCGTCGATGCGACTCGTGACCGATGTTGTCGAGTTCTGCACGCGCAACGTGCCGAGCTGGAATCCGATCTCGATCAGCGGATATCACATTCGCGAGGCCGGCAGCACCGCGGCGCAGGAGCTGGCGTTCACGCTCGCCGACGGTTTCGCCTACGTGGAGGCTGGTATCGAGCGCGGCCTCGACGTGGACGAGTTTGCGCCGCGCCTGTCCTTCTTCTTCAACGCACACATCGACTTCTTCGAGGAGATCGCCAAATATCGAGCCGCGCGGCGCATCTGGGCGCGGCACATGCGCGAGCAGTACGGCGCCAAGGACGAGCGTTCGCTGAAGCTCCGCTTCCACACCCAGACCGCCGGGTGTTCGCTCACCGCGCAGCAGATCGAGAACAACATTGCGAGGACGGCGTTCGAGGCGCTCGCGGCCGTGCTCGGCGGCACCAACTCGCTCCACACCAACTCGATGGACGAGGTGCTCGCCCTGCCCACGGAGAAGGCGGCGCAGATCGCGCTCCGCACCCAGCAGATCCTCGCGTACGAGACCGGGGTGCCATCGGTTGTCGACCCGCTCGCCGGCTCGTGGTTCATCGAGGACCTCACCAACCGGATGGAACAGGCGGCCGAGGATTACTTCGCGGCGATCGCCGAGCGCGGCGGCATGCTCGACGCCGTTGCCGAGGGCTTTCCGCAGCGCGAGATCGCCGACGCGGCATTCCGCTACCAGAGCCAGCTCGAGACCGGAGAAAGAGTCATTGTTGGCGTCAACGTGTTCGAGCACAGCGTCGACATGGTGCAGCCGCCGACGCTGGTCATCGACCCCAACGTGGAGGTCGAGCAGGCGGCACGACTCAGGGCGTTGCGCGAACGCCGCGACAACACCAGTGTCGCCACCCGGCTCGATGCGCTCCAGGAGGTTGCCCGCGGCGCCGACAACCTGATGCCGGCCATCATCGACTGCGTGCGGGCTCGCGCCACCGAGGGCGAGATCGTCGAGGCGCTGCGGACGGTATTCGGCACCTACCGGGAGACGCCCGTTTTTTGACCTTTCCTTAACCCCTCCATAAAGGGGAGGTGGCTAGGCTCAGCCAATATCGTGGGAGCCAAGCACATCCTGGTGGTCGAGGACGAGGAGGTCATCCGTGAGACCCTCCGCTTCAATCTCGTGCGCGAGGGATACCAGGTGAGCCAGGCCGCCAACGGGATCGAGGCGCTCGAGAAGGCTCGCGAGTTTCGACCCGACCTGATCGTGCTCGACCTGATGCTCCCCGAGCTCGGCGGCCTCGAGGTGTGTCGCATCCTGCGTCAGGAGACGACCACGCCGGTGCTCGTCCTGAGCGCCCGGGACAGCGAGCTCGACAAGATCGTCGGCCTCCGGGTCGGCGCCGACGACTACATGACCAAGCCGTTCTCGCTGGCTGAGCTGACCGCGCGGGTGATGGCACTGCTGCGCCGCGCGCAGCCCACCGCTGAGGAACGAGGTGTCGTCGAGGTCGAGGAGTTCGGTGACTTCCGATTCGATCGCGGCGCACGGTCGGTGCGGGTCGGCCAGGAAGCGCTGCGCCTGTCTCCGAAGGAGTTCGACCTCCTGTCCTTCCTCCTCGCCAACCCGGGGAGGGTGCACTCGCGCGAGCAGCTCATCCGGCGTGTCTGGGGGCCGAAGTTCTTTGGCGAGCGCAAGACCGTCGATGTCCATGTCCGCTGGCTTCGCGAGAAATTCGAGCCCTTCGAGGCGCTGCCCTTCAGGATCACCACGGTCTACGGAGTCGGCTACCGGCTGGACCGCATCCTCGAGCAGCGCGAACCCGCAGCGCCCGACGTCGCCGTCATCGAACGGCGGTGACGGCCCGGGAGTTGGCCCTGCCTATACTTGCCGCTCCCACCCGAGTTCGGACCAGGGAGAGGGTCACCTTGGCATCGCCGCTCGCAGTCATCGACATCGGATCGAACTCGGCCCGAATCGCAGTCCTGAGGCTCGACGAATCAGGTCAGCTCGACATCATCGCCGACGCCCGCACCTCACTCCAGCTGGCCCGCCACATCGACGCTCGAGGCCGCCTCGAGGCGAGCGCGGTGACCGATGCGGTCGCGGCGGTGCGCGATTTCCGGGCTGTTGCGGCAGCGGCGGGGGCTGAGCGGACCGTCGCGGTCGCGACCGCCGCAATCCGCACCGCCACCAACCGGGACAGCGTGCTTGCCAGGCTCGAGGCGGACACGGGCCTGGCGATCAAGGTCATCGACGGTGAGGAGGAGGCGCGCTACGCGTTTCTCGGCGCCGTGCACGGTCTCCCGATCGATACCGGCTACCTCATCGACGTCGGCGGCGGGAGCTTCGAGCTCGCCTATTTCGAGCGCCGCCGCGCGTTGCGCTGGTGGACGTTCGAGCTCGGTTCGCTGGTGGTGACCGACCAGTTCCTGGGCAGCGACCCCCCGCGGGCGTCCGAGATCGCCGCGCTTCGCGACCACGTGACCCAGACCCTCAGCGATGCGGGAGTCCCGGTCCTTCCCGAGGATGGCGGCATGGTCGGCACCGGGGGCACGGTGCGGAACCTCGCCAAGATCCACATGCGTTCGGTGGCTCATCCGATCGCCCGGGTCGACGGGTATGTCCTGCAGCGCCGGGAGGTCCGCGAGCTCACATCGCGGCTGACGACCCGGAGCGGCGCCTCGCTGCGATCGGTGCCCGGCCTCTCCACCGACCGCGCCGACTCGATCGCCGGCGGTGCGCTGGTGGTCATCGCGGCGATGGAAGCCCTTGGGGCTCGAACCCTCATGGTCTCGGGCCACGGCCTGCGTGAGGGCATCGCGCTTGCCGAGCTGAACCTGCCGCTTCCCGAGGTGTGGCAGGTTCGGCGTTCGTCCGTGGCAGCGCTGGCGTCGCGGTTCTCGACGTGGGACGCGGGCCGGGCGACGCGCCGGGTCGAGATGACCCGCGCCATCCTCGGCGTCGCCGACCCGAGCATGACCGCGGAGATGCGCGAGGTGCTCGACCATGCGACCACACTGCTCGACGTCGGGCCGAGCATCAACTACTACGACCGCTGGACCCACGCCGCCGGGGTGACCGCCTCCGCCGACCTCCAGGGCTTCACCCATCGCGAGGTGGCCCTGATCGCGACGACGCTGGCGCGGCTGGGCAAGGCCCGCAGCAACCTGCCGCGGTACGCTCGGCTCTGCACACGCGACGACATCAAGCGCATCGACAAGCTCGCGGTGATCATCGAGCTCGCCGATGAGCTCGACCGCCGCGTCAACGGCGGCGGACCGCCGGTCTTCCGCTACGACGAGCGTCGCAACCGTGTGGTCGTCTCCACCGGCCTTCCCTACACGTGGGAGCCCGAGGATCTGGCCCGGCGCTTCCGCACCCGGATCGGGCGGACGCTCAGCCTGCGTCCAGCAGAGACGTCGGGAGAGCGTACGCGGGGGGCGGAATCTCCAAACGGCCGATCGACTGGTAGAGGTCCTCGACGAGCGTGATGAGGATGGGAGGAGCGTCGCAGGCAAACATGAGCGCCTCTATGGTGGCCACCTGGCGGCGCAGGCCTTCGACCTGGTCGATCCGGTCTCAGGGCGCCGATGCGACGTACTGCACGGCTTCGAGTATGCGGTGAGCCTGCGCCCCAAAGCGATTGTGAAATGGCTATGGTGCGGGGGCGATCTGATGGTGTTCTCCAGGGACAGTAGAGTTCTGTGGATATGAGCGAGCCATTGCTGCACCCCAACCACCCTGTGCTCGCTGATGAGCTGACGCACCTGCGACGCATCGTCGCCGACATGGGCGAGCTGNNCGTGATCGCCGACGACGCGCTGGTCAACGACCGCCAGCGCGAGCTCCGGGAGATCTCCTTCTCGCTCATCGTCAACCGCAGCCCCGAGGCCCGCGAGCTGCGCGAGATCATCGGCCTGCTCAACATGTCGTCCGAGCTGGAGCGCATGGGCGATCACTGCGTGAGCATCGCCAAGCTCGCCCGCAACCTGGCTGACCTGCCGCCCCTGGAGACGTACGTCGACGTCCCCAAGATGGCCGCCTACTGCAGCGACCAGGTGCGCGGCATCCTCGCCGCGGTGGTCTCGCGAGACGTCCTCCAGGCGCGGCGCATCGCCGCCGGGGATGACCGGGTCGACCGCATCTACCACCGTCTCTTCGACGACCTGATCCAGCTGATGACCGAGG
>PKWB01000053.1 GCA_003131685.1 Candidatus Dormiibacterota bacterium
TCGCTGACGCTGACGCCGATGATGTGCTCGCGGCTGCTGAAGCATGCTGACGAGGAATTGGCGGTCCCGGGGCTTGCCGTGATCAGCGGCGGCATCGATCGCATGGTCATGGAAGGGCTTGGCACCGACAACATCCGCGACGTGATCGCCTATCCCAAGAACCAGCAGGCGCAGGAGCCGATGACCGATGCGCCTGCTCCGGTCGACCCCGGTCAGCTTCACGACCTCGGCATCGCGATCCTTCCGACCACCCGGACGCCGTGAGCCCGGGGCTCGGCCTCGCGATCCTCTTCGTTCTCATTGGTACGACGGTGTCGGCGCTGGTGTTGCCCCGGCGCGGCTCGGTCCTGCTCGCGTTCGTTCTCGCCGCCGTCGGCGTGGTCGCCGGTGAGCTCGTGGCCATCGCCACCCGAGCCGGGGGGCCGCAGCTCGGCGCGCTGCATCCGGTCGCCGACGCGATCGGCGTCGTGCTCTTCGAGGTCACCGGCGCAGTGCTCGCGCCGGCGCGCCGCCGAGGCCCATAATCACCGAGTCGGCAATTCGGGAGGCTCGTGGAATGCGCGTTCCGTTCGGTAAGAAAGGACTTGTGGCTGCAGGCGCGGCCGTGACCGGTGCTGTGTTCTTCTGGCGCGTCCGGTCACGCCGCCGGGAAGAGGCTGAGGCACGCGAGTGGGAGGCCGAGATCGCGGGCGCGGTCGATGAGGGCCGTGCTGCCGGTGCCGCAGCCCCAACGGTGCCTTCCTCCGAACCGTCCGGCGCCTGAGCCCCGGCCCCGGCGGTTTCGGCGCTCGGCTCGCGGGGTATGTGAGTAGCGCGATGGGAACCGTCTCCGAGCTCCGGCTGCCGGCTGACCGCGAGCACGTCCTCGTTGCCAAGAGAGCGGCCGGCGCGTTCGGATCGCTTGCCGGGTTCGACATGGATGCGATCGACGACCTGACGATCGCCGTCGCACAGGCCTGCGAGAACGCGATCCGCTGCCTCGAGGGCTCGGGGTCGATCGCCGGCCAGGTGCGCATCGTCTTCAAGATGAGCGACACCGGGCTCGAGGTCACGGTGCGGAGCACGGTGAACCGAGAGGCCGAGCTCAGAGCTCGGGCCGAGCAGGCCGGGCTCGGGCGGGAGGGAGAACTTGTCGCCGCCACCGACCTGGCGCTCCGCCTGATGGGGCTCTTTGTCGATGACAGCACGTATCGGGTCGACGAGCGAACTGGGAGCCTGCGCGTCCGGCTGACCAAATACAAGGCGTCGTGACCCCCTCGCCGGGTCGCGGCGACGGTGTGGCGACCCGCGAGCGAACGATTGCGAAGCCGGCGGAGACGGCTGAGCGCGCCGAGATGCGGCGTCTGCTGCGCGAGTTCAACAAGACGCGCGACCCGCGAATCCGCGAACGCCTTGTCGAGCTCAACAGCGATCTCGTCCATTACATCGCCCGTAGGTTCGCCAATCGCGGCGAGCCCCTCGAGGACATCGAGCAGGTCGGATTCCTCGGCCTGATTCAGGCGATTGAGCGTTTCGACCCATCGCTGGAGAACGAGTTCAGCACCTTCGCCACGCCGACCATCGCCGGCGAGATCCGCCGCCACTTCCGGGATCGGTCCTGGGCCGTACGGGTCCCGCGGCGCCTCCAGGAGAACCTCGCGAAGGTGAACGCTGCGACCCAGCAGCTCCAGAACGAGCTGGGCAGGTCGCCGTCGGTCGCCGAGATCGCGGCGAAGGTGGGGCTCGAGCCCGACCAGGTCCTTGCCGCGATGGAGGTCGCACCGGCGCAGCACACTGTCTCCCTGGACGGCCCGGTCGGTGGCGGCGCCGAGCCGCTCACCCTCGGAGACCGTCTCGGGCTGTCCGACGACAACCTCGAACGCGTCGAGATGCAGGACGTCCTCGAGCAGGTGATGGCCCACCTCACGCCGCGCGAACGCAAGATCCTGGCGCTGCGATTTGTCGAACAATTGCCGCAAACCGAGGTCGCAAAGCGACTCGGTATTTCGCAAATGCACGTCTCACGATTGCAGCGCGCGGCAGTCGAGCACCTTCGCAAGGAGTTCGGGGCCGAGGCGCCCGTGTAGAATTCGACAACTTGCTGTCGAATACTTTTGCACGTGCTCAGCTCTGAGATCCGGGAGCGATTTCTTCGCTTCTTCGANNCCGTGTAGAATTCGACAACTTGGGGCGCGCTCTTCGATTCGTATTCGATTTACGGCTCCAAGGTGTCGGGCCTGACACCTTCTGACACCTTTCCGGTAGAATCAAGGCAATAAGAAACCCCCGCGACGTGCGACCGTCCGGGGGCATGGCCCGCTACTGGAGAGCAGACATGGACAACGATACCCAACCCGCTCCTAAGCGCCGACACCCTGCGAAGGTGTCACAGAAGCGGCGCACCCGGCGTGTCGCCGGTACAGGGGCTGTGATCCAGCGTGGCGATGGTCGCTGGGTGGGTCGCCTCAAGCAGCCGGATGGCACCGTCCGGTGGCTCTCGGGGCCGAATCAGAAGGCGGTGGAGGAGAGGCTCGCCGAGGCGCTGCGGCTGATCGGCTCGGGCGTCTCGCTCCCTGACGCAAAGGTCACGGTGGGCGGGTGGATGCGCGAGTGGCTCGATAACCTCCAGGGGTTGAAGGCGAGCAGCGCTCACTACTACCGAAACTACATCGAAGCGTACCTGCTGCGGTCCCCTCTGGCCGAGAAGCCGCTCGCGAAGCTGGAGGCGGGCGACTTCGAGCTACAGCTGGCGCCGTTCGACCTGCGCGAGACNNCCCTGTATCGCCACATGACCTCCCCAAAGATCGAGGGCGGGCTGGGGTTGTCATCGACCACCGCGCACCATCTCCATGCACTCGTCCATCGGGCGCTGGCCAAGGCGGTACGGCAGTGCAAGGTGTCCCGGAACGTCGCCGAACTCATCGACCCAGGCGACCGTCCGAAGGTCGACCGCCACGAGATGCACGTCCTCGCAGATGGCGACTTCGACCGCTTCCTGACCGCTATCCGAGGTGATCGCCTCGAGGCTCTCTTCGTGGTTGCGATCCGCGAGGGGATACGGCAAGGGGAGATCCTGGCCCTGCACTGGCAGGACGTCGACCTCGACGCCGGCACCATCGCCGTGACCGGATCACTGCCCCAGGTAGGGGGGCCGGATCGCAGCATCACGAGCCCCAAGTCGCGACAATCCCGGCGCAGCGTGGCCCTGTTCCCCGAGACGGTCGAGGCGTTGCGTGACCATCGCACTCGGCAGCTCCAGGAGCGGCTCCTTGTCGGCTCCATGTGGCAGGACGCGGATTTGGTGTTCTGCACCGAGTTCGGCGGCTTCCTGAGCCCGCAAGTGCTCCGCGATCGGCTGAAGGCGATCCTCGACCGCGCCGGCCTCCCGCGGATCCGCTTTCACGACTTGCGGCACTCGGCGGCGACCAACTGGCTCAAGGGGGACATGCACCCGAAGGTCGCTAGCGAAAGGCTGGGACATGCCAGCGTCGCGATCACCCTGGATCTGTACTCGCACGTGACCCTGGGCATGCAACGGGAGACCGTCGCGGCGATCACGCGCAAACGGTCCGGGCGATGAGGCGAACGACCATTACTTACCCCGACGGCAGTGTCACCACGGTCGTCACGCAGCGCTCCGGATGCGGCGGCGGCTGCCTCACCTTCCTGGCGGCCGTGGTCGTTCTGTTCGGCCCTGCGGCGTGGTTTCCCTTGCCGTGGGCGATCACTGCCTACGTCGGCCTCGGTGCCGTCGTCGTCCTGGCCGGCATTGGGCGGCTCGTTAAGAACGCGAGACGGACCGCGCCAGGGGCAACCCCCCCGGGGCCTCTCGCACCGCCTCCCGTCTAGGAGCCCGGTCGCCTACTCCGGATCACCGCCGGGGATGCGAGGGACCCATTCAAAAGAGCCTGACGGACGAAGGCAACCTCGTGCGAGCACGTCACCGGGAAGCGTCACGAGGAAGAACCGATCTCCGTTCGCGTCTCGCTTTTCGCGCCGCTCGAGGTGTAGGCGCTTGTTGTTCTCGTCGTGAACCGAGAACGTCAATGTCCAGTCGGAAGGAGGCCGCGCTCCCAAAAAATCGGGGGACGCATAGCCGACGAGGATCTCAGTCTCATCGCTCACCGCTGCATGGTAGCTTCCACGGCCCTTACCTGCCCGGCCGTCAACGAGCGGAGCGTAGTGCTATCTTCGCGACCATGCCTAATGCGGTCGATAAAGGGGACAGTGGGACCGGAGGCACGGGTACTTCCAAGGGCGGCAAGACCGGTCAAGAGACGTCGACGGTCCCAAAGCCTAAGTACATCCAAACGAAGCCTGAGCACCTGAAGAAAAGCGAAGGCGATCAGGGAAACAAGCGCGGCTGAAGTATCGCTAGGCCCCAGGCGATGACCTGCACTCCGGTGAGGGCGCAGGCCCACGAAAAGCACCAGGTCAGTCGGTTGATTTTCGTCTGATTGCCAGTACGCCAAACCTCAAAATCCTTCGCCCACGAATAGCTAAGGTCGCCTACCTTGAGTAACTCACCGTTCTCGACCGCGCGGATATCGTCGTCAAGCCCGTGTGAAAAAACCCAATCCCAGGGGCGGATGATGACTATCGCCAGCACGGCGGTGAGTCCGAACAACACGAGCGCCGCTACGACGGCGGCTTCAGCGCCTGGAACAGGATTCGCTGGCACGCGGGATCCAAACAATCCGGCCACGATGGAAGCAACCGAGAGCATGGCGACTGCTTGGGTGCGCAGGGTATCGAGGACCAATTCCTGACGCACCAGTTGACGACGCGCCTCTTCCCAGAGCATCGCTTCGGCGGGACCGTTGTCCGAGACTTGGTCAGCGGCTTCAGGCAAATGAGCGAACCTCCACGCGCTGAATGTTGCGCTGAAGGGTGGGCCCTCCTCGTGCCGTCGGCGGGAAGGCGGTGCGCCGATTCGAGGGAGGAGATCCCGAGCAGCGCAACCGCCCCCATGACCGGACGATGAGGTTTCAGCCTCCGATCAGAGCTAGGAACTCCTCCACGCGCGGCGCTGTGACGGCCTGCACACCCGGCAGGTAGGGGTGGAACCGATCGGTGAGCGAGCGCATCCCCGCGGTGGCACCTGGATACTGCGGGAAGGTGACCGGGCCGAACTCCTGCATCTGCAGTGCGCGCACGGTGCGCTCTGGTAGCCGGTGGGGTTGTATGCGGACTTGCTCACCTTGCGCGCGAAGTCGTCGGCGGTGACGTGGAAACGGAAGCTCGAGCCGTAGGCGCCGGCCTTGAGTCCGGGTGCGAGCTCGCGGTTGTACGCGGTGTCAAAGAGCGGCACCTCATAGCGGACGCCGCGACCGTCCTCGGCGAGTACCGAGGGGATGCCCAGCACCTTGTCGCCGAGCGACGGGTCCTTGCCGTGGTTGAAGGTCACGCGCATGTGGTCCCGGTTGTCGGCGATGGTTCCGGCGAAAGCACCCGGAGCCATCCGCTCCATGAAATGACCCTCGTGCTGCGAGTTGATTTCAGACCACTGGTCGAAGACCGCCAGGTAGCCGATCAGCGTCCCCGGACTGGGATCTCCGGCGGGCGCGTCCCGGACCTCGAGGCCCGGAAGCGCGCGGACCAGGCCATCGCGCGGCGGTCCCCCGCGGTGGTCGAAACCATCGAGATCGGCGGCGTTCTCACCCGTATCGACTCCGAACTTGTGGCAGGCGGCGAGGATTCTGCCCTTGACGAGGGCGAGATCCTTCGCCGAATACTGGGCGGCGTTGTCCTCCATGTTGATGAACGTCCACGCCGCCTTCGCGTGCGCCGCGCTGTCGATCGGATACCGCTTCTGGTGGTCGGCTTGCAGTCCCTCGTCCGCATAGTCGACGTCGCCATACGGGGCGTCGCCGGCCATCACTACTTGACTTCGAGGTACGCGAATGCGGAGGGCTTGGAGACGGCCGTGCCGGTCCTCCAGTAGTAGTAGAGGCCCCGAGCTCCGATCGGAAAACGGTTGGCGCTCCCGAAGAGATGCGGGATCAACTCCACCGATGCGCCGACGCGATCGGCGATCACAAAGCCTGACCAGTCGCCGACGATAGCGACCTTGCTGCCCGTAACTGTCGTGGCCGCGCTCATCGTCGACCATTCGACCTTCGGCGTCCCCAGGAACGGACCGCCGCGCCCCTGCGTGAACGGCAGCGGGTCGGTCGTGCTCGCCTGCGCGACGTAGCGGTAGAAGACGTCCCAGGCGGTCGGGCTGGCGGCGAACGTCGCGTTTTTCCAGAACCGCGTGGAACTGATCGCCTGTCGGACCGCATACAGGTCGCCGATCACGGTGGTCGAGCTGGTCGCGGTCTGAGTGCGCTGCGTCGTCTGCAACCCACCTGCACCGCTGAAGAGACCTTGCGGCTGGTTCGACCCCGTCCCAGTCAGGAACATGGTCGCGTCGAGCACGGCCTGCCCATCGGTGAGCAGCTTGAGCAGCTCCTGCTGCAGGCCCTGCCAGTCCTCGCCGATCTCGATCGAGAAGGGGATGAACTCCATCCCTTTTGCCGTGGTGACGGTCGGCTGCACCAGCGTCGGCGACCCGTCCGCCACCTCGGTCAGCTCGGCCCCGTAGTTCGCGGCCGGCGTGTTCGCGGACACCAGTCTCAGCGTGTAGGTGCTGATCTGGCGCACGTCCGCGAGCTCGCGAATCGGGTTCAGCGCACCCGCGCCGGTGAGCAGGATCGTCGGGTCGATGGCGATCGGCAGTCCGAAACCGCCGGAGGCGCCGGTGGCGTCGACCATGGCGCGCTCGCTCTCGATCGCGGTCACACGCTGCACCGCTGCCGGCTCATCCGCCGTCATCCGCATGGCCGCGGTGTCCGCGTACTGGAGCAGCTTGCCGAACGCTGAGTTGTAGGCGGGGTCGGCAACCGCGGTGAGGTATCTCGCGGTCAATCCCATCGGGTCCCGGCTGCGCACCACCGCCTCCATAGCGACGGCTGCGCGGCTGTTCATCACGTCGTCGCGCTGGCAGCGTTCGAGGGTCCGCATGGCGCCGTCGAGCGCTTGGCGACGGTGCGGAGCGATCTGCTCCGCTTGCACCCGCGGCTCAGTCTCCACGCGCGCCCGGTCGATCTGATCCTGTTCGGACTCGGTGCTCACCGTGCCCTCGTCGACGCGACGCCGCAGCTCGGCGCGGTACTCGTCGCCGAGAGTCTCGAGCTGCTTGCTCGCCTTGGCGAGTCCGCGCTCGACGTTGGCCTTGCGCTCCTCGAGGCCGGCGTCCCCGCCGTCGACGTCCAACTTGATTTCGAGTTCGCGCTTCTGATCGACCAGCTGGCCGACACGCGCGCGCAGTGTGTCTTGCTCGGCTTTGATAGCGCCGAAGCTCCGTTGTGGCATTACGCCACCTCCACGAGAAGTCGTTGAAATAGCCGCCAACGCGGCGTTCAGATGACTTCCGGGGGTGGACAATCCAGCCTCGGCGCGTATCGCCTTCGATCCTCACCGCCGCAGGCGGCTGTCCGGTGCATTTCAGCAGCGGACGCGGAGCGTGGACTCATCGTATCACGGGGTTTTTTCGGACTCGTCCTGGTCGAACCCGTAGGTCCGCTTCAGCTTGTTGTCATCCCACTGCTGGGCCTTCTCTTCGAGCTCCGCCTTGGCCTGCTCGTCGCCGGCGTCTGCCCTGGCGTGGAGATTGGCAATCTCGGCATCTTCGACCAGCTGGGCGGCAAACCCCAGCGCTGACAGGTACTCGAGAGGAACGGCGAAGTCGGCGTGGACCTCGTCATTTCGGTCTACCAACTGGCAATGCATGGTCACGATGGGCACGATCAAGTCCTTTGTGGTGAGTAGGCTGCGCTCCAGCTCAATGACCCAGCGGGGGCGGGGGTTGTTCTGCTCCCCGTTGTTCTTCGTCTCGTCGATTTCGTCGGGCATGGTCAGATCCTCCTGAGTTCGTCGGGGTCCACAAAGTACGTGTTGCGTGGATCGGCCGGCGGGATGACGTAGCCGCCTGGCACTCGGCGCCAGCCGTCGAGCTCCTCATGACTCGGCGCCTCCCTCACGGCGGAAGTGTCCACCGCAGCGGACACCGACACCGTCGCGTCGTGACGTCGGCGCCATGCCGCCACGCGGCAACGCACCGAGCACGTGAGCGCGTCGCTGCGTCTCGGCTCGAAGCAGCGTTGGCACCCCGCACACCGGATCGGCGTCGTCATGGACGTAACGCCTGCGGGCGCCCCGTAACGGGTGGAGTAACACCTGGTAACGCTTCCGGCTCCCGAATTCCCTGCAGGTCGGCACGCTGCGCCGCTCGCCGAGCTCGATGGTATTCGCGGACGCACTGGCGACAGTAAGGCGCGACTCCGAACTCAGAAGGCGGCTTGCGCTCGCCGCAGTGACCGCAGACGCGCATCGGCTTGTCCTCCGTTATTCCGCTCGGGATGGGTCCCGGCGCAAAAGCAAATAAAACCCCCAGCGAACCGGGCAAAGCCGCCGGAGCGGCCTCGAGCGAGGATCGGAACCCACCCCCCGGGGGCGCAGACTGCGCGCACCGTCATCGCGGCGCCCATTGCGGCGTCTGTCGTCTGAGGTGATGCTGGATGGTGCCATCACGCCAGTGCTCGGGTGTCCACGCGACCGCCAACACGTCGGCGTCCGTGAGTGCGTCCATCCGGACGCGCTGCTCGGCGGTCGGCGTGCTGAACAGGACAGCGATAACCCGTGAACCCCTGGCTAGGACTAAGTCCGGAAGGAGGGCGCCGTCACCTTGGAACCTGACGACGCGCCAGCCGAACCCTTGCGCGAGCTGGATGGTTGCAGCCTGGAGCTCGGCCACAATCATCGGCGCCTCTTGCGCGAGTGCTCGAGGCGTTGCTTGCCCGCGGCCATCATCCGCGCGCGCCGGCGATCGTCCTCTGCCAGCCATCCAGGAGGTAGACCGACGCTTTGTAACCGTGTTACCGATGTGACCGCTCCGGTACGGAGACAGAGAGCATCGTCTACCTCTTCCTTAATAATTTCGCTTGTCGATAGTTGATAGCGTTCCGGAGCGGTCACACCAGCGGCTCCAGGTAGCGCTTCCAACTGTCGGCGAGATCACCCCGGCTGTATCCCTTGCCGATGACTGATCCGATGCGCACGGTGTGGCGTTGTACGCCGTACTTCCCGAGCCGGTGCGACAGACCGCGTGCATCCAACGGCTTGCCGCGAATGTCACCCCAAGGTGACTCCTCCAGGGCGTTAAGTGACTCCAGAATCGACACCGTGAGCATGTGCTCAGATTCGCCGAATACGGTTCGCAGGTCCTCGAGCAGTTTCACGCCGAGTGTCTGTCTCCCTAACGCTGGCGCGGTTACATAGGTAACAGCGGTTACACGAGCGCGCTCGGGCCAGTCGCCGCCAGCGGCATCGGCCACCGCGATGAGCGCTTCCCAGACGTCGGCGTCGCGATCCGCGATGCCAGCGGGCAGCTCGGGCCACACGCCCTCTGGGATCATTCGAGCGAAGGTGGCGAGCGCGGTGCGCAGCCTGATTCCCTCGGCTTCACACTCCCGACGGCGGAAGGGCTGAACGTTCTCATCGGGTGCGCGCCGGCGCATCCGGATCACGACCGCACGCGACATGATCGTGTCGGGGAGATCGTCCAGGCCGGCAAGTGCCACCGCGCAGTAGGCAGGAAAGTCCTCGGTGACGATGCTCTTGCCCTTGACGACGCACCGACCGGAGGACGCGCCTTTGCGATGGCCGGCATTGAGAAACCCGCGGACCTCCTCATGCTCGGATTTGGCGCGAGGGCCGAATATCGTGTCGGCTTCGTCGTAGAGGACAGTCGGCGTTCCTGCCGGATCGACCATTCGGCGGAACAAATAGTTGGAGGTGCAGTTGACGGTCGAGATCGGGCGTGGCACCAGGAGCTCGGTCAGTTCCAGCGCCCGCGTCTTACCGCTGCCGGGTTCGGGCGAGAGAAATGCAATTCGGGGCGTCGACTCCCACTTGTCCATGCAATGCGTGTGCGCGATCCAAAGCACGTGAGCAACCCGGGCAGCCTCACTCGGATAGGCGATGAACTCGGCCAGGAATCGCTCCACGGCATCGAGCGGCTGCCAGTCGGAGGGCGCACGAAATCCGCTCTTCTCGAGGATGTCCCGCACCGATCGGTCGAAGTTGTCCGAAAGGTGCGGGCCAACTTCCAGATCGGCGGCGGTGCTGCTACGCTCTTGATTCGGGGGCACTGATACTGCCCTCCCGATGCGCCACTCGGGATAGTCGCCCGGTGGCGCTTTCGTTTGTGCGATGGCGCTCGATGAACGCCTCGAGGTCGCGGTGGGCGAGGAGTCGCCTGGCGCCGATTTTCACTGAGGCGATCTCGCCGTGCTGTATCCGGTCGAACACCGTCGACCTTGAGAGCGACAGCATCCGTGCCGCCGTTGGCACGTCATACATGAGTCGCGGCTCGATCTCAGTCACCGACCACGGATCCCGGGTGAGCGGTAGGCGCACTGGCCACGAGATCCGTTGCACCCGGCAACATCGGGAACTCGGTGAGTACCCGGACGATCGACCGCAGCGTGCGCTCGCTGATCGGATCCCCGGCCAAAGCCCTGGTGAGGGTGTTTGGCGACATGCTGGCGAGGTCGGCGACGCGGCTGGCGGTTAAGCCCCGGACACGGAGTTCGTGCCGCAGCCGAGCGCCGTCGAGGCGCAAGCCGCCATCACGTTGGTGGCTTGCCAGCGATGCAGCGGGGGGTGGGCCGGTAGCCACTGGCGAGGTCATGGGTAGAGAATACGTAGACTTGCCCATCGCAACCTTCGCGATATGGACTGGCCATGCAAGTCGACAAGGTTTGGGAGATCAGATGGACGGCTGGATGACGGTGGACCCCACCGACGACGGCGGCTTCCGCATGGAGGTGGACCGTGCAGACGGGCTCAGCTTCGTAGCCACAGTGCAGTTAGCCGATGGCCGGCCTCGGTGCCACGCCCTAGAGCTGCACAGCACTGACGGTTCGATCGACCGAGTTCTGCTCCAAACGCTCGGCCTGGCGACGCTGCTCCGGCGAGCCGCCCACGCCGCGGCGACGCCGGTGCTGCGAATACCCGTAGGCAAACAGTCCGGGCTCACCGATGCATTCCTTGAGCACGTGGCCGCCACATATCGCCAATTCCTCAAGGACCGTAAGAACAAAGTGCCATCGCGGAAGGGCGACCCTAAGACCACCGCGGCCGCGGTCGCAAGACTGGGTCGCGGACGAGTTGAGCAGGGTTACGCTGACGCTCCGTTGTCCACGGCGCGGCGATGGATCCAAACAGCTCGGGCCCGGGGCTGCTTAGAACCGACCACCAAAGGGCGTAAGGGTGGTTGAGAGCCTGAGCCCGTCTGACACCTTCCTGACACCTTCTCACCGATGCAGCACCTAGTTTTCGTCGTCCGCTGCCGTCCGTCTGGGTGCAGAGTGAGCGCCATGCCACATACAAATGCCGCATTTCGGACTGCTACGGCCGCTTATGGACCGCCTCCCGTAAACTTCGACAACTTGCTGTCGAATACTTTTGCACGTGCTCAGCTCTGAGATCCGGGAGCGATTTCTTCGCTTCTTCGAAGAGCGCGGGCACTTCCGGCTCGCGAGCTTTCCGCTCATTCCCCACGACGATCCGTCGCTTCTCTTCACTGTGGCCGGCATGGTGCCGCTGAAACCGTGGATCACCGGACAGCGCACGCCACCGTCGCGCGACCTCGTGTCGTGTCAGAAATGCTTTCGTGGCGCCGGGCTGAAATATGACGACATGGCGTCGGTCGGTGACCCGACACATCACACCTTTTTTGAGATGCTCGGCAACTGGTCGATCGGCCACTACTTCAAAGAAGGTGCGATCGATTACGCGTGGGAGTTCTCCACCGAGGTGCTCGGGCTCGACCCCGAGCGTCTCTGGCCGAGCATCTACCCGGATGACACCGAGTCGGAGCGGCTCTGGGTCGAGCGGATCGGCGTTCCCCGTGAACGCATCTCGCGTCTGACCGAGAACTGGTGGGCGGCCGGCCCGACGGGTCCGTGCGGCTACGACAGCGAGCTGTACTTCGACTGGGGCGGCCCCTGTTCCTGCGGTCGGACCGACTGCACCCCAGAGGATGAGTGTGGGGGAGACCGCTTCGAGGAATTCTGGAACCTGGTCTTCATGGAGTTCGACCAGCAGCCCGACGGCTCGAGGCCGCTGCTGCCCAATCCGACCGTCGACACCGGGCTTGGATTCGACCGGATCGTCGCGATCGTGCAGGGCGACCGGACCGGGTACGGCACAGACCACTTCGCGCCGATCGTCAACGACTTCAAATCCCGGGCGGCGGCCGACGCCGCCGATCCGTCGCTCGAGCGGTCCTTCTATGTGCTCGCCGACCACCTCCGTGGCGCCGGGTTCCTGATCGCCGCAGGAGTGCTCCCCGCCAACGAGGGACGCGGCTACGTGCTCCGCCGGCTCATCCGCCGCGCCGCGGTGCACGCTCGACGCGTCGCGCTTCGGGGCGGGCTCGCTGCCGGCACCCCGGACCTCGTGACCGTCATGGGACCGGTCTACCCGGAGCTCGTCGAGTTTCGCGGGCTGATCGAGGAGACGCTGCGCATCGAGGAGGAGGCCTTCGCTCGAACCCTCGACGCCGGGACGGAACGCCTCAGCGCCCTGCTCTCGACGAACCCAACCCGCATCGACGGCGCCGACGCCTTTCGCCTGTATGACACCTTCGGGCTCCCAATCGAGTTAACGGTCGAGATGGCAGCCGAGCGAGGGGCAACCGTCGACCTCGAGGGTTTCGAGGCGGCGATGCAGGAACAGCGTGAGCGTGGTCAGGCGTCAGCGCGCCGCGTCGGTTTCGCCGGGGCCGAGGCGCTGCCGCCGACGCGGTTCGTCGGCTACGACCTCCTGGAGTCGGACTCGTCAGTGCTGCGCATCGGCCTGGACAGCGAGATCGACGCGCTCGGCGCCGGGGAGAGCGGGCCCGTGCTGCTCGATGTCTCCCCGTTCTACGCGGAGGCCGGCGGCCAGGTCGGCGACACCGGTTCACTCTCCTGGCCTGGCGGGAGCGCTGCCGTCCGCGACACCCAGCCGGTGGCGGGGAGCGACGCCCGGGCGCACGACGTGCTCGTCCAATCGGGAGAGCTCCGGGCCGGCCAGGCGGTCCATGCCACGGTCGACGCCGAGCGACGCGGCCGGATCGCTCGCCATCACAGCGCCACCCACCTGCTCAACCGCGCCCTCCGCGAGGTCCTGGGCGACGGGGTCGTCCAGCGCGGATCGTTCGTCGGCCCCGAGCACGCGACCTTCGACTTCTCATTTCCGAGAGCGCTTACCGTCGATGAGCTCACCGACATCGAGCATCGCGTCAATGACGGCATCAGGCGCAATCTCGAGCGCACCGTCGCGCTCATGCCGCTCGCCAATGCACGGGCCAGCGGCGCGATCGCGCTGATCGATGAGGCGTACTCGCCGGATGTCCGGGTGGTCGATTTCGGAGGCTGGTCACGGGAGTTGTGTGGCGGCACGCACGTCACCCGAAGCGGTGACCTGGGTGCGGCGATCCTCGTCTCCGAGAGCAGCATCGGCCAGGGCATCCGTCGTATCGAGATGGTCTCCGGCGAGAGCGCGGAGGAGCGCTGGCGGCGTATCGGGACCGCGCTCGTGACCACAGCCCGGGCGCTCAAGACGCGTCCGGAAGAGGTCCCCGAACGGGTGGCGGCCCTCCAGGACCAGGTTCGCAAGCTGAGCCGGGAGGTGACCCAGGTGCGCCAGGCCGCGCCGTCGACCGTGGCCACCGACGCGGCCGTCGTCGAGGATGCCGGGGGCGTGGCCTTCGCCCACCTGCTGCTCGACGGCGACATCGACGCCGAGGACGTCTCCCAGGCCGGTGATCGTCTCCTGGCCGATCGCCTCCAGGGTGACGGCGTCGCCGCGGTGCTCGGTCCGGCCACGCTGGTCGTCAAGGTCGGCGGCCGGGCCCTCGACGCGGGCGTCCACGCGGGGACGCTGGTCACCGGCGCGGCGAAGGTCACCGGCGGCAAGGGCGGCGGACGTCCCGACCTGGGCAGGGGCAAGGTCGGTGACCCGGCGAAACGCGAGGCGGCCGTGTCGCTGCTGCGCGCCGCGATCACCGAGACGATGGGGCACGCCGCCTGATGCCCAAGCGAAAGTTCGCACTCCTCAAGCGCCGCGAAGAGTTCCAGAGCCACTTCACCGTCCTCGACATCGGAACGGAGTTCGTCAAGGCGCTGATCGTCAAGCGCGAGAACGACAAGGGCATCGTGCTCGGCGTCGGCAAGGTCCGCCAGGCGCAGTCGCACATGCAGGCGGGCGCCGTCGCCGACCTCCAGGCGGTCATCGACAACTGCGACCGTGCGCTCACCGAAGCCGAGGACATGTGCGAGACCATCCCGGGACAGGCGGTCATCGGCATCGCCGGCGAGCAGGTGCGCGGCTTCAGCACGACCATGACCATGCCGAGGCCGCAACCGCAGGCCCGCATCACCCAGGCCGACCTCGCCACCGCACTCCAGGCGGTGCAGCGACGCGCGCTCCGTGAAGCCGTGCGCCAGATGTCGCACGACCTCGGCGTCCAGGAGGTCAACGTCAAGTTGGTCCACAGCACGATCACCTCGGTGCGCATCGACGGCTACGCCGTGAGCAACCCGGTGGACTTTCAGGGCCACGTCGTCGAGATCACGGTGTTCAACACGTTCGCACCGCTCACCCATATCGGAGCCCTGCAGGCGATCGCCCAGGAGCTGGACCTCGAGCTCGTCGCCACCGTCGCCGAACCGTATGCGCTGGCCCGTGGCTGCGCCTCGGCGGAGTCGCACGAGCTCGGCGCCATCTTCGTGGACGTGGGTGGCGGGACCACCGACATCGCCGTGGTCCGGCGAGGCGGGATCGAGGCGACGCGTATGTTCGCCCTCGGAGGACGCTCGTTCACCAAGCGGCTCGCGACCGATCTCTCGATGGACCTCGACGAGGCCGAGCGCTTCAAGGTCGCCCACTCCGAGGGTCACCTCGCCGCCGAGCAGAGCGCCATGGCTCGTCGAGCCCTCACCCCGACCGCCGAAGTCCTCGCCCAGGGCGTCGCCCTCACCCTCGAGGAGCTCGCCGGTCCCGACCCGCTTCCGGGGTCCATCTGCCTCGCTGGTGGAGGAGCCGCGCTCCCCGAGGTCGCGGAGCAGCTTCGCATCCTCGACTGGTCGGATACCGTCCCGTTCACACGTCCACCAACCGTCAAGGTCCTCGGACCGAGTGACGTGACCGGTGTGTATGACACGACCGGCCTCCTGGTCGGCAGCCAGGATGTCACCCCGATGGGGCTTGCGCGACACGCCGTGACGCTGGAAGATGACGCGGACGAGCCCCTCGGAGGGCTCATGCGCCGCGTTTTGAAGACGATGAAGGTATAGGCGCCGATGCCGGCTGTTGTGATCGCCAAGCCCGACGACGAGATCGTTGATCTCATCGATCGGGTCCGTTCGTCCGCCGACCCGGATGTCGGGCTGGTCGTCCCGGGCTCGAGCCGAGCACTGCAGACCCCGCTCAACGTGCGGCTGCTCGCGCAGTTCAGCAATCAGTCCGGCCGCCGCACGTCGATCGTCACCGAGGATCCCCGCCTTCAGCAGCTGGCCCGGGCCAGCGGGCTCCCGGTCTACGGGTCGGTGCCCGCATTCGAGCGGGGCATCGAGCTGGCCGGACCCCGCGTGGGCGTCTCGGGAGCCGGCCGCGGCGTGACCGCGGGCGCTGGAGGCATCGCGGCCGCCGCTGTGCTGGAACCACCGCCCGCTCCGCCGCCGGCGCCGCCACCGCTCAGCCCACCGGCTCATGCGCCGGCGACCTCCAGGCTGGAACCACGGCGTGTGATCACGCAGCTTCCACCGGCCGGGCGGCCGCCGCGCGGGTTGGATCGCCGCCGGTTCCTGTACATCGCCGCTGCCGCGATCGCGGTCATCGGAATCCTGCTGTTCATGGCGCTCGCTCCGTCCGCGAAGGTCACCATCACCATCGCCGCAACCCCGCTCTCGGTCAGCTCGACGATTCAGGGAACCACCAATCCCGCCGCGGCCACCGCGGCCGACCACGTCCTCACCGGTGTGGTGAGCGGCTCCGGTTCGTCTCAGTTCACGGCAACTCCGACCGGAACCACGACGCTACCGGCGGTGGCCGCGAAGGTGACATTGACCTTCTCGACCGACGCCACCAGCGACATCTCATTCACGTTGGATCCGAACCAACCGACCCAAACGGCCGTTCAAACGTCTGACCAGTCGGTGACGTTCGTGCCCGCTCGGAAAACGGTCATATGCATGGGCCCGGACAACCCGCCGCCGCCGAGCTCCGACTGCGGGACGCACCCGTACAATGCCACCGCGCACTACGTGAACGTCACCGCAGGGGCCAACGGGAATGTCGACGCAGGCACCCTGACGTTTTGGTCGGGTGATCCTTGTCCGGGGGTAGCCTGCCAGCCGACTCCCAACACCACCATCAGCGTGACCAACGGCTCCGGGGCCTCGGGCGGGACCGACCCCAAGCAGGTCACAGCCGCAAGCGCGACTGACGTCGCCAACTGGACCTCACAGGTGACCACCGTCGAGGCTCAGCTCTCGAGCCAGATGCAGACAGAGTTGGTGGCGCACGCGGCCGGCAAGCCCATCGCCAAGGATCCGGCCGGCAATGGAGAGGCAATCGCGTTCGTTGTAACGCCTCAACCGTTTCCGCCCGCGGTCGGTGCCCAATTCGCCGCGGCGCAGATCACGGTGAAAGGCACGGCTGAAGCCGCCATCTATGATGTCGCCGCGGTCCACAACGACGTCATCGCCGACCTCGACAAGCTGGTCAAGCCCGGCGACGTGCTGGCCAAAGGGAGTCTGACCACGCCACCCTGCGCGGTGACGCAGGCAAACGTCAACGGCACAGTCATCCTGGCCTGTTCGGCGACCGCGTTCAGCCAGCCGCAGGTCAACCTCAATACTCTGAAAGCCCAGCTCACCGGGAGGAATCCGTCCAAGGCCCAGGCGATCGTTGACGGCAGCGTCGCCAAGGTGCAGGGCGTGACCGTCTCCGAGTGGCCCTTCAAGCTGTTCTATCTCCCGCTGCGCGCGTCACAGATCGATATCGTCGAGAATTTCGTAGCGCCGGCAACCAAGTCGCCGTGAGCGCGACCGGGGACGGCACCGGTGGCAGACGCGTCCTCGGCATCGACGTCGGCACGGTCCGGGTCGGACTTGCCGTCTCCGACGAGACGTACACGCTGGCCACTCCGCTTGCGACGATTCCAAACGACTCGCGAACGATGTGGGCACGCATCACTCACGAGATGGAAGATCGCGATGTGGACCGTGTGGTGATCGGATTGCCCCGTCGTCTCGATGGGAATGAAGGCGATGCATCCGAGCACGCGCGAACGTTCGCCGCCGAGCTTGGGGAGCGGACCGCGATCCCGATCGAGCTGTGGGATGAGCGTTTCACGACCACCATCGCCGAGCGTTCCCTGATCGAAAGCGGTGTCCGTCGCAAGCGCAGGCGGGAGGTGATCGACGCGGTGGCCGCGGCGGTCCTGCTCCAGAGCTGGCTCGACGCCCGCCGGATTGCCGCGGCGCGCGCAGCGCGGTGAGCACCCTGCCGCTCCGGCTCTGCCTCGTCGGATCCGGCATCTCGAAATCGCCGAGCCCGGTCATGCACCAGGCCGCGATGCAGGCATCGGGCGTCGAGGGCACGTACGTCATTCGCGACCTGGCACCGTCGGACATCGACGGGTTCGTGGCGGAGCTTCGCGAAGGGCACTACACCGGGTGCAACGTCACCACGCCCTACAAGGCCGTGATGGCCGCGCGCTGCGACTACCTCGAGGGCGACGCCGAGTCCCTTGGCGTCGTGAACACGATCACGGTTCGCGGAGGACGGCTCCTCGGGGTGACCACCGATGCCGACGGTTTCGAGCTGGCGCTGAGCGAGGAATCGATGTGGCCACGTCAGGGTGCAACCGCGCTGGTGCTCGGTGCCGGTGGGGCGGCCGCCGCGGTCGCGCTGGCACTCACCCGGGTCCCGCTGCTGCGCCTTCGGATCGCCGCTCGCCGTGAAACTGCTGCTGCCGACCTGGTCCATCGCCTCCGCGGATCCGGCGACATCGCAACCGTCCCGTGGGATCGCGGCGCCATCGCTGCGACCAGCCGGCATTCGGCGATCGTGGTCAATGCGACCCCGGTCGGACTGGAGTCCCTGCCGTTCGATCCGCGATCGGTTCCAGCGGCGTGCAGCGTCGTCGACCTCCGCTATCGACCGCGTCCGATCGACGTGGTGGCCGCCGCCCGCGAAACCGGCCATCGCGCCAGCGATGGGCTGGAGATGCTTCTCCAGCAGGGCCTGCTGAGCTTCGAGATCTGGACCGGTAAGGTCGCGCCTGCTGCCGCGGTGCGGAGCGCCCTGGTCCGGGCAGTCGAGGCGTGAATCCGCCGCTGGTCATCGCCGGCGTCACGGTTGCCGGAGGCCTCGTCGGGCTGGGCTCGGGCTGGCTTGCCGTGACGCTCGAGAGGTTCGAGAGGCTCGAGGAGGAGGAACGCCAGGAGCGCCTCGATTACGAACGCGATATCACCGAGGAGCTGAGCCGAGCCGCCGCGGCGGCGGAGGAGCCGGGGCCGGCGCGCCCCTGGGCCGGCGAACGTTATGGCTGGACCTGGCTGGAACGCTGGCTCTCGCCGGCCCTCGGAGCGGTCGGATTCGGGGCCTTCGCCGCGCACGAGCAGTTCGGCACCGGGTTGCTGATCCACATGCTGTGGCTCGCGATCTTCGTCCACATCGTCGATTTCGATCTGAAGCACCGGCTCATCCTCAACGTCATCACCTACCCGAGCATCCTCGCCGCGCTGGTCCTCAGCGAGTGGTCGCCGCGCCTCACCGTGACCGGCGCGATCATCGGTGCGGTCGGGGTGGCGGCATTCTTCCTCGTGCAGAACCTTGTGTCCCGCGGAAGCATCGGACTCGGCGACGCAAAGCTCGGTGCGCTGGTGGGCGCGGTAACCGGTGCCGGCCCAACGAGCGCGAACCTCGGCGCGGTCTATGCGGTGATCGCCGGGGTGTTCATCGGCGGCGCGACGGCGATCGTTCTTCTGATCACACGCGTTCGTGGGCTCAAAGACCCGATACCCTATGGTCCGTTCCTCTGTGCGGGCGCAGCGCTCATCCTGTACCTCGGTCCGTGACCCGCACGAAGTCCAGAGGTTCGTTGAGGTGAGGCAATGCCGACGCAGTTGATGCCGGGGGAACGTTCAATCGCACTGGTCCGCCAGCACTGGTCGGTGCTCGCCGGCCACGTGCTGGGTGCGATCGTCGTCATCATCGTCGCGATCGTCCTCAACGCCAAGCTGCCGGCGACAGTCGGTTCGGTGTCGATATCGACGGTCAAGACCATCGTCGCCCTGGTGCTCATCGTCGGGTCAGTGCTCTGGGCGGGGCTGCGGATCCTTCGCTGGCGCTTTGCCACCTATCACCTGACCGACCGGCGAATCGTCATGGAGGGCGGCATCCTCTCGAGGACCGCGGAGACCATCCCGCTCGACCGGATCCAGAACACGGTGATCCACCGTCCGTTCGGCGACCGTCTCATCGGCGCCGGCGACATCGAGATCGAGTCGGCCGGGCGCGACGGCGTGGAGGTCCTCCACCGAATCCCCAAGGCCGAGACCTTCTACAACGAGCTGCTCACCACCATGAACACGCCCCCGTCGGCGGCCGCGCCGCCGCGCCCCGCCGGTCTCTGAAACCAGCGCCGGGGCGCGCTCAGTGGAGCCGCGCCAGGGCGGCGATCCGCTGCAGGGCCTCGGACGCGGCGGCTCCCGATCCCTCGCGGACCACCTCGCGGTAGGCGCAGATCGCCGCGATCACGTCGCCGTTGGCTTCGAGCAGCCGGGCGATGCGAAGGTGCTCGACGGCCGTCCGCCGCACGCTGATCGCCTCGCTCATCACCTGCAGTCTTCGCGCCCACCCGGGACCTGACACGGACAAATTCACTGGGCGATCGACGACGTGAATGGGTCAGACGAGCGCCCGCCAATACAATCCGTTGTGAATGCTTCGATTTCTCACCGCCGGCGAGTCGCACGGCCCTCAACTCACCGTGATCGTCGAGGGCATGCCCGCAGGTGTGCCCATGGACGCCACTCGCGACATCGACCCCGACCTCCGGCGACGCCAGGGTGGACACGGGCGGGGAAAACGGCAGCAGATCGAGCAGGACGCCGCTCGGATCGTCAGCGGAGTTCGCGGCGGCAGGACCCTCGGGTCTCCGATCACGCTGGTGATCGAGAATCGGGACTGGGAGAACTGGAAGGGCCCCATGCAGGTGGAGGCGCGCGGCTTCAAGTCCAAACCGGTCACCCGCGTGCGTCCCGGTCACGCCGACCTCGCGGGGGTCCTGAAGTACGGATTCAGCGATGCGCGTGACGTCCTCGAGCGTGCCAGCGCCCGCGAAACCGCCGCGCGGGTGGCGGCCGGAGCCGTGGGCCGGACGCTCCTTGCAGCGCTCGGCGTCGACGTCCACTCGTGCGTCATCCGGATCGGCGACATCCATGTCTCGGTCCCCGACGGTGAGGTGGCGTGGGACGCCGTCGAGCGGTTCGCGGTCCGCTGCGCCGACGACGCCGCGTCGGCGCAGATGGTGGCAGCCATCGATGCGGCCCGCGAGCGGGGCGACACGCTCGGCGGCACCGCGTACGTGGTGGCCTCGCATGTTCCGGCCGGACTTGGCAGTTACGTGCACTGGGACCGGCGCATCGACGGGCTCATCGCGCAGGCGATGTGCAGCATCCCGTCGGTCAAGGGGGTCGAGCTTGGCGCCGCAGTGCTCGCGGCGCAGTCACCGGGTTCGGCCGTGCACGACGAACCGCGGTGGGATGCGGAGCTCGGCTTTCACCACCTGACCAACCGGCAGGGCGGTCTCGTCGGAGGAGTCACCGACGGTGAGCCCGTGTGGGCGCTCGTCCACTTCAAGCCCATATCGACGTTGCTCCATCCGCTGCGCAGCGTGGACATCCACACCGGTGCGGAGATCAACGCCCATTACGAGCGCAGCGACATCTGCGTGGTGCCGGCGGGTGCGGTCGTCGCAGAGGCGATGCTCGCGTGGGTGCTCGCCGCTGCGGCGACGGAGAAGTTCGGCGGCGATACGCTCGGCGAGATGCGACGCGCCGTCGCCGCGCATCGCCGCGCCGTCAGCCGTCTGCGATGAGCGCACTGCGCCGCATCGCGCTGGTGGGGCTGCCCGGCTCGGGCAAGAGCACCATCGCGCCGCTCGTGGCACGGGGTCTCGGCTGGGACGCCGTCGACCTCGATGAGGAGATCGCCAAGGCTGCGGGGCGATCCCCTGGAGTGATCATCGCCGACCTGGGCGAGCCGGCCTTTCGTGACCTGGAACTCACCGCGCTCGAAGCCGTGCTCCGCCGCCCCGGCCCCATGGTCATCGCCTGCGGTGGCGGCCTGATCGCCGAGCCGGCCGCACGCCGGCTCCTCACCGAGCTCTCCACCGTCGTCTGGCTCGACGCCTCCGACGCGGTGCTGATCGAGCGCGTGGGCGATGGCGCGGACCGTCCGATGCTCGGCGGATCCGCGGAGGAAGGGATCCCACGTCTGCGCAGCACTCGTGCCCGCGCGCACCAGACCGCACACGTTCGCATCGGTACCGGCGAGGCGCCCGACGCGGTGGCCTCGCGGGTGATCTCAGCGCTCGATGGCGCCGTCCGCATCGACCTGGCCGAGCGCGCGTATCACGTCGAGGTGCGCCCGGGAGGGCTGGATGACGTTGTCCTGCACATCCCGGGAGGCGCGACCCGCGTGGCGCTGCTCGCGGATCGAGCGGTACGGCCCTCCACCGACCGGCTGGTCGCCTCGCTTCGCAGCGCCGGCATCGCGACCACTGTGCTCGAGGTCTCGGGCGGCGAGCAGCTCAAGACATGGGCGACGGCCGGCCGTATGCTCGCCCGCCTCGCGACCGCGGAGCTGCAGCGCAACGACTGCGTGGTCGCGCTCGGTGGCGGCACGGTGGGAGACCTCGCCGGATTCGTCGCCGCGACCTACCTGCGCGGAATCGCCTGGGTGAACGTCCCGACGACCCTCCTCGCCATGGTGGACAGCGCCATCGGCGGCAAGACGGGTGTCAATCTGCCCCGGGGGAAGAACCTCGCGGGGTCCATCTGGCAGCCACGCGCGGTGATCTGCGATCCCAATGTCCTTGCCACCCAGGACGATCGCTCCTACGGTTCGGCCTTCGCCGAGATCGTCAAGTACTCGATGATCGTCGAGACCACGCTCGCAGCCGACCTCGACCGCCGGCTCGACCGGCTGCTCCGGCGCGATCCCGATGCGCTGACCGCGACGATTCGCGAGTCCTGCGCCATCAAGTCGGCGATCGTCTCGGGAGACGAACGTGAGGCGGGGGGCCGCGCGGTGCTCAACTACGGCCACACCATTGGTCACGCGCTCGAAGCGGCGGCCGGCTTCGGCGACCGGCTGCTCCACGGCGAGGCAGTGGCTGCGGGGATGCACGCCGCGGGCGTGCTCAGTATCCGCGTGCTCGGCTGCCCGCCCGGGGATATCGACTGGCAGGATGAGATGATCGGCCGGTGTGGGCTCGCCACGACGACGGTGTTTGACCGCGAGCGAGTGCTCGGGCATCTGCGTGCGGACAAGAAGACCGTCGGCGACCGCCTGGGCTGGGTGCTCCTTGAATCGAGGGGGCATCCGCGAGTGGGCCGGCACGTCCCCGAGAGCGAGGTGCTCGCGGCGCTCGACGCGGTGATGGCCCGATGACGACGATCCTGCTGCTGAACGGACCCAACCTCGCCAGTCTCGGCGAGCGCGAGCCCGACGTCTATGGGACGGTCACGCTCGCGGCCATCGAATCGGCGGTCCGCGATCGCGCCGCCACGCTCGGATTCGAGGTGCGCTGCGAGCAGACCAACCACGAGGGCGTGATGGTCGACATCCTGGAGCGGGAGCGCGGGCGGGCCGCCGGTTGCATCGTCAACCCCGGCGGGCTCACTCACACGAGCGTTGTCCTCGCCGACGCGCTCCGGGCGTTCGCCGGGCCGGTCGTCGAGGTCCACCTAACGAACATCCTCGCCCGCGAGCCGTTCCGACGGGTATCACTCTCTGCCGAGGCGGCCGTGGCGGTGATCGCGGGTCTGGGCCTCGACGGCTACGTCCTCGCGGTGGAGGGACTGGCTAAGCTGCTCGAGGATCCCTCGACCACTGGGAGCACCGCATGATCACCGCCTCCGACCTGCGACCGGGCGCAACCGTCGAACGCGACGGCGACCTTTTCGAGGTCATCGACTTCTCGCACATGAAGCAGGGTCGCGGCACGGCCGTCGTGCGCGCCAAGTTGCGCAATGTGACGACCGGGGCGGTCACCGACGAGACGTTCCGTCCCGAGGAGAAGTTCGGCAAGGTGCGCATCGAACGCACCGAGGCTCAGCTGCTCTACAAGGACGGGGAGAATTACGTGGTGATGGACAACACCACCTACGACCAGATCACGCTGAGCCCCGAGCAACTCGGCAGCGGGGTCGACTACCTCAAGGAGAACGACAACCTCTTTCTCCTGCGCTTCGACGATCGCGTGCTGGGCGTCGACCTCCCCACGTCGGTGGTGCTCGAGGTCACCGAGACCGAGCCCGGTTTCAAGGGGGACACCGCCAACGCATCGTTCAAGCCCGCGGTGGTCGAGACCGGTCTCGGAGTGGACGTCCCGCTCTTCGTCAACCAGGGCGATCAGATCCGGGTGGATACGCGCACCGGTCGCTACGTGGAGCGCGCATGACCGACCTCGAGGAGCCCGCCAGCCTCCAGCTCCGTCCGACCACGAACGGCCGGCGCCAGCTCGGTACCACGCGGGTGGCGAATGAGGTGGTGGCGTCGATCGCGGCCTTCGCGGCGCTCCAGGTCGCGGGGATCCATTCGATGTACCACCCGGGCGGCCAGCAGTTCGACCGCATCGTCCGCCGTTCCCATGCGCATCGCGGCGTCCGTGTGGAGATGCGCGACGACGCGCTGCACCTGAGTCTCTACGTGGTGATGGAGTCGGGTGGCAACGTCCCGGTGGTTGGCGCCGAGGTCCAGCGCCGCGTCGCCGACGCCATCGATCGCATGCTTGCCCTGCGTGTCGAGGAGGTCAACGTCTTCGTCAGCGAGGTCGCCTTCGCGTGACCCCTGCCGTTTCAGGCACGGGGCGTCGACGGCGTGGTCGTGAGCTCGCGCTACGCGTTCTCTTCGAGATCGAGGGCACCGAGAAGGATCCGGACTTCGCCTTGCGCTACCAGGGCGAGGACCTTCGCGCCACCGCGGATGTCCGTGCCTTCGCACGCCTGATCGTGCTCGGGTGCGTCGATCATCTCGACAGCATCGACACCGCGCTCGCCGCCGCCATGGAGCATTGGTCGCTCGTCGACCTCGGCAAGGTCGAGCGCGCGGTGCTCCGCCTGGGCACCTTCGAGTTGCTGTACATGGAGGCAACGCCGATCGCCGTGGTCATCGACGAGTCGATCGAGCTGGCGCGCGCCTACGCGAGCGACGAAGCTGCGCAGTTCGTCAACGGGGTGCTCGGACATGTCGCGCGGGAGCGGGTATGACCGCCGCTGTCTGCTCGGTGAGCGACCTGACACTGATGGTGCGCGACGCGCTTGCCGCACGGCCCGAGCTGGAGGACGTGCTCGTCGAGGGCGAGGTGAGCAACTTCAAGGCACACGTCTCGGGTCACCTGTATTTCACGCTCAAGGACGCTCGCGCAGCGGTGTCCTGCGTGTGCTTTCGCGCCAATGCGCTGCTGATTCCATTCCGGCCCGACAACGGCATGACCGTGGTTGCGCACGGATCGGTGCAGGTCTATGGCCAGCAGGGACGCTACCAGCTCTACGTCGACCGGCTCGAGCCCAGCGGAGTCGGCGCGCTTGCACTCGGCGTCGAACAGTTGAAGCAGCGCCTCAGCGCGGAGGGACTGTTTGACGAACGGCGCAAGCGGCGCCTGCCGTTGCTGCCTCGACGAGTTGTGGTCGTGACCTCGCGCAGCGGTGCCGCCTTGCGCGATGTCTGCACGGTGATTGCGCGCCGCGCGCCCTGCATCGGGGTGGTGCTGTCGCCGGCAACCGTGCAGGGCGATGGAGCGGTGGAGACGCTGATTCGCGCGCTGCAGCGGGCCGACCAGGTTCACGATGCCGACGTGATCCTGCTGGTGCGCGGTGGTGGTTCGCTCGAAGACCTGATCGCGTTCAACAGTGAGCCTCTGGCGCGAGCGATCAGGGCGACACGCCTCCCGGTCGTCACCGGCGTCGGACACGAGACCGACACGACGGTCGCCGACCTCGCGGCGGATCGACGCGCCGCGACGCCCTCAGCTGCGGCGGAACTGGTTGCACCGAACGTCGGCCTGCTCCGTGAGGACGTCGCAGCGCGCAGCGCTCGTCTTGGGATCGCGTTGGGCGGACTGGTCAAGGTGCATCGCGATCGCGTGCACATCGCGTCGCTGCGATTGCGGCAGGCACTGATGCAGGAGACGTCCTTGAAACGGCGCGCTCTCGACCACGAGATGTCGCGTTTTGCCGTCGCCCATCCGTCGCGGCGCGTCGAGCTCGAGCGGCTTCGGCTCACCCGAGCGTCGGAGCGACTCGAGGATGCGACCGTCCGCGTCACCGTGGCGCGCCGCGCGGCGCTGACCACGAGGACCGCACGGCTTGCAGCGCTGTCGCCGCGACGGACGCTCGAGCGAGGCTACTCGATCACCTCCGATGCGGATGGGGGGGTCCTGACCGACGCAGCCACGGTGGCGGCGGGGACGCGCCTGCGCACCGTCCTCCGCCATGGAACCCTGGAGAGCACCGTGGATCGAGTCGAGCCGGATTCCCAATCCGGGAACGAACAGATGTACGATTCCAACCAGGCATCGGACGACCGATGACACCCGGTTCCGTGGAGGACGGCATCACGGCGCTCACCTATGAGGACGCCCTGGCCGAGCTCGACACCCTGATCACCAAGCTCGAGGGCGGCAGCATCGCGCTCGAGGAAGCGATTGGCGCTTACGAACGGGGCGTTGTGCTCGCCCAGTACTGCACCGAGCTGCTCGAGCGAACCGAACAGCGCGTGAAGCAGCTGGTGGTGAGTGCGAGTGGCGCCATCGGCGAACGTCCCCTGGAAGCTGCCGGATCGCCGGCTCCGGACACCTCAGCGACGCCTGCGACCGGGACGTCCGCGGGGACCGCTCCGGTGCGATCGGCACCGCTTCGCATCGATCCCGACGACGTCCCCTTCTGACCGCGCGAATACACACCAATGTAGTATAAATGGGAACCATGACAGCTGTGTCCCAGGCGAGGCGGGTGGATCTCGAGCTCGTGGCTCGTGGGCTCGCCCCGAGTCGCGAGCGAGCCCAGGCACTCGTCGCCGCAGGCCTCGTCGAAATCGACGGCACGCGAGCGACCAGCGCCGATCAGCGCGTCGGACCGGCGATAACCATCAGGCTGTTGGGACGCGATCACCTGTGGGCAAGCAGGGGAGGGCTGAAACTCGCCCCCGCGCTGGATGTCTTCGGCGTCGAGTGCGCCGGCCGGATCTGCCTCGACGCCGGCGCGTCGACGGGCGGTTTCACCGACGTGCTGCTCAGTCGCGGAGCGTCGTTCATCTACGCCGTTGACGTCGGCCGCGGCCAGCTGGATCCACGATTGGCAACCGATCCTCGCGTCCGCGTGATGGACCGCACCAACCTGCGTTCCCTCTCGTCGCTTCCGGGACCGGCACCCGACCTCGTGACGCTCGACCTGTCGTTCATCTCCCTGCGCCTGGTGATGGCGGCGGTGGTGCGCCTGATCGCGCCGGGTGGGGCGGACCTTATCGCCCTGTTCAAACCGCAGTTCGAACTCGGCCGGGACGCGATCGGCAAGGGCGGCATCGTCCGCGACCCGAGCGCGGCGGAGAAGGCCGCGGTGGAGTTCGCCGGGTGGCTCGAGGCCGAGTTCGGCGCCACGCCCCGCGCTCCCATGCCCTCGCCGGTTCGCGGAGCCAAGGGGAATCTCGAGTGGTTGGTCGGCGCGCGTCTCGTGCGCGTTGAAGCCCAGGGTGCGGGCGAGTGATGAGTGCCGGACGCAGCATCGGATTCCTCCTCCATCCCGGCGAGCAGGCCGTGGTCCAGGCAGCGATCGCTCGCGCTCAGGCCTGCGGATACGAGGCCTGGACGGCGCTCGAGGATCCCGAGGCGGCCATGCACGAGCATGGTGCGAACACGGCACTGCTCGTCACCCTTGGGGGCGACGGTACCTTTCTCTACGGAGCGCGCCTGGCCGCTCCACTCGGGATCCCGGTCGTCGGGGTGAACCGGGGACGCCTCGGGTTCCTCAACGACGTCGAGATCGACAAGCTGCCCGAGGCGATCAGCCGGTTTGCCGCCGGCGATTACACGACTCAACGCCGGGCGCTGCTCGAGATCACCCTCGACGGAGCGGACGAGCCGATCCTGGCCATCAACGAGATTGTCGTCCGCGCTCGGGATGTCAACGTCGTGAGGCTCCGCGTGAATGTGGACGATGACCTGCTCGGAGCATTCGACGCCGACGGGGTGGTCGTCGCCACCGCCACCGGGTCGACCGCCTACGCGCTGAGCGCGGGCGGCCCTCCGGTCGATCCGCGAGTCCGAGCCGTGGTCGTCGTGCCCCTGGCGGCGCACGCGGTCATCAGCCGGCCCGTGGTCATCCCTGAGCAGCTCGATGTTCGTGTGACCGTCGAGCGCGGCCGCGTGTTCGTCGCCGCCGACGGCCGCTCGGTGCTGGTTGCCTGGGACGGCGAGCGCCGCAGATCGCGGCCGCTCAGTGAGAAGGAAGTGGCAGCGCTGAGCGCGATGGTCGACGCGCACGCTCAGTAGGCGCCTTCGACCACATTGATCAGCGGCTCGCCCGCGGCGTAGCGGTCGACCTGATCGTGCACGAGGGCGTAGGCGCGCGCCGGCAACCCGCGCACATTCCCGCCGACGTGGGGCGTCAGCAGCAGGTTCGGAGCGCCCCAGAGAGGGTGGTCTGGGGGAAGCGGCTCAGGGTCCGTGACGTCGAGGGCGGCGGACAGGCGACCGGACTCGAGCTCGGCCAGAAGATCGTCGGTCACGATCACGGCCCCGCGCGCAGCATTGACGAGCAGGGCGCCATCGCGCATCCGCGCGAGGAAGTCGCGGTCGACCATGTGGCGCGTCTCCTCCGTCAGGGGGAGGACCAGAACGACGACGTCGGCGTCCGGCAGCAGGTCCGGCACCTCTGCGGTCGCGTGGATACCGTCGCGCGCGTGACGCGCGGCCAGCGTCGGCTCGGCATCGAAGGCGCGCAGGCGGCGCGCGGTCTGCTGGCCGAGGTCGCCGGCGCCGATGACGAGCACCTCCTTGCCCTGAAGCTCGTCAGTCGTGTGACGGCTCCACTCGCGCCGATCCTGGTCGCGC
>PKWB01000156.1 GCA_003131685.1 Candidatus Dormiibacterota bacterium
TCAATGCGCTCTGGGGCGCGGCGGCGCTGGTGATCGTGCTGGGACTGGCCGGCGGCGTCTTCGTCGCCCGTGACGTCTCAGCGGTGCGCAAGACCTCGCGCCTGTTCGTCAACGCCGCGCGGCTGGGAACGCCGATGTTCGCCGTGGTGCTGCGCAAGGGATACGGCCTCGGCGCGCAGGCCATGGCGGGTGGAAGCTTCCGCGCGCCGTTGATGACCGTCGCATGGCCCACCGGCGAATTCGGCGGCATGGGGCTGGAGGGTGCGGTGAAGCTCGGCTACCGGAAGGAGTTGGAGGCGATCGAGGACGCCGAGGCGCGGAGGCAACGCTTTGACGCCATGGTCGCGGACGCGTACGAACGGGGGACCGCGCTCAACACCGCAACGCATTTCGAGGTTGATGACGTCATCGACCCGGCGGAAACCCGGGCATTGGTGGCGGCGGTGATCCTCAGTCCTGGAGGGTCAGCTAGGGAGGAGCCGCGACGGCGCTACGTCGACTCGTGGTGACGTGACCGTGCGACGGCATAGAACAAAGCGCCGTCGTCGATCAGATGTGTGACAGCTCCCGGAAGACATCGCGGAAGAATGGACGGCCCCACAATCCGACCGACAGCGCGCCGCCAAACAGCACGACTGCGTCAACGCTTGCGCGTCCCTGCCTGGTCCAGTACACATCCTCGAGGTCGAGCCAGAGCGCGAACTCGTCAAGCGTGAGCGCCGAAGCTCCGCCGTAGAGGATCGACGTGAACTTCGCGAGGGCATCGTCGGTGCCTGAGGTCTTCCCCGCGGTGTTGGTCTCGATCAGCCAGAGGTAGCCGGTGCCCAGCAGCCCGGCGATGCCGAGCACGAGGTGATGGAAGTGGCGGCCGCCCACGGTCAGGTTGTGGAACGGGCCCACGCCATCACGGATCGCGTGCGTGATCGCGCGCGTTGCTGCGAAGGTCGTAAAAAATGACACCGACGACAGAAACAGCCGCTCCCGGCGCTCGTCGCTGAACGACTGGCGGTAGATCTCTGCCGCGCGGTTGGGTGTCAAATCAGCCGGCCGACTGGGGCATACGAGCTCAGACGTTGATCGACTTCGGCCGGGCGAAGTTCGCGGCGACCACGGCGAGCAGCGTCAGCACGGTGAAGACGATCGCGTGCTTCCAGTGAATCGCCGGACGCCCGGACGCGAGGAAGCTGGTCTTCTGGGTGAAATAGAAGATTGCCGCTAGGGCGAAGATCACGGCCAGAGCTAGAAGGGCTATTGCAAGTGGGCGGCTACCCCGCATGAGAGATCTCCCGATGGGTGTGGTCGTGAGCCACCTGCGAACACCTCTCTGAGTTCAAAACGTCAGCTCGCGACCTTCAGTGGATGAAGACGAGGCCCGCGGCCCCGAGAGCCGCACAGTAATACGCGAAGGGGTCCAGACGTCCTAAGCGAAGGTAACGAAGCAGGAAACGGGCGCTGGCGTATGCCACCACTCCGGCCAGGGCGGCGGCGCCGATCCCCACCCCCAGAGTCGGCGCATCGGCCCCGAGATTGGGCACCTCGAGCAGCCCCGCCGCGAGGATGATCGGGGTGGCCAGCAGGAACGCGAATCGTGCCGCCTCCTCGTGGCGGAGGCCGGCCACGAGCCCTGCGGCCATGGTGATCCCGGAGCGCGAGATTCCCGGCAGGAGCGCGCCCACCTGGAAGAAGCCGACGATCAGGGCGGTGCGCAGGCTGAGGCCGTCGATGCCCTGATAGCCCGGGTCGTCCTCCTCGTGAGCCAGGACCTGCGTGCTGGCGACGGCGCGGCGGCGCTCGTCCCGGCGCCGGAACATCTCAGCCGCGAAGAGGATCCCGCCGTTGACGATGAGGAAGACCGACGCCGCTCGAGGATCGCCGAACAGCGACTTCAGTGGATCCTGAAGCAGGAAGCCGATGATCCCCGTGGGGATCGTCCCGACCACCAGCATGATCGCGAGGCGCTGATCCGGATCGTCGATGCGCCCCCGCACCGCGGCGCGGATGAATCCTCTGATGATCCGCACCCAGTCGCGGCGGTACAGGAAGAGGAGCGCTGCGGCGGTCCCGATGTGGAGAAGAGCGAGCACCGGGACGAACGCCGGGCTGGTTTCGTTGAAGTTGAGCCCGATCAGGCGGGGGACAACCACCGCGTGGCCCAGCGAGGACACCGGAAAAAGCTCGGTGACTCCCTGGAGCGCGGCGAGGAAGAGGATGAGTCCGGCGCCCAGCATTGGCCAGAGCCTACCAGCCCCCTCCCGCGTAGTCTGATGCGATGAGTTCCACCACCGGGCCCGCCGGCGCCTCGGTCAACCGCCAGTGGCGCCTCGCCGCGCGCCCCAAGGGACTTCCCGTGATGACAGACTGGGAATTCCGCGGCGAGCCGGTCCCGGAGCCCGGCGACGGTCAGTTCCTGGTGCGCCTCCTCTACATCTCGCTCGACCCGGCCATGCGCGGCTGGATGAACGATGGCCGGTCGTACGTGCCCGCGGTCGGTGTGGGCGAGGTGATGCGCGCGGGTGGTCTGGGGCGCGTCGTCGCCTCGAAGCACCCCGACTTCAGGGCAGGTGCGCACGTGGTCGGAACATTCGGCGTGCAGGACTACGCGATCAGTGACGGCCGCGGCGTCATCCGGGTGGCCGGCGACTCGGCTCCGCTGGTTCAGTACCTCAGCGCCCTCGGTATGCCGGGCATGACCGCGTACTTCGGGCTGCTCGAGATCGGCCACCCCGTCGCAGGCGAGACCGTGGTCGTCTCAGCCGCCGCGGGTGCGGTGGGGCAGCTGGTCGGCCAGATCGCGCGGATCAAGGGCTGCCGGGTGGTCGGGATCGCGGGTGGTGCCGAGAAGTGCCGCTTCATCGTCGAAGAGCTCGGTTTCGACGCGGCCGTCGACTACAAGAACGAGGACGTCCGTGCCGCGCTCCGCGAGCGCTGTCCTGACCGGGTGCACGTGTACTTCGACAATGTCGGCGGTGAGATCCTCGATATCGTCCTCACCCGCCTCGCGCTCCACGCGCGCGTCGTCCTCTGCGGCTCGGTCTCGCAGTACAACAACGAGGGTCCGGCGCGCGGGCCGTCGAACTACATGGCCCTGCTCGTCGACCGAGCCCGGATGGAGGGCTTCGTCGTCTTCGACTACGCCAAGCGCTACGCCGAGGCCGCACGCGAGATGGCCGGCTGGATCGCGGACGGACGGCTGAAGTCGGTCGAGCACGTCGTCGACGGGATGGAGCTCTTCCCGGAGACGCTCCTGAAGCTCTACAGCGGCGAGAACTTCGGGAAGTTGATCCTCGGCGTGGGCGACAAGACAGGCTAAGCCGCGACGCGGGCGGTCATCCGGCCCGGTCCGGTCTGGAACAGCCTGGCGATGTCGCTCGGCGACACGATGCCCACGAGGGTTCCGCCGTCATAGACCATGGCGCGGCCGTCCGATGCCGCGCCGATGCGCTTGAGCAGATCGGTGATGTGCTCGTCGGGACGGGCTATCGGCACCCGGTCGGCGGCGATGGCGATGTCGATCGCCCGCCGGGCGCTTCGCTGCTGCGGCGGCACCTGCTTGATGCCGCGCATCGTGACCAGGCCGTCGATGCGACCGTCGATGCTGTGGGTCGGGAACGACGTGAACTCGTGACCCATGACGTACTGGTCGACGAGCAGCTCGACGGTGATCCACGACGGGACGATCACCGGGTTCTTCGACATGACGTCACCGACGAGCATGCCCTCGAGCGCATGGCGCGTCTGCTCCCCGTGTGCCTCGCCACGCGCGGCCGTGTGCAGGAACCAGCCGATCATCATCAGCCAGAGGCCGCCGATCGGGTCGCCGAAGAAGAGATCGAGGACGCCGACACCCATCAGCACGACCGCGAAGAAGCTGCCCGCCCTCGAGGCGGCCACGGTCGCGGTCATGCGGTTCTTGGTCCGCGTCCAGAGAAAACCGCGCAGTATCCGGCCGCCGTCGAGCGGGAACGCGGGAATCAGGTTGAAGACGAGCAGGAGCAGGTTCAGCCCCGCGAGCCACTCGGGGACGATGGTCACCAGTGTCGGGGCACCGACGCTGATCAGGAGCCACGAGGCCGCCACGAAGACGCCCACCAGCAGGAAGGACACGGCCGGACCGATCGCCGCGACCAGCATCTCGGTTCTGCCGGTCATCCAGTCGCCGCTGATCTGAGCGACGCCGCCGAACAGCCAGAGCCTGATGCCGTCGACGGTGAGGCCCCGATGACGCGCGAGCAGCGCGTGGCCCATCTCGTGAGCCGTGAGCGAACCAATCAAGAGCAGAGCCGAGATGACCCCGACCGTCCAGGCGAGCCAGAGAGCCGTCCCAGGAGCGTAGGCGGGTACAGCCCCACCGGCCACGCCCCAGGCGAGGAGCGCACCGATGACCAGCACGCTCCAGTCCGCCGAGATCTTGATCCCGGCGATACGAGCGATCGGGACGCCGCCTCTGTTCATGGTGCCTTTCTTATCCTGCGCCCACGGCCTTTCATCTGTATGAACGTACCCATCACAACGTCAAAATTCACGCACGCGGTCCGGCCGGTCGTGATTCGGCGCTGAGGTCTCGCGTCGGCGACTGGTGCACCCGACGGTGTGATGGCTGTGCCACGACCGTTTGCGGTATCCGCTCCCGGCCAGCCACCTCAGGACGTGCCGCCCGGGCGACGAGCGCGCACCACGCCGTGGCGGTGAGCAAGAGGACCCACGGCGTCGCTCTTCCCGGCAGGCCTACGCTGTTCTGAGACAGATCGCCAAGGCTCGCGAATGAGAGCAGCACCCAGAGGCCGAGAATCCCGAGGGTCGCCGGGTCCGGCCACAGCCGCTCTCCTGGTCGGCCGGCCAGCCAGGCGAGCCCTGCCACGAGCACCGGTGCGAGCAGCGTGAGGTCGTGCCCGAGCAGATGAGGCGACGCGAAGAGCGAGAGAGCCACCGCGCCGCAGAGCGAGGGCTCGAAAAGATCTGGCCGGCGGTGGGCGACCGTTCCCAGCCATCCCGCCACTGCCGCGGCAGCGATCCCGGCGGCGACCGCCAGCAGGAATACCCCGGGCGCATGACCGAAGAGCGATCCGAACAGCCCGCTGGTGCCCTGCATCTGCGCGGTCGGTGAATTGCTCGGCGTCGCGATGGCGGTGATGAACGAGGTGAGCGCATGAGGTCCGGCGCCGAGGAGCCCGATCACGACTGTCACGGCGGCACCCGCCAGCGCCCCGCCGACGGCGCGCCAGTCGCGCCGCCCGACCATGTATGCCGCGACACCGATCACCAGCTGCGGTTTGGCGATCGCCGCAGTGAAGCCGAGGGCGAAGCCGGCGGCCGCGGGCCGGTCTCGCCGCCAGAGCGCATACGCGGCGGCCAGCCCAAGGACCGAAACACCGTCCCACTGACCCTCGACCAAGAGGAGCCCGGTGCCGAAGCCCGCGAGCGCGACCAGCACGATGGCCACGCGCGGCAGCCGCGGAAGGGCGGCCGGCCAGGGAGCCGAGCGGGCCACCAGAAGGAGCGAGAGCAGCATGAGCGCGAGCTGGAGCAGCGACCAGGTGCGCCATGCGGCACCGGCGCTGAGCAGGGTCAAGGGCTCGGTCACGACCGCGGCGGCAGGCGGGTTCTCGAAGGGAATGTTGTCGTGGCTCACGGGCGCGCCGCTCGCGACCAGCGCCTGCCGTTCGGCAGCGACGTCGTAGATCTCAGTGGCCTCCCCCGAGCGGATCAGGGTCGAGGCAACGTACGTCCCGGCGAAGTCGCTCGTCGGCGCCAGCGAGGCGGGCACCACCGTCCATACCTGCGCGTAATGGGCAAGGACGATCGAGGCGATGGTGATGAGGACGGCGGCGAACCACCGTGGGCGTTCGGACAAGGCGCTGCCCACTCTATGGCCACGCCGCCCACGCCACCGTCAAGCGGGCGTCACAGGGTCCTCGCGAACACCTCGAGGTCCGCGTCCGAGAAGAGCGCGAAGGTGATCTCGCGGAGGCTGGTGCCCGGAGCTTCCAGCGCCGCCACCGCGGTGCCGATCGCGATCGGGGCGGCTAGGTCGATGGGGAATCCATAGATCCCGGTGCTGATCGACGGTGCCGCCACGGTGGTGCACGAGTGCTCCGACGCCAGCGTGAATGCACTCCGATAGGCCTGTGCCAGCAGCTCGGGCTCGCCGTGGTCCCCGTCCCGCCAGCGCGGGCCGACCGCATGGATGACGTAGCGCACCGGCAGCCTGCCGCCCCCGGTGAGCACGGCCGAACCCGTCGGGCAGCCGCTGTATCGCTCGCCCAGCTCGCGCATCAGGTCTGGACCTGCGGCATCGTGGATCGCGCCATCGACCCCGCCTCCACCGGCAAGGTGGGCGTTCGCCGCGTTGACGATCGCATCGACGCGCAGCGTGGTGATATCGGCGCGGCGCAGGAGCAGGTTTCCGTTTCCCACTCGACGAGCGTGTGGCCGGTCAGACCCCATCCGTACGCGCCAGCGCCAGGCAGACGTTGTGACCACCAAACCCGTACGAGGTGCTGAGCGCGAAGTCGATCCGCGCGTCGCGGCCGCGGTTGGGCACGTAATCAAGGTCGCACTCAGGGTCGGGCTCATCGAGGTTGATCGTCGGCGGTACGAATTGGTCACGAATGGCCAGAATTGTGATGACCGCCTCGACTGCGCCTGCCGCTCCGAGAAGGTGACCGTGCATCGACTTGGTCGACGACATCGGGATGGTGCCTGCCGCAGGCCCGAACGCGGCTTTCACAGCACGGGTTTCGGCCGCGTCGTTCATCTGCGTCGAGGTGCCGTGCGCGTTGATGTAGTCGACCTCGTCAGGCTCGCGGCCCGCGCGCCTGAGTGAGCGCAGGATGCAGCGACGCGCGCCGTCACCCTGCTCGTCCGGCTGCGTGATGTGATACGCGTCGGCGGTGGCACCGTAGCCGGCCACCTCGCCGTAGATGTGTGCACCGCGCGCCACCGCATGTCCCCACTCTTCGACCACGAACATCCCGGCGCCCTCGCCCATGACGAAACCGTCGCGATCCTTGTCGAAGGGACGCGAGGCACGCTCCGGCTCGTCGTTGCGGGTCGACAGCGCCTGCATGGCATCGAATGCGGCAACGCTGATGTTGGTGATCGACGCCTCGGTGCCGCCGGTGATGATCGCAATCGCCTCACCACGCCGGATCCACTCGGCCGCCTCACCGATCGCATGACCGGACGACGAGCAGGCGCTGACGATCGCGTAGTTCACGCCCTTGGCGCCGCAGTCGATGGCGATCGCGCCGGCCGGCATGTCGATGATCATCGAGGGCACCGTGAACGGGGAAACCCGGCGTGGTCCCTGGTTGTACAGGGCGAGGACGTTCCGCTCGATGACCTCGATGCCGCCGACCCCGGAGGCGACGAGGACACCAACATCCTCGGCCATCGGTGCGATCTCCAGGCCGGAATCCTCCAGGGCCTGGCGCGCGGCAAAGAGCGCGAGCTGGGTGCAGCGGCTGGTGCGCCGCGCCTCCTTCTTGCCGAGCACCGCTTCCGGGTCGAATCCCTTCACCTGCCCGGCGATCTGGGTGGTGAGGTGGGACGCGTCGAAGGCGGTGATCGGCCCGATGCCTCCCTGGCCGCGGCGGCATGCCTGCCAGGTCGATTCGGCGTCGAGCCCGAGTGGGGTGACCGCGCCGATACCGGTGATCGCGACGCGCGGACTGCCGTTGCTGCCGCTCATCCCTTCGCCTCCGCGGGCTCGACGGACGGCGCGCCCTGGGAGTGGTACCCGCCGTCGACGTGAATCATCTCGCCGGTGACGGCGCGGGAGAGGTCGCTCAGCAGGAATGCCGCCGTGTCCGCGACCGGTCCGCTGTCCGAGCTGTCCCAACCCAGTGGGGCGTGGGTCCCCCACGACGATTTCAGGGTCTCGAATCCGGGGATCGATCGTGCGGCGATGGTCTCGAGCGGGCCCGCCGAGATGGTGTTCACGCGGATCCGGCGCGGACCCAGCTCGCGGGCGAGGTAGCGGGCAATCGCCTCGAGGGCCGCTTTTGCCGGCCCCATCCAGTCGTAGACGGGCCACGCGACGCGGGCGTCGAAGGTGAGGGTCACGATCGAGCCGCCGGTTTCGGGCATCACCGGCGCGAACGCCGCCGCGAGGGTCTGCAACGAGTAGCTGCTCACCTGAAACGCGGTGCTCACCGAGCTCCAGGGTGCCTCGAGAAAGCCGCCGCCCAGACAGTCGGGAGGCGCGAACCCGACCGCGTGGACCAGCCCGTCGACACCCCCCCAGAGCCCCCGCACATGCTCGGCAACCGCCTGCACCTGGGCGACGTCGGTGACGTCCATCTCGAGGACCTCGGGCACCGGCCTGAGCCGCTGCGCACTCTTCCGGGTCAGGCTCATCGCCCTCCCGAATGACGTGAGCACCACCTCGGCGCCGGCTGTCTGAGCGGCTGCGGCAATGGCGTAGGCGATGCTCCTGGGGGTGAGCACACCGGTGACGACGATTCGCTTGCCGCGAAGGAGATCGTGCAGTGGGGTCGACGGATTCTCGGTGCTCACAGGCGTCGTACCTTATAAGGCTCGCACCGGGATCCGCAGTTACGCAGCAACGATCTCGAGCATCGCCGCGTGCCACGCCGGGGTGCCCGCAAGGATGTCGCCGCTGACGAACACCGCCTCGGGATCACCGGCCCAGTCGGTGACCACGCCGCCTGCCTCGCGAACCAGCAGCGCGCCCGCCGCGATGTCCCAGAGTCCGAGGCCGAGCTCGAAGTATCCGTCGAACGCGCCGGCCCCGACGTAGGCGAGGTCGAGGCTCGCCGCGCCGGCACGGCGAAGGTCCTCGAAGCGCTCGAGCGCCCTGGTCATCACCGGCAGATACCGAGGCAGCCGCTCCTTGCGGCGGAACGGAAATCCGGTGGCGACCACGCCAGCCCCCGGGTGAGTCGACACGGACAGACGGTGACCCTCGCGGTCAAAGGCACCCTCGCCTTCGGCTGCGCTCCACGCCTCATCAAGCAGCGGGGCGGTCACGGCGCCGATCACCGGGCGGCCGTTCTCCATCAGGGCGACACTGACCCCGACGACCGGGAAGCGGCGCACGAAGTTGGTGGTCCCGTCGACCGGGTCGATCACCCACATGCGGTCCTGGCGGGTCCCGCCGGACTCCTCGGCGAGGATCGCGATATCGGGCGCGCCCGCTCGAAGCACGCGAATCGCGGCCTGCTCGGCGGAACGGTCGACCTCGGTGACATAGTCGCCCGCGCTCTTGACCTCGGCGGTCAGCGTGCCCGGACGGGCATGCGCCCTGACGACCAGCTCCCCGGCCGCCGCCGCGGCGGCAACGGCGAGCTCACGCAGGGTGTCGCGCTGGTGCACCCGGTGAGGGTACCCGCCGAGGCCGGGCAGACTTGCGCTTGGCGGCAGCGCGCGAGGCCGGCGCCGTG
>PKWB01000011.1 GCA_003131685.1 Candidatus Dormiibacterota bacterium
GGTTGATCGCGTGGCTTTCGGGAAGCGGCGCGCACAAGGTCGGAGCGGAAACCCCTCGCCGTAGGCGACTCGTCTTGGGGGTTGCAGCGCAGGCCGCGCGGTGCTCGAATGCCACAACAGCGATCGACGCCTCACCACCAGAAGGACACCTCGTGGTTGCCCGGAAGTTCGGCTCGTGGGCGAGGGCACGCGGCGGCAGCAAGCCGGGCTGCGACACGCCGGGTGAGTAGCGGCGTCCAACGCGGCGGCGGGATCGGACGCGAAGCTGCAGCCGCAGTGCGCCGCGGATGGGGGAAGGCATGAGACGCTCGGGCGTGCGAGTGAGTGGGACGGTGGGTAGAGGGTCAGTTTCGTCCTTCCCGCCGCCGTATCCCTTCACTTCATGTACTACAACTTCGCTCGCCTCAGATGAGCCTCGCCAAGCCGTACGCATGACTCCCGCGATGGCGGCTGGCGTCAGCGACCACGTCTTAAAGATCGAGGAGATCGTCGCGCACCTTGGGTAGAGTCAGGTCGGGCAGTCCGCCTATTCAGGAGGTACCCATGGCGCATACCGGAGAGAAATGCCCGACGACCGGAAGGTGGCAGGGCGACGACGCGCACCACACGATTGAGCACATGAAGGCGGGCGACACGTTCCCGCCTTGCTCGCACTGCAAGCGTTCGGTCAATTACACCTTCCTGGGCTAGTCCAATTCAAATCGGCGGCCATTCAACCCCTCGTGACGGCTGATCGACTGAACGTCGTAACCGAGGAGGAGCCCTAGAACGGCATGCCGGTGACGAGCGGAGATATCGGCGGACGTAGCCCAACTCATAGAGATCCATCACCCACTCGGCACCGGCATAGCCCCCCGGCTCGACCGTCGTAGACGAGCGCCGTACGCCGGACGCCCCTGGCGACCGCGCAGGAAGCGGGCCACCGCTGTGTCGACGGCCTCCTTGCGTACCGACGGACTGGCCATCTGGTGGCACCATCGGCGACTTGATCCTTTGCCCCAGGTGTGGCTCCGAGAAGCTGATCCCTCTCACATTCACTCCGGCCCTGGGTGAGGAATGGGTCGATCTGCCGCGCCGACCGGTCGCGAAATGTGCGAACTGCGGACAGCGGACCTTCGCGGCACGTCACGAAGCCAAATCAGATGCCGAGCCAAGCGTAGAGTGAACCCATGGCAATCCTCCCGGCGTTCCACACCACCGTCGATGCTCCCGCTGTGAAGGTGCGCCACCCCAACCGCCCCGCCAAGCATGGCCACAACCGCCGGGCCTGCGGCGTCTGCCACTCCAACAAGAAGTTTGGGCACAAGTTCACCGACCTCGAGGCGGTGATCCGCAGCGAGGTCGCCGGGATCATCTACCGCGGGCCAGATTCAAACTGACCCACTACCGGACTGTGGCTCGAGGTGAGCTGTCGCTGCGGGCGAGGGGACGGCCACCGCGCGGGTAGCCGTCCCCGGGCCTTGGCTACGAAGCAGCCACGGTCTCAAGATCGGGGGATGCGCCCGCATCTTGGTCGCTGACGTCCGCGGTGGCTTCACGAATCGCACCGAGTTCGTTCTCGGTGGGCTGGTAACCCAGGGCGACGAGGTAGCGGAGATGCTCGGCGAAGAGTGCGCGCTGATCGGGCGTGATGTACTCGCGTCCGGAGTAGACCTCGGCGCGGCCCAGGGCCACGGCGAGCGCCACCTGAGCCAGCTCCTCCGGGTTCGCGGCCACTCGAGCAGTGATCGACCGCGTATGGCCGTGATACCCGTCGCTGTCGCCGGTCTGGCCGAGCAGCTCGCAAGCCACCGACGCAACCGCCTCATCCATATCGAGCACCGAGATGCGCTGTGCGTGGTGGTTCGCAGCGGCAGCGTCGTCGATGCTCTGCAGGTGCCGCATGAGCAACGCACGACGTTCTGTGAGCGCCCGCCGCTGCGCCTGACGCTCGGTGCGTTTGGCAGCACGCTGGGCCTTCGCATCGGCGGGGGCTTCGATGCCCGGCACCACACCAACATGGCGCTGCACGTCGATGCACACGAAGACGATGTCTCCGGTGTGCTCCTCGATGTATGCCGCGTGGCACGCCTCCCGGGCGTGCTTCGCCTGCGTGAGTGGGATGCACCCCCAGCCGTTGCCCAGGCGCCGCACCCTCGCGCGCGGCGAGAAGCTGTCGCGCGGACGCTCGATGATGGGAACGCCGCGCTTCTCGAGCTCGGCTCGGCTCGCCTCCGTCTTGCGTTCCAGCTCACGCGCGTGCAGCTCGTGCTGCACCGCGGAGGTGAGGCTCCATCCGTCGCGCGCATTGTGCAGCGCACGGGTGAGCCGTTCCGGGGTGTCGGCCAGCTGCGTGAGCAACAGCGCCGTCGGGTAGTCGATGGCCCCGCCGGCAAGTTCGCGACGCACCTTCCTGGGGAGGCTCAGCAGGGAAGTGTGATCGCTGACCTGTTGTGCCGACGTTCCGGCGAGGGCGGCGACCTCGTCATTCCCGACGCCCAGATCGAGCAGGTCCTGATAGGCGGCGGCGGCCTCAAGCGGCTCCAAATCCTTGCGGTTCAGATTCTCCACCGCCATCGCCTTGCGGCTGTCGACATCGGCGTAGCCGCGCACCACCGCTGCGAGGGTGCTCAGTCCGGCGAGCCTCGCGGCGGCGAGGCGTCGCTGCCCGGCGACGAGCTCGTAGCCCCCGGCGTCGCGCTGACGAACGGTGATCGGCTGCACCAGCCCGATGGTGCGGATGGACTCGGCGAGCCCATTGAGATCGCCGAGATCCTGGCGATGGTTACCGGGCGGGATGTTGATGTCGTCGAGCGACACCTCGATCAGCTCGGCGATCTGGACGTGCGACGCGCTCATGGCGTCTCCTCCGGTGGGGTTGATCCGACGCCCACCCGACAGGCGCGGCGCGAGCGCGCGGCAAGGCCGAGCCGCAGGCGAGCGTCAGGCAGCCTTGCCGCGACCGAGCGAGCGGCGCAGCCAGGGTGCGGGGTGACGGATCCTCACCGGAGGCCGAGCACCGCCCGCCAGCGCAGCACTCGGCCATTGGAGGCGTGACCGAGTTGCCGAGTGTTGAGGCCGAGTAGCTCGCCGGCGGAAGTCTTGAGTTGCCTCGTTGCGGCTACGGCAGCAGGATGACTCCGCTTCCGTCGCCGAGTCGCCGGGTGATGGCGTCGTCGCGATGGCCGTCGGCCACGTGGATGGCGATCCGTCCGTCGCGCATGGCGAGGTCTGCAGCGAGCCGCGATGCGAGCACGGCGATGAGTGCGGGGCTGGGCGCGGCGGCGCCGGTGAAGCGGCCGGGAAATGGTGGTGCAGCGACAGCTTCGGCGGCGCTCGGATACCCCTCATCGAACGCTGCGGCGGTAACGCGGTGCGCGGGGTCGCCGAGCAGCAACGCGATCACACCCACGAGACCCTCGATGAGGGTCGC
>PKWB01000169.1 GCA_003131685.1 Candidatus Dormiibacterota bacterium
GCAACGACCCCTTGAACCCGCGTCGCCAGTTCTGATCACGAAAAGTCGCCACCCAGACGATCAGCGAACTGTACCAGCGTCACCTCCCTTTGCCTTGTGCGTCGACGTAATGTCGGGTCCGGTAACTGTGCCCGCGGACGTTCAGGACCGTGGCGTTGTGCAGGAGCCGGTCGACGATTGCGCCGGCCACGACCTGGTCGGCGAAGACCTGGCCCCAGTCGGCGAAGCCGCGGTTTGAGGTGAGCACGATCGATCCCCGCTCGTAGCGGCGGCTGACGATCTGGAAGATCCAGTTGGCTGAGGTCTGGTCGAGCGGCAGGTAGCCGAGCTCGTCGATCACCAGCACGGATGGGCCGGTGTAGGTGCGCATCTTGTAGTTCGCGGTGCCCTCGAGGTGCGCCGATTGCAGGTTGGCAACCAGGTCGGCTGCGGACACGAAGTAGGTGCGGTAGCCGGCCTCGGTAGCCGCGATGCCCAGTGCGGTGGCGAGATGTGTCTTGCCAACACCAGGCGGTCCGAGCAGCAGCACGTTGCGTTTCTCCTCGACGAATCGCAGCGTCGAGAGTTCGCTCATCACCGCGCGATCGAGCGAGGGCTGGAAGTCGAAGTCAAAGTCGGCCAGCGTCTTGTGCACGGGATAGCGCGCAAAGCGCAGCCGTCCACGGAGACGTCGTGCGCGGGTGGCCTGCACCTCGATGTCGAGCAGCCGCTCCAGGATCTGGGTGGCGCTGGCCTTCTCCCGTTGTGCTCGATCCAGTTCGGCGCCGAGATGCTCCGCGGCGGCGGTCAACTCGAGGTAGCTGAGATGCTCACGCAGGCGCTGATACACGGTGGCCTCGAGCGCGCTGCTCATTGCGCCACCTCATAGTCGGCGAGGTCCCGCACTTGCACGTGTTCGCCAGCCAGCCGCTGGGTGATGTCGACCACCACCGGTCGCTGCACCGTGGTGGTGTGCGCTGTTGCAGCGGCGATCACGTGCGACGGCAGCGGCGTGAGCTGCGTCAGCTCAGCCTCCCACGCCGCCGCCACCACCAACCCCGTGGTCCGGTGGCGTCGCGGCAACACGCGTTCGCGGATCCACTGCGCAGCCAGTGCGTCGTAGTCGGCGACGCCGACCATCGGTGGCAACGCGAGTCCCGTCAGCCAGACGAGGAAGCTCTCCTTCACCTCGCGCACCATGCGCTCGACCTTGCCCTTGGTCTTGGCGCGGTACGGACGGCACGCTTTCGGGACCACGCCGAGCAACGCCGCCCAGTCGATCCATTCCGGCGCGAAGATGGCGCGTCCGTCGGACGTCGACCCGATCACGAATGCCGGATCGCGGTCCGAAAGCACGTGATTGGTTGCACCGCCGAGGTCGTCGAGCGTCAGCGCCAGACGCGTCAGCGTTGTGGTCCTGGTGCGGTCCAAGGCAAAGCGCACCGCTGGACGACGGCTGTATCCGAGGATGGTGACGAGCGCGAACAACTCACGCGGTTCGCCGTCCACCGGCCACACGCCCATGTGCCCCCAGTCGGTTTGGGCCTGGTGGCCGGGATCCGTCTCAAAGCGGATCTCCGGCTCGCGCACCACTGCTGGCCGCAGCAAGCGCAGCTGGCGCTGGAACGACGGGTAGCTGCCGGCGTACGCATAGTGCTCGACGAGTTCCTGATGCAGGTCGGTGCCACGGATCGTTGCGCAACCGCCAATCCGCCGCTCGACGTGCGCCAGCTGCGCCGGCGTCAGGTTGGTTGGCTTCGCGCGCACGTACCGCGCTGGTCCCTCGCGACTCAGTTCGCGTCGCACTGTATCCCGACAGAGTCCGAACTCTCGGGCCAAGGCAGTCACCGTCCATCCGTGGTGGTGCAGGGCTTTCATTTCCATCCAGGTTTCTCCAGACTGCAAATCCAGGTCCCCCTTGTGAGCTCCGGCGTCGAACACCACGAGCTTGTTCGGGGGACTTCTTTTCTTCAAGCCATCGGCGCCTGGGCACCTGGCGAAGATTCGTGATCAGGAGTGCCTAGATTTCGTGATCACCCACAACTGGGATGAGCAGGACGCCGCAGAGCAGAATGAGCAACTCGAGCGTTACCGTGACCCAGCGAGCGAGACGCACCCGACGGGCGAGCATGACAGCTAATACAGCGATGACGATGCCTGCTACCGCGGACCCGAGGAAGACGCCCAGCGAGTTGACACTCGAAATCTGGTCGATTGTGGCAGCTTGCGCTATATGACAACCCAGCTGCAGCGACTGCAAGCGCAGCTGCGGCCTGCAACCCCATAAGGGCACACGCGAGCTTCTAGAGGAGCGCCAGAGCCTGCAGTTCCACGTCTAGGTCACCTACGAAAGGGTTCGGGTTGATGTACGGTTGGCTCGTGCGGAAGAACATAGAACCCATGATCATTCGAAGGTGTCATTCTTGAAAAAGTTACCTACTTCTCCTCCGACCGCACCCACCGCGTTCGCACAGGCCGGTGACGGCCGGATTTATGTAGTGAACTAAGTAGCCCACGCGATTAGCAACCTGCATGCGCCTCCGATGATGGGATAATAGCTACACGTCTTGTCGGCTGAGGGACAGCGTCGTTAGCTGCAGCGGTCAGCCAGCGCCTGCCGAAACCCCGTTGTGTGCGTCGCAGGCCCTGCATTTCTATCGCCCGATAACGCCCGCGACGTACTCAGTGACGGTTGCATAGCTGGCTGCTGCACCGCAGTGTCGCATCACAATAGGAATTTCACTCACCGGTCGACTCATCGCGCCTTGCGTTCATGCTCAATCGCATTCGCCCAGCGGCTCGGGCGCCATCCGTTAGGCCCTAGGTGGACCGGGTAACCGCAGGCGGAACTTACGAACGTGCTGGCAAGACGAGCACTTCTTCGGTCGAGTGCGACACCACGGGCGAAGGCGGATAAGCCAATGAACGCCGCGGCCGAGGTTGGGATCCAAGCGAAGCTGGCGTTTCCTAACTCTGCCCAAAGACCCAGGGGCAGTGCAACCAACGCAAGGGCGACCCAAGCCGCCAAGTAGACGCTGTTCACTCGAACGGCTACACGAGCCGCATCCTCGCCAATTATGGGAATGAGATCGGTGACTTGGCGCTCGTGGATACGCTTAAACATAGTTGCAGGTGCCTGACTAATGGCCGCAGAGGCTCGCGACCCCACCCAACGTGTCCACGACAGTACCAGCCAATCCAATGTTGAAACCGAGGCCGCCAAGAAACGCCGAACCGCCTTCGCCCAGACCGAGCCAACCTCCGATTAAAGGAAGCCCCCCGGTGAACGAGCTCGTCAGTCCAAAGCCCAACCCTACGCATGCTAGTCCGTCGCCATGCGCACAGCCCGGAGCGTCAAGGAGCGTTGATCCGAATCCGACCGCGGTTGCGGCAGTACCTAGAGCAGCGCTGCTCAGTCCGAAGGCGCCGATGCCTGCAAGTGCGCCGCCGCTGGCGATCGTAGCTCCGACGCCTACGACGACGCCAATTGCCGTCACGCCCTGACTGGTGCTGAGCGTGGTGTNNCCCGCCATTGTCGTTGTCGCCTCCGAAAGGATTTCGGAAACAGGGCTTTGGCAACTTGGCGAGGGACTGAGCAACCCCATATCCAGCCGACAAGCCGCTCCTGTCGGACCCATTCAGCGGATTCCCAGCCACGTAGCCGTAGGGAGACCGCGTGGTGGCGCCCGCCGGATCGCTGGAGAGGAACTGCGCCGTGGTGGGATCGTAGTAACGGGCCCGCAGGAAGTAGAGAACGGATTCGTTGTCCTGGTACTGGCCGGCGAAGCGGAACGGCTGGTTGCTGAGCGAGCCCGTGCTGCTGACGAGGTTGCCGTAGGGGTCGTACAGGTAACTAGCCTGGGCCGTGCCGCTCCCGTTGGTGACGAGGCGGGTGGAGCCGAGCTGGTCGTGGCCATACCATAGCGTTGTCGATCCCGTGATCTGCTCAAGGGGCAGTCCGCCGGGGCCGAACACGTAGTCGATGGTGGTTGACGAGTTCTTGTCTTCGAGCATGAGAGGCAGGCTGCCAGCAAGGTCCCACGCCTCGGTCGTCATGGTGCCCCCAACCAACTTGCTCATGCGTAGTCCGGACATGTTGTAGGCATATGTTGCCACCTGCGTGGGGCCTGAGCATGACGACCCGGTTCCGCTGGTTATAGTGGCGAGCCGCTTGGCTTGGTCATACGCGTAGCAGGTCGCCGCCCCAGTAGCCGGCACCGTCGAGGTGCGGTTGCCCCGGCTGTCGTAGTTGTCAAGGGTGGCGCCGGTCGGCGGGCTGGCACAGGCATTGCTGCTGACGCCGGTGACGGTCCAGCAGAGCTCGTCCGCCGCGTTGAACTGCTGCGTTTGGGTGCTGAGTTGGGTGAGATTATCGGCCGCGTCGTAGTTGAAGGGCTCGGCTCCGACGGGCGGGGCCGTGCAGCCGCTGCTGCTGGCGCTTCCGGCATAGCAGAGCTGATTGAGCCCGGTGTACTTGAACTTGGTTTGGTTGGCCGGTGCGGCGGTGTCGGAAGCCAGCAGCAGGTCCGAGTTATACGTGTAGCTTGCGGAGAAGATGCTCGTCGAGCCTGCCACATCAGCGATCGAGGTCAGACCGTCGGCGGCGTTGTAGCCGTAGGTATCCACTACCGTGGTCGAGGCGGGCAGCGTCTCCTTGGTCAGGTTGGAGTTGACGTCATACTTGAAGCTGGTAGCGTTGCCGTTCCAGTCGGCGATCTTGGTCCAGCGACCCGAGTCATCGTAGGTCTCGGTGACCGCATGGGTGTCGGGGTAGGTGATTGTGGTGGGCAGGTTGCGCAGGTTGTACTGGTAGCTCACGGTTCCCGCGCTGCCTTCAGTCACCGACATGAGGCGGTGCAACGAGTCGAAGCTCTGCTGCCACGACCCGGTGCCATCAGTCCACCCAGTTCGTTGGCCGTCCGCGTCGTAGCTGACGCCCGTGACGTTCGGGGTCACGCCGTCGGAATATGTGACGCTGGCTAGCTGATTGCCAGCGTCGTAGGCCATTGTGGTGCAGCCGGTCGGGGGGCCGCCTGCGCAGTTGCCGCCCGGGTCCTGCTTGGTCAATTGATTGCCGGCGCCGTCGTACGTGAATTGGGTGATGTTGTTGAGCGCATCAGTCTGCGAGGTCAACCGCGCGAGCGGGTCGTACCCGAACGTGAGGATTGCGTTTCCTTTGCCGTCTTTTTGATCCAAGACGGTGCCGTCCGGGTTGTAGTCGGTGAGCAGTGTCGTGCTGTCCGGGCGCTTGGTTTTGGTCACCTCGTTGTCGAGGTCAAAGGTGTAGGTCGTGGTGTGCCCCATGCCGTCCTTGACGGTGGTCCGGTTGCGGTCGGGGTCGTAACTGTAGGTAGTCTTGTTGCCGAGGGGGTCGGTGACCACACGCACGTCGCCGAACTCGTCGATGGCTCCGGTGGTGGGATCGGCGTAACTGTAGGTCGTGGTGTATTTGGCGGCGCAGCCGCAGCCGCTGACGTTGCCCTTAGGCGACACAGAGGCGGTCACCCAACCGTCGGCGTTGTAGCTCTTGCTGCTCTGGTCCCCAAGTGGATCGGTGCTGGTCTGCTGGTCGCCATCCGTGTCATAGGTGTACAGCCAAATCTTGCCGTCGGGATCCACTATTCGCGTCACGTCGCCGGGGTGGGCGCTGTCATCGTGGTAGTAGGTGGTGGTCTGGGTTTGCAGGGGGACGCTTCCGACGAGCGGCCGGTTCGTGGAGGTGAGGTTTCCATTGGTGTCGTACGTGCTCGTGGTGGTCACGCGCGTGGGATCGGTAACCGTCAGCGGTTCGTTCAGCGAGTTATACGAGGTTGTGGTCCAACGACCGAGTGCGTCAACGATGGCGATCACGTTGCCGTTAGCGTCGTACTGCATCCGGGTCATATGCCCGTCGGGATCGGTCTCCGCGGTCATGGCCATGGTAGCCGCGTCGTACTGGTAGGTCCAGGTCGCAGCCTGGGGCGTGCCGTAGCCCTTGGTCTGCGCTACCAGTACGCCAGACTGGTACTGGTCATACTCCATGTTGCCCTTGGGATCCGTGATCGTCGTGGTGCCGCCAGCCGGTGACAAGCTCGACCCCGTGTATGCAAATTGGGTCAGCCGGGTGAGCGCGTCCTTCTGCCAGTCGACCTGGTTCTGCGCGTTGTAGTGGTTTGTGGTCGTGTTGCCGCGCGCGTCGCGGAACGTGGTGAGGAGGTGGGTTGCGCCATAACCGTAGTGCGAGTTGCCGCCATTGACGTCGGTGACGTCTGTGAGGTTGCCGTTGCCGTCGTTGTAGGCATAGCTGACGAAGCGCCCCGTCTGATCGTCGTTGACTTTGGTCAGCAATCCACTGGTGTAGGTGAGGGTGAGCGTGCGCATGGCTGCATCCTTGATCTGGGTGAGCAACGCGCCGGTGTAACTGAGGCTCGTGGAGTAGCCGTTGAGGTCGGACTCGGAGCTCTCCTGCCCACTGGGGTTGAAGGTGATGTGCTCCTGCGCTTCGAGGGTGAATGTCCACGAGCCGTCGGTGTTGTGCACCAGCGCGGCGATCTCCCGCGGCGCGGCCGGCGCATACGTGGAGCCCTGTTGCATGAAGGGCACGGTCGACCCGTTGTCCAGCGTGACGGTCACGCTAGCGCCGCCGCCCGGCGGGGCAAGCGAGGCGCCGTAACCAATCGACCAGCCGTTGCCGAGCGGCCCAGGGCTGCTGGCGTTGGCGCTGTTGTACGTGCGGGTAAAGCCGAAGGGCAGACCCCGTCCGGGGATGCTGATGTCGGTCGCCGATTCGGTGAAGTTGCCCGTCACGGGGTTGACCGGATCCGCCTTCGATCCGCTCTGCTCGAGGTACTGCTCCAAACAGGAATGACAGCCGTTGAACAATCCGTTGAGTTCGGTCAAGGTGAGCGGGGCGCCGAGCAGTGTGAAGTTCGGCTGCGCCAGCGTGGCTACGGCTGGAATCGCCGTCTCCGTGAACCAGAGCGCATGGTCGGATGGGTCGGCCAGCATGCCGTACGGGCCCGATCCGTTAGTCGGCGTCGGTGTCTCGATCACGGCGCCGCCAGGGCCCATCTCGCCAACACTGTTGGTGGTGCCGTCCGCGTACCACAGATCGTTCGAACTATCGAAGGCAATCCCATTGGCGTTGTCCCCTGGCGGGAGCGCGTGCGCTTGCACGGTAAGGCCGTCGAGGCTAATCGAGCCCACCTGGGGTGTCGCCGTCTCACTGAACCACATCGTCGAACCCGGTCCGGGCACGATCTCGACGGGCTCCCCTGTGATCGCGCTGCCGAGAAGGAACACCTGGTCGGCGCCGGTTGACGGTGTGATCCGGTCGATTGCCGCCTGGCGATGCTCGGTCACCCAGATGTTGCCGTCGGGACCGGCCGCGATTCCCATGGCGCCGGCGTAATGGTTGGTCAACTGGTAGTTAGTGACCGTCCCAGCAGGACTGATCTTGCCCACGTACGACTGGCCGAAGAACGACGTGTTGTTAGGGTCTTGGTAATACGTGAACCACAGATTGCCGTCCGGTCCGGCGACGATGCCGTCGGGATCTCCGTAATTCTGATTTGCCAAGGTGAATTCGGTCAGCGTGCCGGAAGGGGTTAGGCGCCCGATCTTGAACCCTGAGTACTCGGTGAACCAGAGATTGCCGTCGGACCCCAGGGTGATGCCCTCGGGCGTCCCGTGCACCGGGAAGAAGCTGGCGCTGCCTGACGTCGACAGCCGGCCGATCTCGTTGCTCGCCGGCAGCGTGTACCAGAGGGCGCCGTCGGGGCCTACAACGATGCGGTGCGCCCCGCTGTGCGGCGGATTGGGTTGTGGGTACTCGGTAATCACCGGGCTTGAGACGAGACGGAGCGGGGGAAGGGGCCGACTCTGGAGCTGGCCGGCTCCGAGCGCTCCGACTGCGATCGCTACAAGAGCAACCACGCTGATCTGACTTCCACGCGGTCGCAGCCGGTATTTCATGCTGAGTTCTCCGCCAAACCCTTCCGCTCTGCCGGCTTGTGCCAGTGCGGCGCACTCTACGGCGGCCCGTACCAAGACCCGTCGCAGCTGCGTGACGGAAGGATGAAGACTTGCAAAGTCGGATCTGTCTTGCAGAACATCTCCACCACAGCGAGAAGGGACGCGAGCACCGTACGCGCAGCACCTCGCTAACCGTTTGATGAGCTACGGCAAGCGCGGTCTGGCGTACCTCAGATTTGTGTGGCAGCCTCGATGAATCTCAGCTCGCTGGTAGGCGTCGGCTGCGCATTTGGTTCCGCGTACGACAGGCGAGGGTCTCGATCTGCGAGGAACCGAGCTTCATGATCGGCTCCCCCTGTGCGTCTACAGAGCGTTGCAGTTCCTAGCTGTAGCCGAAGAGCCAGGGCTCATCGTCAATCCGCTGCAGATGGTGGGCAAGGGCAGGGCGGGTGGCTTGCATGGTCGCGAGGCTACTCGTTCTGCGTTCAGGCGTCCAGCGGAGGCGGCACCCAAGCCGGGTGCGCAGCGTCATCACCACCTGGCCCTTCGGCGTGTCTGATGGAACCGCGATCGATTCGCCTTAAAGAACGCGAGCGCCGCTGGCTCCTCGCCGGACGACGATGTGGCGGCTGCGGGGATAGGCGAGGGCACCGATCTAATAATCCAACGGCTAAACGGACGGCAATCTCGCTGGGCGTCCATCTCACCACTTCGGGTCTGCGTCGGGGCGCGTCAGCAAAAGAGGCCTAATGTTCATCCCGCCGCCGGCTCACGTCGCGAGCGCCGAGGTTCAGGCTGGCTGTGCTACCCGGCGAGCGGTTTCGTCGCCCCAGATGGCCACCGCAAGGAGAGTGAGGCAAAGTCCTCCGACGAGTATGACCCCAGCACGGCTGCTAGTTGGTGCGGAGACGCTCGCCTCGCCAGACGATCCATCAGGGGCGCTTACTCTGACCGCGAGGGTCGTGGTCGACAGCAGCTGCGGCGTCGTGTAGGCGGGGTTATGACGGTAGACCGGGATACGCTCGATGCTCATTGACTGGCCTCCTTCTTGACGGTTTCGAGACGCCTCGATGCTACATCCACTCCAGCCGCCAAAAACGCTCATGGCCCATCAGGGCGGACGCCTGAGGTCCACCCGATCGCCTCCCGAAGCTGCGGTGGAACAGCACTCGGGTGGTAAGGGCTCGCGCGAGCGGCTCGTGCCGTAAGTAGTGACGCCAGCCGCCTTGGAGCTGGCACACTCCTCCTCGCTTAGGGAACCGGTCCGTTCATTGCAAGCGCCAAGATCGCGAGGAGCTTCTATTACTCCGACGTCACACAAGAGAGTATGGCCCCCTCGCGCAGAGCGCCGGCGCCGCGGGGCATGTAGCCGGGCGTGGCGCAAACATGCTCGAAGCCGCACACCCTGGGCAGGTTTCAGTAAGGGGCGAGTGCGCCGATCACTTTGAGACGAGACTCCATCGCCTGGGCGCTGACGTTGAAGCGTTCGGCCAACGAAGCAACGATTGCGGACACAACGCGTGAGCCAGAGCGAAGACGCACCACAAACTCACGCACCAACATATCGCTGGGCATCAACAACTCGGCGGCAAATGCATTGGCCTGGACTTCGTCGGTGTCTATCCCATCGCCGACTTCGAGCGCGTTCTGGAAACACGTTCATTAGTGCGGGTCGTCGTGTCGATGTAGACATCCTTGTGCAACATGAAGTGCCCAATCTCATGCGCGATCGTAAACCGTTGACGGAGTTCCGGATGCGCTGCATTGACTGCGACAAGTGCAAGGTCGTCGCGTCGTAGCAGCACCCCTGAGACGCCGTCTGGTAGTGCATCAAACTTCACGCGATAGTGAGCGAATCCTGGGGGCGGTGATTGCCCGCATGGAATCGAAACCGAGGCGCAAGACGACGCAGATCCAGAGATCATGATGGCTCCACGGGTAAGAACTTGTCTGCTCGCGTCGAGCGCGCCGAATTCGGACAATACGGGTGTCTTGGTTCTACTCATCAACCCATCGCGACGGCGGACGCGCTCGTCAACGGTGATGCACCGCCCGATCCCGATGCGCCTCCCTATCGTTCCTCTCGTCATTTCCGGGCTTCCTCGTCGCCCCGAGGTCATCAAGGAGGCGCTGGGACTGCCGGGATTACGCGGTGGGTTCTCCCATTACTTTCGCTAGGGTCCAATCCGGATCCGCTCGGGACGCCCCGGCTTTAGCTCCAGACGCGCCGTTGCCTGCAAGCAGCCGAGGCTAGCTCAATTCAATCGGAAATATCCTTCGGAAGTCTCGATGGCGTAGCGCTTGACCCGAGGGGGTCGTTCGCCCCCGATGGGCCGCAACGGTGCATCTGAACCGCCCCGGCTCTTATAGGGAACCTGGGATGTCCTGATATCTGTGGAGACTCGTGGACTCACGGCGACAGAGCTCGCGGCTCATCATCGCCACAAGCGCCCAGATGGATGTGGAGGGCTGTGAGATCTAGCAGCCCTAGAGTCTTCGGGTGTCATTCTGTAAGCGCTATGTAGGCAGCAACGGCGTACATTGCTTGAGACATGCGTCAGGGGGCGGGGAGGGGAGACGGTCAGGCGATGGTTGAGTTTGCCCTTGTCCTGTCAGTCGTCCTCGCCCTGCTGCTCGGCTGCACCCAGATCGGGTTGTACGCGCTCACGAGGGGGACCGCCATCACGGCTGCGGAGCGAGGCATCTACATCGCCGCCGGTGCGGCGGGGAGCCCGACTGGCCCCCCGGCTACTGCCGACGTGTACTCGGCGATCCGATCGGAGCTGCAGAGCGGCCTGGTCGGCGCCACGCCGGCGGCCATGTCCCCGGTGGACGGGGTGTGTCCCGCGCTCAGCGCGTCCTGGCCGGTGGGTGTCGTCTACGTCTGTGCCGTGGCGCATCCCGCCTCCGGCACCGTTGAGGTCGCTATCCGCGGCTGGGTCTCGGCGCTGGTCCCTCCCGGGTTCCGGCTCGGCTCCTGGCGGACCGGCGCATTGGCCATCAACATCGACGATGTCGTCCACAGCGCGGTGTTCGCCCCATGACCGGACGCCACCAGAGTCGCCGCGACGAGGGAGCGCAGAGCGTGGTCGAGACAGCGCTCGTGCTCCCCTTCCTGATCGTGCTCGCGCTCGGCTTCGCCGGCGCCATCTTCGTGCTCGACGCGACCACGGAGCTGCGCTCGGCGACCGGGCTGGCCACATCGGCGGCATTCAGCGTTCCATACGGATCCACCACTCAGGCGCTTTTTAACATCAATGACACCTTCCAGCACAGCGTGTCCGGGCCGTTCCTCGAGCCCGGATCGCTGCGCATCACGTGTCCGCCGAGCGAGGGCAACCAGTACCTGTACTCGGCGACGTACCAGCCGGACACGGTCGTGTCCTGCCACGGCACCGCCACGGTCTCGTTCTCCAACAACCTCATCGGCCTCGTGTGGCGCTGGAATGTGACGCTGCAACAGAACGCGCAACTAGTTGCGCCGCCCTTCCGGCAGTGCGCACCGAGCGTCACGTGCTGACGCGCTGCCGAGCCGGAGAACGCGGCCAGGTCATCGTCCTCACCGCCCTGGTGGTGACCATGGTGCTTGGCGCGCTTTTGGTCGCGGTCGCCGACCTCCTGGTGGAGAGCAGCGAGGCGACCCGCGCCGACACGGCGGCGTACCTGGGCGCCCAGTCGGGCGCGGACTCGGTGGACACGAGCCAGTTCCCATCGGGCGTCACCTCGAGTGGACAACTCCGTCTCGGTGCCGATGCGATCACCAACTGTGAGCTGGCGGTCGCCGTCGCGGACCCCGGCGCGGTCGCATTCGAGGCCGTCGTTCGAGCGCGGGCCGAGGCCTTCGACGTCGTCCTCGTCGACACGGCCGGGCGGCTGCACAACCAAGAGCCGCTGATGGCCGAGCTGGCAAAGGTACGCCGCGTGCTCGCCGGCCAGCTCGACGGCGCTCCGCACGAGACGCTCCTCTCGCTCGATGCCAGCACCGGTCAGAACGGGCTGCGTCAGGCAGAGGCGTTCGCTGCGGCGGTTGCGGTCAACGGGATCGTCCTGACGAAGCTCGACGGCAGCGCGAAGG
>PKWB01000190.1 GCA_003131685.1 Candidatus Dormiibacterota bacterium
AATGGGGTCCAGCATGTAGAGGATAGCTGGGAGACTGTGAAGTCGGGCCGCTAGGTTCGGTGGAGTCAACCTTGGAATACCAGCCTTGCTGGATTTTATTTCTAACCGGCGCCGTTATCCGGTGTCGGGACCGTGGCAGGCGGGTAGTTTGACTGGGGCGGTCGCCTCCCAAACGGTAACGGAGGCGCCCAAAGGTTCCCTCAGCCTGGATGGAAATCAGGCCTTGGCGTGTAATGGCGTAAGGGAGCTTGACTGTGAGGCCGACAAGCCGAGCAGGGACGAAAGTCGGGCATAGTGATCCGACGGCTCTGAATGGAAAGGCCGTCGCTCAACGGATAAAAGCTACCCCGGGGATAACAGGCTGATCTTGCCCAAGAGTTCACATCGACGGCAAGGTTTGGCACCTCGATGTCGGCTCGTCGCATCCTGGGGCTGGAGTAGGTCCCAAGGGTTGGGCTGTTCGCCCATTAAAGCGGTACGCGAGCTGGGTTTAGAACGTCGTGAGACAGTTCGGATCGTATCCGCTGTGGGCGCAGGAGATTTGAGGAGAGCTGACCTTAGTACGAGAGGACCGGGTTGGACGGACCGCTAGTGCACCAGTTGTTCTGCCAAGAGCATCGCTGGGTAGCCATGTCCGGATGGGATAAGCGCTGAAAGCATCTAAGTGCGAAGCCCACTCCAAGATAAGATCTCCCACCGGATAACCGGGTAAGACCCCAGAGAGACCATCTGGTTGATAGGCCGCGGGTGTAAGAGAGGTGACTCTTTGAGCTGAGCGGTACTAATCGGTCGAGGGCTTGACCTCCTATCCCACTTTTCAGCGACTAGTGGGATGGCGCCAATGGTGGCGCCGCAGGAAAGTGCAACGCCTGGCAGAGCGCTCGAGTAGCGCACTAGGATTCTTCGACGGACAGCGCATGCGCTTCCGTGGACCAGACTCGCATTCTCACTCGTCATGAGAGAGATATCCGGTGATCATAGCGGTGGGGAAACACCTGTTCCCATCCCGAACACAGCAGTTAAGCCCACCAGCGCCGATGGTACTGCCCTGGCAACGGGGTGGGAGAGTAGGTCGTTGCCGGGTATCTCTCTTTTGTTTACTTGACAAAAACCGAGCTTATGTATTTCGGAACTGAGCAGGTTACTGACTCGGGGTCGGTAGCACAGCGCTCCGAGAGTAGGTAAGGCTCGCCGTAAGGTATCTCTTGGTTCCTCGCGGTCAGCGAGGCTACGCGGTCGCGATTAGGTCACGACACCCAAGGTGGTCCCACTCAAAGCGGTGTAGCACGTGTGGTGGTTGCACCGGTTCACTCGGAAACCCGGTTGCTACCCGCTGATGACTCCCGAAAAGCCCCAGGCTGGATCAGCACTAATTTCACTCACCGCCTGACCTTGCACGGTGTAGAGCCAGATACTCTGATTCGACGCAAGGGCCACAAACTCGTTATCGTTCCACGAGCCCAAGACACTCAGATTGGGCAAATCGATGTGGCTTTGATGTGGCACGGTCACCATCTCGATGCTGTCCTTGGGAGTGGCGCCATTGCAGATGTCGTTTTGGTTGACTCGATTGACGGCAACATAGTCCCCGTCGGGGCTGATCGCAACCTGGGGTTCCCCGTTGTAAAGAAATGCTCCTGCGACCAACGACTTGCTCTCGGAGTAGACCACCCCGTTGATGACCACAGAATGCCCATCGTCGCTCAGCCATCCAATTGTGTCCTGGCTGTCTGCGTCCAGATACTGCTCATTCCCGCTGAACAGATTGCTCAGTGCTCCGGTTGTGGGATTGATAATGAATGCAGCGCTGCCGGCGCCAGTGTACGGCGAGCAACTCGTGTTCGACGGAATGCGCACCAAGATTATCCCCGCGCTTGTCCAGGCTGGTGCTGCGTCTGAGAAGCCTACGGGCGCCACCCAGTGGAATAGGGTCCGTACTGGCTCCCCAAGACCACTGACGTTCACTTGGCCGTACTCCCTTCCAGTTTTATCCATGCCAGAGTAGACGTTCCAGGCCCATTCGGTCCCATCGGGGGAAGTGATCAATTGCTCGACGTTACCGCCAAGCGGCTCGGCCCAAGTTCCGATAGGCTTTCCTGTCCTGGATAGCACAACCAGTTCGGTCCTGGGGATACCGGTAAACACACTGGGGGTGTTCTCGAGGAGTACCTCTGGTCCGAATGCCAGGGGAGAGACGTTTTGCCCCTGGGTGGTGACTTGCTGGGGAGTCTCTCCGCTCATCTGCTCCATCTCGGCCGCAGACAAACCCCATTGCTTCACTCCCTGGCTATTGACGACTTTCATGTCGCCGGTTTCGTTATTCAGCATCAATGCCATAGGAGGCTCCGGTAGTGGAGTGGGGATCACCGTCGGTGCGGCGCTAGGAGTTGGGGTCAGCGCTGGTACGGCGCTAGGGGTTTGCGTTGGCGTGGAGGTGCTAATTGAAGGCGACGGCGCCGCCCCCGCACAGGCCGCCAGAAGTAACGACAGCGGCAAGAGCGCGATCAACCGATAACGACGGTTTTGGCCTCCGAGCTCCATCTCGTTGTATTTACTCCCATCCTTGGCAAAAAGTTACACACCAAAGTGGATGAGAGGGTGCTGCAACGTCTCACATGCAGGTCTGCGCCGTACAGACGGTCCCCGTCGACGACCGCTGGCAACGCTCCAGTGAAGGCAGCGGGATCGGCCGGACGGGATAGTACTTGCCACTTCCAGCCCTATAGGAGTTGATTCCAATGCCCGGCCGATACCCACATAGCGACCGACATCGGACGCGGAACCTGGCGTCTCAGCCTGGTCCAAACAACTCATTCGGGGTAGCTGCGTGAACGCCGGACTAGGCCATGAATCGTGCCTCGAGTAGCGGCAGCCTCGAAAGACAGTAGATAACTCGCTACATTGCGCTCGCGAGACTCGAGATTGTGAAGGCGGCGAAGCACGGCGCTAAGTCCCGGATGGTTGCCGGGTATCTCTCTTTTTTTTTCCGACTCTTCCCGGCGATTTGGTCTTCGAATCTGAGTAGATAACCGCTCGGGCTTCCAGCAATTGTGGACCCCCACTTTCGCGACGATAATGGGGCGGACGCAGAGGTCGCCAAGCGACGCAGGTGGCCGGGCGCGGAGGCGAGTTGCCATGACGCATCGAAGGACGAGGGCGAGGAAGCTCCTCGGTCGTCGCGTGCGCAAGGCTGTTGGGCTGTTGTCGCTGGTGGCAACCGCCCTTGCAGCGGCGGCTTCGATCCCGACTGCCGTTCACGCCGGTCCGGACTCATGGAGGGCCCCGGCCGCGATCCCGTCGGCGAAGACCTACGGACCGCCGGCCCTCGCTGCCTACAACGGGCTCCTCTACGCAGCCTGGGGCGGCGAGTCTGGCCCGGCTGGAATCTGGTACTCGGCGTACAACGGCACGAGTTGGACGACGCAGGCGAAGGTGCCGTCGGCGCTCTCTTCGCCATATGTCGGCCCGGCACTTGCCGTCTTCAACGGTGACCTCTATGCGTTCTGGGAAGGAGACTCGACCCACCTGGAGTTTGGTACTCGGCATACAACGGAACGACGTGGTCTCCTCAGGCGAAGGTGCCGTCTGCGTTGACGCAGTCCGTGTACTCATCGAACCTGACACTCGCCGTGTACCTTGGCAAGCTCTCTGTTGCTTGGATGGGCGAGAACTCAGGGCGCAACATCTGGTACTCGGCGTTCAACGGGACGACCTGGACGTCTCAACACGAGGCTCCGCATAAGGCAAGAGGCAATCCAGCGCTCGCGGTGTACTCAGGCAAGCTATACCTGTCCTTGGTTGTACTGTCTGGGCTGCAAGGTCTCCTACGAGACCTATAACGGCACCTCATGGACGAGCGCTGCCACGATTCCTTCGAGCGCGTTTGCCGGACCCGCGCTCGCGACGTATGGCGGCGAGCTGTACGACGCCTGGATCACTTATCCGAGCGGCGATGTCACCTATGCGCCATTCAACGGTTCAAGCTGGCAGGCTGCCGTATCGATCCCGGCGGCATCTGCCAACACGGCATGTGGGGGACCCTCGCTCGCGGCGTATCTCGGGTCGCTGTACGCTGCTTGGGGTCCCGTGGGCGGATGCGGCGGCGCGATCGACTATTCTGCGGGTCCCTGAGCGACGCCCCGAGGTGTTGTGAAGCTGGTTTCGAAACCGATGCTCCCGAAACTCAGCACGTAACTGGCGGTAGTACGCACGGGGCATCGGAGATCGCTTCGTCCAATGACACCGACTCGAGCCCGTCGCCTGCTCTGCGCCATCGTGTTGGCTTGCATAACCGCGACTGTGGAGATCGCGCTCATGAGGTCTTGGTCACCGCCGCCGCCGCTGCGGACGGTCTCGCAACCCTGGCTCATCCCATCGGCATCCGGCGGGTCGCTCCGGCCACCGCGCATTCCGCCAGGTTTCTTCTGGCCGGATCGGACCCCAACGCCAGACGCCTTGCCCCCACATCATCCAAAATCCTGACGCCGCCGGCGACGGAGCCCGCTGGCATACTTGGGGCATGACGCCCGTCGTCGCGCGTCGGCTGTTGTATGGGATCGTCGTCGCCTGCCTGGCGGTGACCGGAGGCACCGTGCTGCTCAGACCCGCGCCACCGCGCGTAACCGGACCACAGTACCCGGTCGCAATCCCACCGAGACTACCGTTTGAGGTTCCCGATATAGGAGTGCCGCCGACGGTCGTCACTGTGCCTATGGACGGAGGGACCGCGCAGTCTGTTCGAATTTTCGTCGTGCCAGTACACGGACTGCCGGGCCAGGTCGGCGCAAGCCCGTAAGGCCTCACACACAAGGGCAGTGCTCAGGCGCTCAACGACCGACCCGTTTCTCAGTTACCCGTTCTTTCGTTNNCGACTGCGGACGTCTGTCGACAGACGGGGCCGTCGAGCCCGGGAGAGAGGATCATGCCCGCTGATGGACCTCTTGCAGCGCCGACACGCGGGCCGGAGCCCTCTCAGATGGGGAGCTGCATCGATCGTCGTCATGGCGGCGCTGACCCTGACCGCCTGCGGCACTGCTGGCGGCGGGACCGGCAGCTCGAGTACGCCAGTGACTCCGACACCCGCGCCGACGCCCCTGCCCCCGGCGGGCGGTCGGTTCACCGCGACCGGCGCCATCNNCGTCACCGCGGCCCTGGTGACCTGCTCCTTCCCGTCGCTCAACGGTCCTGAGATCACCATGGCGGTGTCGACCGCCGACCAGTCGATGGGGGGCTACATCACGCTGACCTCGAGCAGGGTCTACCTGCGCATCGGCGCCGGATCGGGCGCCACCTACACTCAGCGAAACTTCTCGGGCCCGGGGGTGGCCAGCTTCGACGCGACCAGAGGCGCGACCTTCAATGCCCAGCTGACCGACGACACGCCCACCGGCCAGAACACGGGCACCATCGGCGTGGTCACCGCGATCTCCGGCTCGGTGTCGTGCGGCACCAAGAGGCCGGGGGGCGGCACGATCACGATCACCGGGGACAGCACCGGCGGCGCGATCAGCGGCCCGCTGACGTCCATGCTCGTCAGCTGCCCGTCGGGACAGGCCTTCTCGGCCATCAACGGGTTGACCCAGGTCGCCTCGGCGCCGGCATCGGTGGAGATCGGCGGCGGAAGCGGCGAGGTCTACTTCGCGTCGATCTCGACGAGCACGACGAGCTTCTTCTTCACCTCGTCAGCCGCCCACCTCTACACCCTGGGCAACGGCCACGTGATCTGGAACCACGCCGTGCTGACGCAAACCGGCACCGGCGGCGCCGGACACACCGTCACAGTCACCGGCGACGCGACCTGCGGCACCTGAGCCCGAAGGGCGATCGGCGGAGCACACCCGCACCCGTATCCCGGACGGCGTTTGGGGGGATCGAATGGAGGACGATCCACGGCGTGGATCACGACCGGTTCAACGACCTGCTCGGCGAGGTCGGAGCTGACGGCCTCACCGACCTCGCACAGCGCTATTCGTACGTCCTTCCCGACGATCGCTCCCTGTCAGCCCTCGCCGGCCTTGGCCCCCTCGTCGAGGTGGGAGCGGGGACCGGGTACTGGGCATCCCGTCTGCGCGCATGCGGCGTCGATGTTGTCGCCATCGATCAGGCGCCGCCGGACGGAGAACGCACGAACCGATACCACGCCAGGACGGTGACCTGGACCGAGCTCATCGCCGGAGACCAGACGATGCTCACGAGGTATTCGGATCGGGCACTGTTCCTCTGCTGGCCGCCACTCTTTTCAAGTCTGGGAGAGTGCCTGGCGTACTACAGCGGCAGCGTGGTCGCCCTGGTCGGGGACGGGGGGCATCGAACTGCCCGGCTGCGTGGCCTCAACGAGTCGTTCAAATCGATGGCGGTCTTCCCGGTGCGCGCTCTCCAGCCGATGCCCGGCGTCGCCGCAACACTCAGCATCTGGCGCCGCACCGTGCTCTGAGGCGCCGGCCGAGCCGCCTATCGCTCCGGGGTCGCCCTGCCGCCGCCCGCGAGCGCGAAGCCCACCGTGAGCGCCGCGATCGCGGCAATGATCAACGGCCAGTACCCACCGATCGCGGACTCCAGGTCCGCGGCCGCCTCATGCGGTCCGCGCATCAGGCTCACCAGCTTCGCGATCGCCACTGCTGCGATAAGCACGATCGTGACCGTGATGAAGAACGAGATGACGATTCGCGTGATTGTCCGTGGCATTCGACGGCCGAGGGGAACACGCGCTCTGCGCCGTTCCCCGGGCACCGACGGCGTCAGCGTGACGCTCCGGTGAGCTCGCGCGGCTTCCGTTCGTCGGCGTCGCTCGGGGAGCGCGGTTCGAGNNTCCGACGGGTCTGCGGGTGGGGGCGTCGGCGTTGGGTCAGGGTCCGGGCCGCGGTCACCGCGATCGTCCGGCGGCGACACGGCGGGCATCATGCAGGCGATGAACAGGCCGGCCATCACCAGCCCTTCGAAGATGGCTATCGGAAGGAACTCCACGATCGGCACCCCGCTCAGGGCTCCGGCGACCACCAGGATCGTGAAGCAGAGGAGCAGCGCCGCCGCGGGCAGGCCCCAGCTGTACATGCGGTGGCCTCGGTGGGCGCTGTCGAGCTCCCGCTCGAGGCCATGGAGCCGGCGGGACATCCGCGCCCAGATCAGCCCGATGTGGTGTGGCATCGCCATCCTCAGTGAACTGCTCCGCCCAGCATTGCATACGGGGCGAGTCGAATTCAGCCCCCGTGGCCGGGTGGCCGCGCCATCCGACTGTAGAATGGCTGAGCCGTGCGGGCCTCAGCGCCGTGCCGGCTTCCGTGCCGAGGTGGTGGAATTGGTAGACACGCTAGCTTGAGGGGCTAGTGAGGGCAACCTTGTAAGGGTTCGAGTCCCTTCCTCGGCACCACCAAACCTTGCCTTCTGAATACGAATTGGTGGTCTGGAGTGCCCTGAAATGACCCCCATGAGGGGCCAACTTTCACGCCTTGCGGAAGCGAGGTCGAAAGCTACGGCGGGAGACCTCCCGACGGGCGCGCGAGCCCACGCAGGTCGTGTAACGTCGGCGCTCGTGGCGCGACGGGTACTCAGCCGGCTCTTCTTTTCCTTCGTCATCGCCATGACGACCCTGCTCATTGGCGCCACCTCGATCGCCGTACTCATCGGCCTGATTCGCGGACCGCACGACGCTGCACGGGACATCGAAACGACAATTGGTGCCTACTGGCCGCTGATCCTAGCTTCCATTGCGGTGCTCACCGCGGGTCTTGCCGCAGTGCCGCGCGACGCCGTCGCCACCTGAACGCGAGCCGTCGGCTCACGAAGTCGAGCGGCGCTGGAATGCTGAGCAATAGCCTCATGGTGATCGGATAAAGAGGCTCACCCTGGCACCTTGCAGAGTAGGCCATCGAGGGTGCTCGTGCCCTCCTGGTGCATGTCCAGCCTGGCGTGCGAGTACAGGTCGAGGGTGATCGCAACGGTGGCCTGGCCGAGCTTTAATTCACCGTGACGCAACCCCGTTGGAGGTCAGGGTGCCCAACTAACCATCCCTGGGAGAATCGCGGCCTGCCAATCGAGACTGCTGCCGTTTCCACTCCTGGGGCGCGGGGCAGTGACATAGTTAGCCGATGGTGGCAGGCCTCCTGGGTGGTTCGGGGACGCACATCGTCCAGATCATCATTGCCATCGCGGTGGCGGCTGCGCTCATCGGCTACTTCCTGCTGCGCGTTGGGGGTCGACGCGGCGGGGGTGACGTCCGTGCCGTTTCAGCGTCTGTCAACCAACGTGATCGCGACAGAGACAACGCACACGAGGGAGCCGTGAGCGACGCGACAGTTAGGTTGGTTCGGATGTGGAGTGGGATTGGTATTGGCGCGCAGGCTGAGCAGTGGGACATCGCGATCGACGGCATCGTCGTGGGGTCAATCGCCAAGAAGGAGACAGTCGACGTTGGTGTAGAGCCCGGGCACCGTACTTTGCGACTCGGGTCGGGCAGGCACCGCAGCGCCCAACGTTCGTTGGACGCCTCACCGGGCGAGGTCGTGACCTTCAGTTGCAACGGCCCGAGATTCTGGCCACAGTTCCTGGCGGCGCTCGTCAAGCCCGATCTCTGGATCACGCTGCGGCGGGAGTGAACCAGTGCGCTACACCCCGCCGCTACGCTGCAAGTTCCCTACCTCAAGCTCCATCAGTTCGTCTACCGTCACTCGGGAGGACTCATCGGCTCGCGGATACTCGCCGGCCGAGCCTTGCTCCTGACGACCACAGGGCGCAGAAGCGGCGAACCGCGACCCACCGCGCTCACATACCTGAAGGATGGCGAACGCTTGGTCGTGGTGGCCTCCAACGGAGGGAGTGATCACCCGTCATCCTGGCTGCCGAATCTCCAGGCCCATCCCGTCGTAAAGGTCCAATCAGGCCGAAACCGATTCTCAGCGCGAGGCTGGTTGCCTCAGCTGAGGACCGAGAACGGCTGTGGCCACTCGTCAATCGCCACAACATGGGTTTGGCTCCGATCATGCACCCTGGCGCGCGGGGTCGATACGACGTCTATCAGCGGCACAGCACACGCAAGAGTCCTCTCGTGCTGCTCGAACGAAATACGGGACAGTCGTAGGCGTCGATGCTCCTTCCTCGGCACCACTGATTGAAGTCAAAAACGCGATCGAAGAGGAAGTCATCTCATGGCAGTGGGTGATCCCGACTCGTACAACCAGCAGATCATCGCCGAGATCCGCGCCCGGCATGGCGTTGTGGGGGGGACCGCTCGCTGAGACCAGCATGCTGCTCCTTCATCACACCGGTGTGAGATCTGGTCTTGAGCGGATCTCGCCGCTCGTCTGGTGGCCGGCCGGCGACACCGCGGTCGCGGTCCTTGCGTCGAACTACGGAGCACTGCGCCACCCGGCGTGGTATCGCAACCTTCTCGCGAATCCGACGACGATCGTGGAGATCCGAGCGAAAACCTGGAGGGTTCACGCCCGCGTCGCTGTTGCCGGCGAACGGCAGCTACTCCTGGATCGCATCATGGCCACCACGCCATCAGCCGCTGCAGCTGTACGCAATACCCAGCGAGAGATCCCCGTGGTGGTGCTTGATCTCCTCGACCGACTAACCTAATTGAGGGACGGCCTCTCCTGACGCGAGATCTCGACAGACGTCAGCCGATGCGCGCAGTCAGCGCACCTCGCGATGGGCCGCGGCGGAGGCTCGCTGCGGACGGGTTCCTCCTGTGGAAAGGTGAGCAGGACGACGCGCTTCGATGCACAGCGCGGGCAAATGATCATGCGGCCCGGAAATCCCCCCAATTCGACCTACGTGCGTCCGTTGGCCCCAGGCTCCCTCAAACGGCGCCTGGTGGCCAGGGTCTCTTCGTCCTAGGTCCTCCGCGGTTTGCGCACCGTGAATTTCGCCACAGTCTCGGCCGCAGGGCAGATCCCGATCTCGCGCCCGCACGCGCCGAAGTCACACATCCGGCACAGGGCACCGCCGGCCGGTGTCTCACCGGCGTTCCGCTTCTCGAGACGCTGCTCCGTGATACCCGCGACCAACCGCTCGCAGAGCGGGGTGAGCGCCGCGCGCTCGGTCGCGCTGAGATGTTCCAGGAACCCGCTGATGACGCGCTCTCGGGCTCCTCTCACCTGGCGCGCCACCTTGACGCCGGGGGCTGTGAGGGTGATCGACCGCGACCGTGCGTCACCGCCGGGTGCCCTGGTCGCAAGTCCCTCGGCGACGAGGCGATCCACAACGCGCACCGCGCCCGAGTGGGTCAGCCCGACAACCTGGCTGAGCGTTCGCACTGATCCGCTGGGCACGAAGTCCAGCAGCGCGACCAACGCGGCCGAGGCGACGCCGTCCAAACCAGCGGCCACTGCGGCAGATTCGTACATCCCATCGCTGATGCCTGTCGACAGCGCGCCGAGGAGGTTCGCAAGGCGCGGATCGCGGGGGCGCTTCACGACTTGACTGCGGGTGTACCGAGCATTATATGATCCAATCATATATCGCACACAAGCCTCGCGTGCGTGAGCCCGTAGAGGCCGCAATGAAGGAGGAGAGACCGTGACGTCTTCGTTCGTCGCCGAGAAACAGGTCACCATCAATACCCCAGCCGTCGCAGTGTGGGAGGCGCTGACCGATCCGGCGAAGGTCAAGCAGTACATGTTCGGCACCGACATGCAGACGGACTGGAAAGTGGGGAGCGCGATTGCATGGAGGGGCGAATGGAAGGGCGAAACGTACGAGGATAAAGGCGAAGTGCTGGCCGTCGAGCCACACACGCTCTTGCGCATGACCCACTGGATCCCGAGGACCGGAGCCGAGGACAAGCCCGAGAACTACCACACGGTCACGTATCGGCTGACCGAGCGTGACGGCAAGACGATCCTCACCGTCACGCAGGACAACAACGCGAGTCAGGAAGAGGCGGACAGCATGGCCGAGAACAACTGGGGCCCGGTCCTCGACGGCATCAAGAAGGTCGCCGAGGCGTAGACCTGCGGCGAGCAGCCGCTCCCAGCNNNGTCGTGTCCATTGTTGCCCCCCTGTAATTGCGCCTCACCGAACAATAAACAACCGAGGGTGGGCTTGTGGAGGGTCTCAGCTCGTCAGGACCCGGAAGCTTTGGCCCGGTGACCCTCAGGCCGAGGGAGAAGCCTGGAGGCTTGGGCGCGGAACACGCGCGTCTCGTCACCAGGAACCGCCGCCAAAGTCTGGGACCCAAGCCTTAACCTAACAACCGTGCTTGCACGCGCCGGTCCGGGTCGGTGAGCGTGGTTGGGGACGCGGCTTCGAACCTCGGAGCTGCCCGCGCCCAGATGGGGTTGTCGCTCGGCTGGCACATCGTCTTCGCATGCCTCGGCGTGGGTTTCCCGGCGCTGATCCTCATCGCCGAGTGGCGCGGCATCCACGGCGATGCCGATGCCATGCGGCTGGCACGTACCTGGGCCAAGGTCGCCGGCGTGCTGTTCGCAGTCGGCGCGGTCTCGGGCACGATCCTCTCCTTCGAGATGGGCATCCTCTGGCCGCGACTCATGGGCGAGTTCGGCGCTGTGTTCGGGCTCCCCTTCGCGCTCGAGGGCTTCGCATTCTTCATCGAGGCGATCTTCCTCGGGATCTACCTGCACGCCTGGGATCGGCTGAGCCCGATGCGGCATCTTGCAAGTGGGATACCCGTCGCCATCGCGGGCGTTGCCTCCGCATTCTTCGTGGTCACCGCCAACTCCTGGATGAACGACCCGCAGGGATTCACGATGGTCAACGGCCGGGTCACCGATCCGCAGCCGCTCGTCGCCATGTTCAACAAGGCCACGCCGGTCGAGACCATCCACATGATCCTGGCTGCGTTCATGGTCACCGGCTTCCTGGTCGCAAGCGTCTATGCAGCCGGGAGATTGCGCGGACGGAGCGACCGCTATCACCGCGTCGGGTTGATCCTGCCTTTGATCGTCGCAACCGTGATCACGCCGGCGCAGATCGTGGTCGGGGATATCGCGGCGCGCGAGGTCGCCGACAATCAGCCCATCAAGCTCGCCGCCATGGAGGGCATCGGTGCGACCGAGGCGGGAGCCGGCGAGCACATCGGCGGCATCTTCATCAACGGGCAGCTTCAGTTCGCGATCGTGCTGCCGCATATGCTCGCGTTCCTCGCAAAGGGCGATCCGAATGCGACGGTGGTCGGCCTCGACAGCGTCCCCGCGGCGGATCGACCCCAGGCGGTCACCCTCATCCACCTCTCCTTCGACACCATGGTCGGGATCGGGTTTCTGCTGCTCGGCCTCGGAATCTGGATGCTCGTTCGCTGGATCAGGCGACGCGGACCGCCGACGTCCCGCTGGTTCCTCCGCGCTGCGCTCGTCGCCGGACCTGGGGCGGTGGTGGCGATGGAGTGCGGCTGGATCACCACCGAGGTGGGGCGGCAACCGTGGATCGTCTACAACGTCATGCGCACCTCGGACGCCGTCAACCCGGCGCCCGGTCTGTACTGGGGCCTCGTCGTACTCGTCATCGTGTACACGGGGCTGACTGCCGTCACGCTGTTCGTCCTGCGCCGGATCAAGAAAGCGAACGTGAACGCGGACGTGAACGCGAACGCGAACGTGAGCGTGTAGGCAGCGTCATGCTCGCGAACGTCGTGCTCGGCTTTCTGTGGGGCGGCATCACTGCGTATGTGCTGCTCGCGGGCGCCGATTTCGGCGCTGGATTCTGGGACCTCCTCGCCGGATCAGCGACGGGTGGTGTCGACAAGCGCCGTCGCATCGCCGAGTCGATCGGCCCCGTCTGGGAGGCGAACCACGTCTGGCTCATCTTCGCGCTGGTGGTGACATGGACCGGCTTCCCGTCGGTGTTCGCGGCGATCGCCTCGACCTTGTACATCCCGCTCACCGCGGTTGCGATCGGCATCATCCTTCGCGGCTCTGCGTTCGCCTTCCGCGGCGCCGTGACCGGGCTGTCGTTGCAGCGCCCGTTCGGGGCTGCGTTCGCGGCATCGTCGGTGGTGACGCCGTTCTTCCTCGGGACCGTCGCCGGGGCGATCGCGTCGGGCCGCGTCCCCCTTGGGATCGCTCAAGGCAACGTCATCTCCAGCTGGCTCAATCCCACGTCGATCCTCGGCGGGGCGCTCGCCGTCGAGGTGTCCGCCTATCTCGCCGCGGTCTACCTGACGCGCGACTGCCAGCGCGACAACGAAAGGGGGCTGGCCCTCTATTTCCGCCGTCGCGCGCTCGTCATGGGGGTCATCACCGGGCTCACGGCATTGCTCGGGATCGTCGTCCTGCATTCGGATGCGTCACGCCTCTTCACCGGCCTCACGCACCGTGGTCTGCCGCTGGTGCTGGCCAGCGTGGTGTTCGGATCTTTGTCGCTGGTATTGCTTGTATTGCAGCGCTTTGTCGCTATCCGCATCACGGCTGCGCTGGCGGTGATCGCTGTGCTCTGGGCGTGGGGCCTCGCACAGTATCCGGACGTTCTCGCCGGTGAGGTGACCGTGAGCTCGGCTGCGGCCCCGGATCAGACCCTGCTGTTTCTGGTGGTGTCGCTGTCCATCGGCTCAGCGATCCTCATTCCCTCGCTGGTGCTGCTCTATTCACTGTTCCAGTCGGCCCCGGCGAAGCCGTCACAGCTGTCGAGCCGGTAGGCGTGGCGCAGCGTGTTCAAGCATCACCAGGAGCGCAGCGTGTTCAAGCATCACCAGGAGCACAGGGCGTACCAGGAGTACCAGGCCAACCTGGCCGCATGGCAAGAGCAGCGCGATGCGTACGCGAACCTGGTGAGTGTCGCGGAGACCTATGCGGGCGAATCGTCGCCGGACATCATGCTGAAGCCGGGGGAGGCGGTCTACGCCACCGTCACCAAGGTTGCGCTGGTGGAGGACCGGCAGGGTGCGGGGGAATGGAAGGGTCGATCGCAGGGGTTCTCGATCCCGATCGGGAGCATCCACGGTCGCTCGATCCGATATCGCGTGGGGAGCTCGAGGGGTCATTTCCAGCAGGGCGCCCCGACGCCGACGGCGATCGACGTCGGGACGGCATTCATCACCAACCAGCGCATGGTCTTCCAGGGAGGCAAGCAGACGCGCGAGTGCCTTTTTGCCAAGCTCGTCGGATTCCAGCACGATGACGCCACCGGACAGACCATCTTCTCGGTGTCCAACCGGCAGAAGCCGACGTGCATCCACTACGGGCCGGACCTGTCCGACTGGTTCGACTTCCGCCTCGATCTGGCAATCGCGCACTACCGCGGCACGGTCGCGGCGATGCTGGAAGGGCTGAAGGCGGACCTGGCGGCGCTCGAGGCGAGCGTGCCCGTCCCGCCGCCGCCACCGACCGACTGACCACAGCGTGGATCAGGGGCGCCGCTCAGACTGCTTACGAGGCCCAGCCGGCCACGACGCCGCTGGTCACGCCGGCTCACCCGGCGGCACCGTAGCCGCCTCGAACGTCATGATCGGGTGACCGTGACCGGAGCTCCCGTGAACCGCGATCCCATCGAGCCGTTGATGCGAACGCTCCTGACCGAGGTGGGCGAGGACCCGACACGCCCCGGGCTGGTGCAGACCCCTGCGCGGGTGGCCAGCAGCTTCCGTTTTCTGCTCAGCGGATACACGCTCAATCTGAAGGACCTCGTGAACGGCGCCATCTTTGAAGAGCCGTACTCGGAGATGGTGCTGGTCCGCGACATCGAGGTGTACAGCCTCTGCGAGCACCACATGCTCCCCTTTTTCGGCAAGGCCCACGTCGCCTACCTCCCCAACCGACACATCATCGGACTGAGCAAGATTCCGCGCATCGTCGACATGTTCGCCCGCCGCCTGCAGGTCCAGGAGCGGCTCACCACACAGATCGGTGATGCGCTCCAGGAGGTCCTCGAGCCCGGGGGGGTCGGCGTGATCATCGAGGCGATCCACCTGTGCATGGCGATGCGCGGTGTCGAGAAGCAGAACAGCTCCGCCGTGACCTCGTCATTGACCGGCAGCTTCCGCGACGACGACAAGTCGCGCAATGAGTTCCTGAGCCTGACCAGCCACAGCCGGCGGGCTTAGCCTGCGCCGACGGTGACCACCTCGAGCCAGAGGAGCAGGACGCCGACACCGAACATCCCCGTCCCGAGCGCCACATGTCCCCAGTGGATCGGCCGCCGTCCCCGACGCGTCCCGATCACCCGCGTGTAGATGGACAGCCCGATGATCCCGAGGCCACCGGCAACCAGCATGGTCGCGGGCACGCCGATGAGGGCGCCGAGAACCCCGTTCATCCGGGCAGCCTACGTGGTTGACGGCCGCCGACGTGCTCGCCCGTACCATGGACGAATGCCCACTCGTGCCCTGAGCACCGCCGGCGAGGATGCAGTCCTCGACGCGCTCGCGCGCCAGGGCGAGCCTGCCTGGCGTGCTCGCCAGATACAGGCAGCCATATGGCAGCCGTTCGTCGGCGACTTCGACGAGTTGCTCCAGCTGCCGGCGACGCTGCGGCGCGCGCTTGCTGCCGAATTCGCGTTCTCGACCGTGAGCATCGCCACAGAGCTCCTCGCCGACGGCGGCGAGACCATCAAGCTGCTCTGCCGCCTTGGCGACGGCCAGACCATCGAAACCGTGGCCATGGAGACGCCCGCACGCGCGGACTCGCGGCGCCGATCGACCGTCTGCGTCAGCAGCCAGGTGGGCTGCGCGGTGGGATGCCCGTTCTGCGCGACCGGCCACATGGGGCTGCGGCGCAACTGCACCGCGGCGGAGATCGTCGACCAGGTACGCGCCGCCTGTAGGGCCTTGCACAGTCGGGGAATGGGGCCGGCGACGCACATCGTCTACATGGGAATGGGGGAGCCGCTCGCCAACGTTCCCGCCACGCTCGAGTCGCTTCGCTCGCTCACCGAGGACGCAGGCATCAGCGCGCGGCGAATCACCGTCTCCACGAGCGGGGTCGTCCCCGGAATCGAACAGCTCGCGGCCTCGGGGATGCCGGTGACCCTCGCCGTCTCGCTCCACGCCGCGACCGACGAGCTGCGCAACCGGCTCGTCCCCATCAACCGAACGTATCCGCTCGGAAAGGTGCTCGACACCGCGTGCCGCTACGCCGAGCAGAGTGGGCGCCGGATCAGCTTCGAGTGGTGCCTGATCGGTGGGGTCAACGATTCCATCGAGCAGGCGGAGGGCCTGCGTGACCTCGCCCGCCGCGCCCAGGCGCACATCAACGTCATCCCGATGAACCGCATCGACGGCAGTCCGTGGGGTCCCCCCGAGCCCGAGGTCGCCCGCCGCTTTCTCGGCGCCCTTCGCGGCGCCCGGGTGACCGTTCGCGATACCCGTGGCGGTGATGCCGACGCTGCCTGCGGCCAGCTGCGCGCCGACCTCGAGGCGCGCCGGATCCTCCGACCCGACGGAACGCTCTCACCCCCCCGGGTGCCGGCTCGAGCGTGACGGAAGCGCCCAGCGCCGACGAGGCGCTGATGGACGCCGCGCTTGCGGCGGCGCGGTCGGCCGACTACGCCACCAGCCCCAACCCGATGGTCGGGTGCGTGATCGCTCGGGGAGGGGAGGCGGTCGCCACCGGGTTCCACCGAATGGCGGGCGGTCCGCATGCCGAGGTCGTGGCCCTGTCCCTCGCCGGCGAGGGTGCCCGCGGGTCCGACGTGTACGTGACCCTCGAGCCGTGCGCCCACCAGGGGCGCACCCCGCCCTGCGTCGACGCCCTGATCGCCGCCGGGCCGACCCGCGTCGTTGTTGCCATGCTCGACCCCAACCCGAAGGTTGCGGGGCGGGGCGTCGAGGCGCTTCGTGCCGCGGGCATCGCCATGGAGGTCGGGATCCGCGAGGCCGAGTCACGACGATTGAACGAGGCTTACCTCAAGCACGTCACCACCGGATTGCCCTTTGTCACGGCCAAGTTCGCGGCATCGCTCGACGGGAGGATCGCGACCGCAGGCGGTGAATCGCGATGGATCACATCCGAGGAGGCGCGCGCGCTCGCGCACCGCCTGCGCCATACCCACGACGCGATCCTGGTCGGGATCAATACCGTGATCGCCGACGACCCGGAGCTGACCACCCGGTTCGAGGGTGGCCGGTCGCCACTTCGGGTGATCGTCGACAGCACCCTGCGCATCCCTGCGCGGGCTCGCGTGCTGCATGCGGGACGTGGCGGGGCACTCGTTGCCACGACCAACCGGGCAGACCCTGGGGACGTCGAACGGCTCCGCGAATCCGGCATCCAGGTCGAGGTCATCGACCAGGGACCGGGCGGGGTCGATGTCCGCGCCCTGATGGCGCTGCTGGGATCGCGAGACGTGCTCAGCGTTCTCATCGAAGGAGGCGCCGGCGTGCTCGGCGCGGCGTTCGATGCCGGCATCGTCGACAAGGTCGTCGCGGTGCTGGCGCCGAGGATCATCGGCGGCGTCGATGCACCGTCAGCGGTGGGTGGTCACGGGGTCCCGAGCCTCGCCGCCTCGCGTTTGCTCGATCGCGTCTCCGTCGAGACGGTGGGTCCCGATCTCGTGGTGACCGGATACTGTGTACGCTGAGGTCGAGGAGTAAGCAGAGTGTTCAGTGGGATCATCGAAGCGCTCGGGACGGTACGGGCGCGCACACCCGGCCGAATCGAGATTGTGCCGCGCGTGCCGTTCGCGAACCTCGAGGTCGGCGAGAGCATCGCCGTCAACGGCGCCTGCCTCACGGTCGCGTCGGTCTCCGGCGAGGGCTTCGCTGCTGACGTCATGCCCGAGACGTGGCATCGAACGACCCTCGGTGAGCTCACCGAGGGCGCCACGGTGAACCTCGAACGGGCGCTGCGCCTGGGCGATCGCGTCGGCGGGCACATGATGTCCGGTCATGTCGACGCCACCGGCATCGTGACCGCGCTGCGCGAGGACGCGAATGCGCGGTGGGTGACCATCGCCACACCCGACGACCTCATCGACCTCGTCGCCGAGAAGGGATGCGTCGCCGTCGACGGCATCAGCCTCACGGTGGTCGACGTCTTCGAGTCGGCGTTCACCGTGTCGCTCATACCGGTGACCCTTGCAGCGACCGTGGCCGGCGCATGGAGGGTCGCGACCAACGTGAACCTCGAGGTCGATCTCATCGCACGCTACGTGGCCCGGACACTGTCAACTCGCGAACAGAGCGCCGTGTTTGCGACCTCGGCGCAGCAATGATGACCACCATGAGTCTTGCAAGCATCGAGGACGCGATCGCCGATATCCGCGCCGGGAAGTTCGTGATCATCGTCGACGATGAGGACCGCGAGAACGAGGGCGATCTCGCCATCGCCGCCGACCGCGTCACTCCCGAAGCCGTGAACTTCATGGCGACATACGGGCGCGGGCTCATCTGCGTGCCGGTCGAGGGCTGGCGCCTGGACGAGCTCGGCGTCGGCGCGATGGTTGACGACAACACCTCGCGTTTCGGCACTGCGTTCACGGTCACCGTCGAGGCGGTCGGCCATGGTGTGACCACCGGTATCAGCGCATTCGATCGCGCCACCACCATCCGGCTGCTCTGTGACGAGCACGCCAAGCCGAGTGACTTTGCCAAGCCGGGACATACGTTTCCGCTTCGAGCCGCGGCCGGCGGCGTGCTCGAGCGCGCCGGGCAAACCGAGGCGATCGTCGATCTCTGCAAGCTTGCAGGGCGCTTCCCGGCCGGCGTCATCTGTGAGGTGATGCGCGCCGACGGCCGCATGGCCCGGCGTCCCGACCTCGACGTCTTCGCCACCGAACACTCGATCAGGATCGTGACCGTCGCCGATATCATCGCGTATCGCCGTCGAAACGAACGGCTCGTCGAACGCGGCGCGACCACGACGCTGCCCACCGAATTCGGCACCGTCGTCGCCTACGCGTATGAGGACGTGATCACGCACGTGACCCACGTCGCGCTGGTGTGGGGCGACATCCGCGGCGACGAACCCGTCCTGGTCCGAGTGCACAGCGAGTGCTTGACCGGGGACGTTTTCGGCTCGCAGCGCTGCGACTGCCAAGCGCAATTGCGCAAGGCGATGGCGATGATCGCCGACGCGGGTCGAGGCGTCCTCGTGTACCTGCGCCAGGAGGGGCGCGGTATCGGGCTGATGGACAAGCTCCGCGCCTACGCCCTCCAGGATCGCGGGCTCGACACCGTGGAGGCGAACCTGAGCCTCGGTCTCCCGGTCGACAAGCGCGACTACGGCATCGGCACCCAGATCCTGTCCGACATCGGCGTGAAACGGATGGTCGTGCTCACCAACAACCCGAGGAAGTACTACGGCCTCAGCGGCTATGGACTCGAGGTGACCGACCAGATACCGCTGGTGATCCCGGCCAACGCGCACAACGAGCGCTATCTCCGCGCCAAGCAGGAGAAGCTCGGTCACAGCCTGGATCTGGACGATGCCATCGACGCGGTATGACGCCGGTACCGGAGCGGCCGGTGCCCCCATCGAGGGCGCGCGCGTCCATACCGGGAACCTCGACGCAACCGGAATGCGCATCGGTGTCGTGGTGTCGCGATTCAACGACATCATTTCCACCCGCCTGCTCGACGGTGCCGTCGGGGCTCTGAGACAGCGGGGGGTCGGCGCAGGTGACATCGACGTGGTGTGGGTCCCCGGCGCCTTCGAGATTCCGATCGCAGCGCGCGAGCTTGCGAGCCACGGCGGCGTCGAAGCGGTGGTCTGCCTCGGCGCGGTGATCCGCGGCGATACGGCGCACTTCGAGTACGTGGCCGGCGAGGCCGCCCAGGGAATCGCGTCGGTGCATGCCGCAACCGGTGTCCCGGCGACATTCGGGGTGCTGACCGTCGACACCGTCGAACAGGCTACCGATCGTGCCGGCGGCAAGCACGGAAACAAGGGGGCGGAGGCCGCCGACACCGCGATCGAGATGGTGTCGTTGCTTCGCGATCTGCGGCTGGGCCGGACTGACGAGCAGCGAACCTCTGGATGAGCGCTGCATCACGCGTCGTCTCCCTCCTGCCCAGCGCGACCGAGATCCTGTTCGCCATCGGCGCCGGTGACCGTGTGGTCGGGGTCACCCACGAGTGCGATTACCCCGAGGCTGCCAGTGCGCTTCCCAAGGTCACCTCGAGCCTGCTTCCGACCGAGGGGGTCGCTCCCGGCGACATCGATCGCCACATCCATGCGGCGCGGCACGCCGGGTCCAGCATCTATCGGCTCGATGAGGCGGAGCTCGCGCGCCTCGAACCCGATCTCATCATCACGCAGGAGCTCTGCGATGTCTGCGCGGTCGCCTACAGCGAGGTTCGGCGGGCGGTGCGACGGCTGGCCGGCGACGTTCCCGTGCTCTCGCTCGAACCGCGTTCGGTGGAAGAGGTCTGCCTCGCGATCGAGGAGGTGGGCACCTTCACGGGCTGTGTCGATGCTGCGGCGCGAATCGCCGGGGCGATCCGAGAGCGCATCGCAGAGCTCGGGACGCTGCCGCGCGTGGAACCGCCGCCACGGGTGGTCTGTATCGAATGGACCGACCCGCTCATGGTCGGGGGCCACTGGGTGCCCGAGATGGTGCGTGTCACCGGCGGGCTTGATGTCCTCGGTACCGAGGGCGCCCCGTCCCGTTACGTGTCGTGGGACGAGGTGATCGACGCACAACCCGAGGTCATGGTCCTCATACCCTGCGGCTACGACCTCGCGCGAACGCTCGAGCTGGTTCCCGAGGTCGCGTCACGCCGCGGGTTCGACGATCTGCCCTGTGCGCGTTCGGGGCGGGTGCTCGCCGTCGACGGCTCCGCATATTTCAGCCGCCCCGGCCCGAGGATCGTCCAGGGTCTCGAGATCCTCGCCGCGGCGATTCATGCCGAGCCGAACGACGCGGCACCCCCGGGCGCTGCCTACTGGAACCAGCCGGCGACGTCGAGGATCGCGTTGATATCGCCCACGCTGTTGTAGAGGCTAACGTCGCCCTGCGTCGCCCCGGCCGTCTGAGCGAGCCCCACGATCGCCAGGTTGGCGATGACGTCGTGGGCGACAGGGTTGAGGTCAGATGCGTTTGGTTGATGGAGGTCATCGCTCGGAAAGAGCTCCAGATAGGTTGACTGCGTGCCGGCGACACCGGTGAGGTTCGCCACAACCGCAGCCGGCTGGGCGCCAAGGAACGCCGGCACGGCGGTGACCCCGGCGATCTGCACGACCTCTTTGGCGTTTGCAAAGAGGGTGTGCCCGGAGCACCGTGTCCCCGTCCCCGTCCGGGTGTCGCAGATGCGGGTGGGGGGGACGGAGTAAAAGAGTGTCCCTGGGGGCGACTCACTCCCGTTGCCGAACCATCCATCGACGTCGACGATGAACTCGATACTCCCCACCGCGTTGTAAACACAGATGTCATTGGCCGGCCCGAGCGGCGAGATGACCCGGTTGGGAAGACTCCCACCAGCCTTCGGATTGAGGTTCGACGAACCCGGGGACCCAGTCGGGCACAGATCACTCGCATTGGGGGGTTGTACCGCGAGAAACGTCGCCAGGGTCCCCTGGGTTGCGGTGAGGTTGAAGACCGCAGCACTGGCACCGGTGGCTGGTATGGATCCGGTGCCGCTGAGCACCACCTTTCTCCAGGTTCTTGCGAGGAGTGGCTGGTTTGTGGCACCCGCACACACCGTGCCGTGGTTGGCCCGCGTGTCACACATCCGGATCGGCGTGATGCTGTGAAACTCGCCGGCAATCGGACCCGAACCTGGAGGCGCCGCGAAGTACCCTTGAACATCAACGATGGCGTCGAGGCTCCCAGCGGCATTGAACAGTGTGATGGCGCCGCCCGAACTCAGCTGAACGATGCCGAGGTTGGACTGCACGGCGTCGGGGTCGAGATTCATGGTCGAGGCGGACGGGACCGAAAGGCTCCCTGCGGGATAGGCTGTCACCAGCGTGATGGTGCTGCTGTGATTTATCGCGGTGAGGTTGACGACGACCGCCTCCGCCCCTGCCGGCACCATCTGCCCAGATGGACCCGCAAGTCCGGTGATCTGTACGGTGAGCTTCCCACGGGAGCCCATGATCTTTCCCGTGCACTCGTCAGGACTTCTTGACGCCCGCGTATCGCAAATGCGGAACGGTGAGAGCGCGGTATATGCGCCGGCTGCGATGTAGGTGTACCGGTCTGCCGCACTGGTACCGCTCGTTCCGATGTTCGTCGTGACGGTGACGTCAACCGCGCCCGCGGTGCTCGCGGCCGGGGCATACGCGGTGATCTGACTCGGACCCACGACGGTGAAGCACCCGGCCGAGCCCACGCATGGAAACGCATTGCTGGCGGGGACGTCGGTGCTGCCGAAGAACACATCAGACACGGTGATGCCGCCGGTGCTAGAGAAGTTCGTGCCGGTGATCGTCAGGACGGCGCCACCCTTCTCAGCACCATATTTCTGTGAGAGGAAGGTAACCGTGGGGAAGGTGGCGCCGTAGAAGAACTTGTCGGCACCGGAAAGCGCGCTGGTCCCACCGATCGTTGTCGCAGTGATATCCACGGGTCCGGCAGCGTGTGCCGGGAAGTCCTCCATGAAGAGCTGAGTCGCGGAGTTCACGTTGTAGCAGGGGGCAGTCGGTGCCCCCGGACACGGCGTCATCACGACTGCCACACTGCCAACGGAGACCACGGTCGTGGTGAAGTTGCGATTTGTTCCTGTCGGCTCGAACCCCGTTCCGGTGATCGTGACGGACGTGCCGCCATTGATCGATCCGTGGGTCGGCGCGACCTTGGTTATGGTCGGAAATGGAGCGTAAGCGTAGACATCGACCGTGGTGGCTGGGCTCGTACCGCCGGGCGTGGTCACCGTGATATCGACGTTGCCCGACCCGGAGGGGAAATCCTCGATGGTTATCTGCGTTGCGCTGACGTCGTTGAAGCACGGCGCGCTTGGCGGGCCGGGGCACGGCGACACGGTGATGTTGGTGGCCCCCACCGAGACCTCGGTCGCGCCCGCTAACAACGTGCCCGTCACCGTCACCGTATTTCCTCCAGCGGCAACACCGGCATTCGGGGAGACACCGCTAACGGTGGGAATCGGCGCGTACGCGTACTGGTCGGAGGCTTGCGCGGTGCTCGTGCCCTCGGCGGTGGTGACGATGATGTCGACAGTCCCAACCACATGCGCGGGCATATACCCGATCGTGAGCTGAATCGCGCTGTTCACTGTGAAGCATGGAGCGCTCGGCGTTGGGGGGCACGGCGACACCGTGATGTTGTGCGTGTCCACCTTGACGCTCGTCGAGGTGAATTCTGCGCCCGACTCGAACGTACTTCCGCTGATCACCACCGTGTTGCCGCCGCCCGTGGGGCCGGTCGAGGGCGCAACGCCGCTGACACTTGGCGGAGGAACGTACGTGTACTGGTCAGCGCTCGAGGTCGAGCTCGTCCCACCGACGCCGGTCACGGTAACGTCGACCGTGGCGGCCGAACCGGGAGGAAGATTCTCTATCGTGATCTGACTGTCGCTCGCCACGGTGAAGCAGGGTGATCCTGGACATGGCTCGGTGATGCGGCTACCGCCGACCGACACCTCCGTAGCGAGCACGCCCGCAGGGGCGAATCCAGCCCCGTTGACGGTAACCGAGTTCCCTCCAACGAGTGGTCCGAACGCGGGCGAGACACTCGTGACTGTGGGAGCGGACGCGTAGATGTACTGATCTGCCGCAGACGTGGTGCTCGTCCCCGCAGGCGTCTGCACCGTGATATCGACGGTGGTCGGCGCATGTGCAGGGAGACTTGGCACGGTGATCTGCGTTGGGCTGTTCACTGTGAAGCACGGGGATCCCGGGCACGGCGTGTTGATGTCGTTGGATCCGACAACCACGAGCGTCGTCCCCGTGAAGCCCGTGCCGCTGACGGTCACGGGGTTGCCACCCGAGGCCGGACCGGCGCCGGGTGAGACGCCCGTGACCGTCGGAAGGAGTGCATACGTGTATTGATCGCCCGAGCTCGTCGCGCTCGTTCCGCCTGGCGTCGACACGGTGATGTCCACGGTACCCGCGCTGTCCGGAGGAAAGTTCTCAACCGCGATGTGCGTTGCGTCGGTCACGCTGAAGCACGGGCTGGTGGGCGTTCCCGAGCAGATCGTGCTGACAGGGGTGGTGTCGACGGTGACCTGGGTGGTGGCATAGTTGGCGCCCGGTCCGTTCTTTGACATGAACCCGGTCCCGGTGAGCGTGACGGTGTTACCGCCCCCGGTCGGCCCGGTTCCCGGCGAGACATTCGTGACCGAAGGAATCGGCGCGTAGGCATAGGTGTCGGCGTTGGTCGTGGCACTCGTCTGCGTCGAGGACCCATCCGTCGACACGGTCGTGACCGTGATGTCGACCTGCCCGGTCCCAGAGGGCGGCGTCGCTGTGATCGATGAGGCGCTGATCGGTGAAAAGGCGACACTGGTTCCTCCAAACGACACCCCCGTCGTCGTGAACCCGGATCCGCCGAAGTTCGCCCCGTCGATCGTGACCGCTGGCGGACCGCCGCTCTCGGGACCGGCGTTCGGAGTCACGGTTGTGACCGTCGGGACGGGTTGCTGCACCAGGAGCAGGTCTTTGGCCGATGTCACCGAGGTCCCGCCCGCAGTGATGACCTGGGTGTCGTATTGGCCGGCCGCCATCGACGTCGGAACGTTGATGGTCAGATCGGAGTCGTCGGTGAAGGTGAAGCAATCGGCTGCGCCTGGAGGGCAAGGGTTTGTGGTGAGCGCCAGGGTTGGACCTGTGGCGGTGGTGGTGGGTACCAGGTCCACCTCGCTGACGGCATTCGCGATTGGCGGTCCGGGGATCGAGAAGTTGGTCCCGGTCACCGCGATTTCGGCCGCGCCCTGAACCTGCGGGGTGGCGACGCTCGCGACCGTCGGTGGATCGAGATACGTGTACTGGTCGGCCGGACTCACCGGGCTGGTCCCACCCGGCGTGACGACCTGGACATCAAAGGTTCCAGCAACTCCTGGTGGAGTCACGAGGTCGATCTCGTTGCCGCTCACGAAGGTGAAGCAGCTCGGCGTGGCTGGGCAAGCCATCAGGTCGCTCGCGCCGATGAGGACATCGGTGGCGCCGGTGAATCCCGATCCGGCGATCACGATCGACGTCCCTCCCGCGGAAGGCCCGTCAGGCGGTGTCGCGCTGTTGACCACAGGCCCACTCGCGGCCGCAACAGACAAAGGCGCTAACGCGCCGCCATAACTGCCGGCAAGCATCGCGGCGCACACCCCGCCGAGAAGGATCGCTCTCGCCCTGGACACCCGACCCTCCGAAACGCTGCTAACCGAGCAATCCTACCGTATGACGCATTGGGGATAATGGCTAGCCGCGAGCGGCTTTCGCCTGAGTGCGCAGGCAGCGGGTGCAGACTTTGGCCCGGACCTCCTTACCCCTCACCGCAAGGTGGGTGACGTGGAGGTTGGGCAGGAAGCGACGCTTGGTGTGCACCTTGGAGTGGCTCACGTTGTTCCCGGTCATCGGGCCCTTCCCGCAGATATCGCAGCGCTGGGACATCATGTCTCTCGTGGGTCGGAGCGCGTATCCGAGACGCGTCCGGTCTGGCGTACTAGAATTCGGCCGCAGCCACGGCGGCGCCCGCTGGCCTCCGAAACGAGACGGTGGCCGGTCGCCGAGGATACCACAGGCCCTCCATCGGGCTTACGGAGATACGTGAAAGGCAAGGTCCGCGCGTCCGACGCACTGTCGCGCACCGCATCGCTGGGCAGGATCGAGGTCTCTCCCCGGGTGGTGGCATCGATCGTCGGCCATGCGGCCAACGAGTGCTACGGGATCGTCGGGATGGCCGCCCGCGGCCTTCGCGACGGTATCGCCGAGCGGCTCAACCGAGAGAACGTCCACCGCGGCGTCGAGATCCAGGTCACCCCCGACGGGTTGGTCATCGAGCTCTACGTGATCGCCGAGTACGGGACTCGTATCAGCGAGGTGGCCCACAACCTTATGAGTGCCGTGAGCTACTCCGTCGAGCGGACCCTGGGGCTGCCGGTGGTCGCGGTGAACGTGAACGTCCAGGGCATCCACGCGGAGGCCGACGGTGCCCGCCACTAAGCCTGCCCCGGAGCTGTCGGTGCTCCGCGAACCGCTCCGCGAGATTGGTGGCGAGCAGGTCCTTGCCGGACTCACGTCCGCACTGTCGTGGCTGGAGGCGAACCAGCAGGAGATCAACGACCTCAACGTCTTCCCCGTCCCTGACGGCGACACGGGCTCGAACATGTACCTGACGCTGCGCTCCGCGGTCGAGGAGGCTCGCGACGCTCCGACACCGGAGGCGGCCGACTCGGTGCTCGCTGCAGCGGCGCATGGTTCGCTCATGGGAGCGCGCGGGAACAGCGGGGTCATCCTCTCGCAGATCCTCCGCGGCTTTGCCCAGGGAGCTGCCCAGCGCGTCCACCTTGACGCCAACGGCGTGGCGCTGGCCATCACCGAGGCGTCGGCCGTCGCGTACCGCGCGGTCATGAAGCCCACTGAGGGCACGATCCTCACGGTCGTCCGGGACGCAGCCGCTGCTGCGGCTGCCGCCGCCGGGACCACCGACGACATCCGGGTGGTTCTCGACCGTGTGGTCACGGAAGCCCACGCCGCCGTCGAGCGCACCACGGAACAGCTCCAGGTGCTCCGCGACGCCAATGTCGTCGATGCGGGTGGGTTCGGCCTCGCGGTGATCCTCGAGGGCTTTGCCCGCTCGGTTGGCGACACGCAACCCACCGCGCCGGCGCCGGCGTTGCTGCGCCGCTCCGGCGAGCCCACACTTCACCTCCCACCGAACCCCGGCGACATGGAGGCGACCGGATCGGCGGTGGCTCGTCGTGGCGCGGCGGCGATCGCCCCGCGCGAGCAGGGATGGGGCTATTGCACCGAGTTCCTGATCAACGGCCCCGGGCTGGACGTTGAGTCCATCCGCACCGAGCTCTCCGCGCTTGGCGAATCTGCGCTCGTGGTCGGCGATCCCGACCTGGTCCGCGTCCACATCCACACCGGCGACGCGGCCGGCGTGATCGCAGCGGCGTCGTCGCGAGGGCGCATGAGCAAGCTCAAGGTCGAGGACATGTCGGCGCAGCACCATGACGTGCTGATGCGCGCCGACGCCGAGGAGGCGGAAGCCGAGGCCGTCGGGACCGCGGCCCAGGAGCGTCCACAGGCTCCCCCCAAACCGATCGGTGTCGCGAGCGTCGCGCCCGGCGAGGGGTTCCGCGACATCATGAGCAGCCTCGGTGCCGACAGCATCGTGAGCGGCGGGCAGACCATGAACCCCTCGATCGAGGACCTGCTCAACGGCGTGCGTGCCGCGAACGCCGAGCGGGTGATCCTCCTGCCCAACAACGGCAATGTGATCCTCACCGCCGAGCAGGTGGATCCTCTCGCCGAGGGATGCGAGGTACGCGTCGTGCCGACGCGGAATCTTCCCCAGGGCATCAGCGCGCTGCTCGCGTTCGACCCCGCCGCGAACCTCGAGGAGAACGTCGAGCGCATGCAGACCGCGGTTGCGGCCGTGAGGGCGGTGGAGGTGACCCACGCCGTGCGGGATTCGAGCGTGAACGGTCACGACATCAAGCTGGGCGACGTGATCGCTGTCGTTGACGATGTGATCACCGAGGTCGGCGACGAGTATGTCGGGGTCATCGATGCGGTGCTCAAGGCGCAGACCGAGAAGCCGGAACTGGTCACCGTGTACCGCGGTCACGAGGTCAGTGAGGAGGACGCCGAGTCGCTGGTCGAGGCTCTGCGCGGAAGCAATCCTGGCGTCGAGTTCGAGCTCCAGGCGGGAGGACAGGAGCACTACCCATACGTGCTCTCGCTTGAGTGAGTTGATCCATCTCGTCACCGACAGCACGGCCGACATCTCACCCTCAGATGCGGACGCACTTGGGGTTCACGTCGTTCCGCTGATCGTCCGTTTCGGGGAACAGCAGTTCCGCGATGGTGTGGATATCGACGCCGATCAGTTCTACACGAAGCTCGAGCACAGCGATGTGCATCCCACAACGTCGCAGCCGTCACCCGACGCGTTCGCGACCCTGTACAGGACGCTCCTGGCGAATCCCGAGGACGAGGTTGTGGGGCTGCACATCTCCGCAAAGCTGAGCGGCACGTTGCAGTCGGCGACGCTCGCTGCGCAGGAATTCGACCCCGCGCGCATCCACCTCGTCGACACCGAGAGTGTCAGTGGCGGGCTCCAACTGCTGGTGCGCGCGGCGCTCGACGACATCAGGGCCGGCGACACCGCAGCAGTGGTGGCGGAGAAGGCGTCTCGGCGGCGGAGCAAGGTGACGATCCTCGTCCTGCTCGACACCCTCACCTACCTGCATCGCGGCGGCCGGATCGGTCGTGCCCAGGCATTCGTCGGCGGCCTGCTGAACGTCAAGCCGCTGATCGCCGTCCGCGATGGCGAGGTCGTCCCGCTGGCGCGCCTGCGGAGCCGATCCAAGGGCATCGACATGATCGTCGACCAGGTCCGTGGATGCGCCCCGCTGCGCAGCCTGGCCGAGTTTCACGCCGCGGCAGCCGAGTCGATGGTCGACCTCGAAGCGCGACTGGGTGCGGCGTTCTCAAACGTGACCGCCGTGCTCGGACGGATCGGTCCTGTCGTCGGTGCATACAGCGGACCGGGTGGTCTCGGAGTCGCCTGCCTCGGCGCGGACTAATCGGGCAGGCCTGCCACGATGGAACGGCTGTGACCTCGCAACACGTTTCGATCGTGACGCGGCTCCATGTGCCGCTCGAGCTCGACCTCCCGCTGTTCCGACTCACCGGGATCGGTCCGCGGCAGGCGCAGCGGCTCCAGAGGCTCGGCATCAGCACCATCCGAGACCTGCTCTTTCACCTGCCCCGACGCTATGAGGACACGCGCAACACCGTTTCGCTGCGAGCGCTCCAGGTGGGGATCGTGCAGACCGCGCACGTGCGCATCCGCAATGTCAGCTCGCGGCGCAGCCCGTACAAGAAGATGGTGCTCGTCGAGGCGACCCTCGAAGACGACGGCGCGGTGGCCACGGCGGTGTGGTTCAACCAGCCGTTTCTCATCAAGCAGTTGCAACCCGGCATGGAGTTGATGGTCAGCGGCAAGGTCGAGACGTCGAGGACAGGGTTGACGTTTCGCAGTCCCGTCTTCGAGCGCACCGGGCCAGACCAACACCACGTGGGGACCCTCGCGCCGGTGTACCCGGAGACCGACGGCATCACGTCGCGCTTTCTGCGCACCCGGATCGAACCGCTGCTCGGGCTCACGACCCAGGTGCCCGATCACCTGCCGCCGTCCGTACGCGAGGCGGAGAGCCTGATGCCGATCGCCGAAGCCCTCTACCAGGTCCACAAACCGGACAGCATCGAGACCGCGACGCGCGCTCGGGAGCGGATCGCGTTCGAGGAGTTGTTCCTGCTCCAGGTTGCCGCCGAGCGCGCGCGGCGCCGGCGCATGAGCGGGCCGGGAGTGATCGTCCCGTACGACATCGAGGTTGCGCGACGTTTCGTCGCGACCCTGCCGTTCACGCTCACCGACGGGCAGCGCGTCGCCGGGCACGAGATCCTCACCGATCTCGCCACGCCAGGTCCGATGAACCGGCTCCTCCAGGGGGATGTCGGCAGCGGCAAGACCGTGGTCGCCGCGCTGGCAGCGCTCATGACCCACAGCGCAGGGTTCCAGACCGCGGTCATGGCTCCGACCGAGATCCTCGCCCGCCAGCACCATGCGACCCTCGACACGCTCCTCGCCCCGCACGGCCTCCCGCCGCGGCTGCTCGTCGGCAGCACCTCCGCGGCGGCCCGCCGAGAGATCCTCGCCGGGCTCGCGGGCGGCCACGACTCGCTGATCGTCGGGACGCACGCGCTCATCGAGGACGACGTCGCCATGATCAACCTCGGCCTCGTCGTGGTGGACGAGCAGCACCGGTTCGGCGTCGCGCAGCGACAGCGGCTTCGGCAGACCTCGGGTGCGATGCCCAACTACCTGGCCATGACCGCGACGCCGATCCCCCGGTCGCTGTCGAACACGCTCTACGGGGACGTCGACCTCAGCGAGCTGCGCGAGATGCCACCGGGACGGCATCCCGTCGAGACCCGCGTCGTCCCACCCCACGAGCGGGGTGCCGCATACGATTTCGTCCGCGCCGAGGTCGGCAAGGGCCGCCAGGCGTTCGTCATCTGTCCGCTCATCGAGGAATCCGACAAGCTCGGGGCCCGCAGCGCTACGGCCGAATTCCAGCGTCTCAGCACCAGCGTCTTTCCGGATCTGCGCGTCGAGCTGCTCCACGGACGGATGCCGGCGCGCGAGAAGGCCGAGCGCATGGAGCGGTTCGTGCGCGGCGACGCCGACATCCTCGTGGCCACGAGCGTGGTCGAGGTCGGGGTCGACGTCCCGAACGCGACCGTCATGGTGATCGAGGATGCAGACCGGTTCGGGATCGCCCAGCTCCACCAGCTGCGNNGCGACCGTCATGGTGATCGAGGGCGCAGAGCGATTCGGGCTCGCGCAGCTGCATCAGTTCCGCGGCCGGGTCGGGCGCGCCCAGCACCAGTCGTACTGCCTGCTCTTCGAGGGCGGGATCGACGAAGAAGGTTCGCAGCGCCTCGCCGCGGTGGCCGCGACCGACAGCGGCTTCGAGCTGGCCGAGCGAGACCTCCAGCTCCGCGGTCCGGGGCAGCTCGTCGGCCTGCGCCAGCACGGCCTGCCCGACATGCTCGCAGCCGATCTCCTCGATGTGGCGCTGGGGCGACGCACGCGGCAGGCTGCCCTCAAATGGCTCGACCACGACCCCACGCTCTCCGCGTGGAAGCCGCTATCGGATGCGATGAACGGCTATCGCGCCGTCTTCGATATCGATTAGCGTGCAGCCGCTCACGACTTCATGCACCAGCGTCTGAAGACCGGACCGCAGCACGCGGCCCAGACCAGGATCACCGCAGGCGAGTGGCGGGGGAGGGTCGTCGCCACCCCGTCGGGGCGCGAGGTTCGCCCGACCCGGGCGATGGTTCGCCAGTCGGTCTTCAACATCCTGGGAACGGGCGTCGTCGGCGCCAGGATGCTCGACCTCTATGCCGGCGCCGGCACCGTGGGCTTTGAGGCGCTGTCCCGGGGAGCCGCGTCGGTCACGTTCGTCGAGCGCCACCGCGAGGCGCTCGCGCTGATCG
>PKWB01000018.1 GCA_003131685.1 Candidatus Dormiibacterota bacterium
TCAACATAACCACGCTCTGGACATACAACCGTTTACGTGGAATTCCACGTAACCGGTTGTATGTCCAGAGCGTGGTTATGTTGAGGATGGGTCCAGCTGGCTGCGTTTTGCCTGCTGAGGGTGACTTTGGATGGTGAGGCGCTCAACATAATCGTGGCCGCTTCGTCGAGGCTTCACGGGTTCATGTTCCGTGATCCGACGGGAGGCAACGATGTGCAGGAAGGTGTGGGTCCCGGTTGTGTCGGGACCGTTGGCGCCGTACGCGGCGGGGTTCGAGTCGTGGCTGAGGTCGCGGTCGTATTCGCCTTCGGCGGTGGCCGACAGGGTGTATCAGCTTGATCAGCTGAGCCGTTGGCTTAAGCGCGAGGGGCTGGGGGTCGGTGAGCTGACCGGCGATCAGGCTGAGCAGTTCGCGGCGGCGCGACGCGTGGCGGGGTTGGCGAGTTGGGCTTCACCGCCGAGCGTGACGCTGCCGCTGGGGTATCTGCGCACGCTGGGGGTCGCGCCGATGCCGGCACCGGTCCCCGCGAAGGGCCCGCTAGAGGAGCTGCTCGAGGACTACTGCCGGTATCTGTCGGTCGAGCGCGGGCTGTGTGCTCACACGGTGTTGGATGCGTATGGACCAGCCGCCCGGCTGTTTATGGCCGGGCGGGAGGGCCCCGATGGGCTGGGCCTGGAACGGTTGAGCGCGGCGGACGTGACCTCGTTCTTGGCGCGCGAGTGCGCGAAGCGCAGCGTGCCCGGCGCGAGAGATCTGGTGTGCGCGCTGCGGTCGTTGTTGCGCTATCTGCATCTGGCAGGGCTGATCGAGGCGCCGCTGGTGTGGGCAGTCCCGTCGGTTGCCGATCTGCGGGATCGCACGCTGCCGCGCGGCCTGGAGCCGGGGGCATTGAGGAAGCTCTTGGCTAGCTGCGATCGGCGCAGGCTGGTCGGCCGGCGTGATTTCGCGATCCTGTTGCTGTTGTCGCGTCTTGGGCTGCGCGCGGGGGAGGTCGCCGGACTGCGGCTCGATGACGTCGACTGGCGTCGCGGCGAGTTCCTCGTTCGCGGCAAGGGCGGCCGTCACGATGTGCTGCCGCTGCCCGTCGATGTCGGCGATGCGGTCGCGTCCTATCTTCGCCGCCGTCCCCGCTGCGAGTGCAGGGCGTTGTTCTTGCGGGTGACAGCGCCACGCCAGGGACTGAACCGGAGCACGATCGGGTGGGTTGTGCGCGCCGCATGCGATCGGGCCGGTCTGGCCAGAGTCGGCGCCCACCGTCTGCGCCACACTGCCGCAACCGGGATGCTCAGGCAGGGCGCGTCGCTTGGGGAGATCGGCCAGGTGCTACGCCACCGCGAGCAGAAGACCACCGCCCTCTACGCGAAGGTCGACCGAATCGCGTTAGGCGGGCTCGTGCGCCCGTGGCCGTCGCCGGGAGGTGTGGCATGACCACGCTTCAAGAATCGCTCGCCGACTATCTCCAGATTCGCCGCCGGCTTGGCTTCGAGATGCCCCAGGACGGCCGGCTGCTGGAAGGCTTCGTTGAGTTCCTCGAGCAGGCCGGCGCCCCCCGGATCACTGCCGAGCTGGCGCTCGCGTGGGCGAGGCTGCCCGTGGACGCCCACCCACACCGCTGGCGTCAGCGGCTCTGCGTCGCCCGCGGGTTCGCCCGGCATCACGCGACGATCGATCCTACAAGCGAGGTTCCCTCCAAGGATTTGCTGCCTGGGCATCGCCCGCGGATCGCCCCCTACATCTACACCGAAGAGGAGATCACGGCGTTGATGGCGGTCGCGGCCAAGCTGCGACCCCGGCTGCGCGGCGTGCGTCATGCGACGCTGATCGGGCTGCTCGCGGTCACCGGGATGCGCCCAGGCGAGGCGGTCGGGCTCGACCGCCTCGACGTCAATCTGAAGAACGGGGTGGTGCTGGTCCGTGCCGGCAAACAGAAGAAGCAGCGCGAGGTCCCGCTGCACAGGACCACGATCACCGTGCTACGCGAATACGCCCGGCTGCGCGACGCTTGTATCCGGGAGCCCTCAACGCCGGCGTTCTTCGTCTCCGCCAGAGGACAACGCATGGGACGGGAGGAGCTCAACCGCACCTTCACCAAGCTGGTCTGCGAGGTCGGCTTGGACGGCCGCGGCGCTCGCGCCCGACCTCGACCGCATGATCTCCGACATGCCTTTGCCGTGAACACGTTGCTCGGTTGGTATCGCGCCGGCGAGGACATCGACCGGCGGATGCCGTTGCTGTCCACCTGGCTCGGTCATGTCGATCCCGCGTCAACGTATTGGTATCTGGAGGCGGTCCCCGAGCTGCTCGAACTGGTCAGTCGGCGCTTGGAGCAACTGCCGGAGGTGGTCTCATGACTGCGCTCGCGCCAGTGCTGCAGGGCTTCTTCACCCAGCGTCTGATCACCCAGCGCAACGCCAGCCCGCAAACAATCGCCGCCTACCGCGACACGTTCCGGCTGCTGCTCCGCTTCGCCCACGACCAGACCGGCAAGCAGCCGTTCCAGCTGGACATCGATGATCTCGACGCTCCGCTGATCGGCGCGTTCCTAAACCATCTCGAGCAGGCACGGGGCAACAGCCCCCGGACCCGCAATGCCAGGCTCGGGGCGATCCACTCGTTCTACCGGTTTGCGGCGCTCGAACATCCCGAGAACGCACACACGATCGCTCGGGTGATGGCGATCCCGACCAAACGCTTTGAGAGCAACATCCTCTCCTACCTCGACCTCGACGAGATCAAGGCGCTGCTCGCCGAGCCCGACCCGTCCACCTGGCTGGGGCGCCGCGACCACGCGCTGCTGGTGCTCATGATCCAGACCGGCGTGCGCGTCTCCGAGCTCACAGGCCTGCGGGTCGGCGACGTGCACCTCGGGACCGGTGCCCACATCCGGATAACGGGCAAGGGCCGAAAGAAGCGCGCCACGACCCTGACCGGCGAGACCGTCAACGTTGTGCGCGCCTGGCTGAAAGAACGCGGCGGCGAACCCGATGCCGCGCTGTTCCCAACCCGCCAGGGACGACCGCTCAGTCGCTACACAGTCGGCGTCGTAGTCTCAAAGCACGCCGCCGCCGCGGCTGCCGCCGGTTGCTCTTCGCTGAAGACCAAACGGATCACCCCGCACACGCTGCGTCACACCAACGCCATGCTCCTCCGGTCCAAAGGCGTGGACATCGCCACGATCGCGCTGTGGCTCGGCCATTCGAGTACTCAGACCACGCACATTTACGAGCACGCCGACCCGGCGCTCAAGGAACAGGCGATCGCAAGAACCGCCCCCCTCGGGGCGAAACCCGGCAGATACCGACCCCCAGACACGCTCCTCGCCTTCCTCGAGAGCCTCTGAATATGTTGAACATGCCACTGCCATAGACGCGGCTGAGCAGCGCAGATCCGTCGCATCGGGTACGCCTTCAACATAACCACGCTCTGGACATACAACCCG
>PKWB01000146.1 GCA_003131685.1 Candidatus Dormiibacterota bacterium
TCGCCCTTGGCGGCGTCGAAGCCCTGGCCCTTGGGCAGCGACTTCACCTTGTCGACGACAACGGAGCCTTCCATGCCGGCGTTCTGCGCGATCTGGCGGAGGGGCTCCTCGAGCGCACGGCGGAGGATGTTGACGCCGGTGAGCACGTCGCCCTCGGCCTTCACCTTGTCGAGCGCGGGGATCGCGTTGACGAGCACGACGCCGCCACCAGGCACGATGCCCTCTTCGACTGCGGCGCGCGTGGCGGACACGGCGTCCTCCATGCGGTGCTTCTTCTCCTTGAGCTCGGTCTCGGTCGGCGCACCGACCTTGATCACAGCAACACCGCCGCTGAGCTTGGCGAGACGCTCCTGGAGCTTCTCNNGAGCTTCTCCTTGTCCCAGTCGCTGGTGGACTTCTCAATCTCTGCCTTGATCTGCTCGATGCGGCCCTTGATCGCGTCCTTGCTGCCGTTGCCCTCGACGATGGTGGTGTCGTCCTTGGTGATGGTCACGCTGCGGGCGCGGCCCAGCGAGGTGAGCTGCGCGGAGTCGAGCTTGAGGCCGACCTCCTCGCTGATGACCTGGCCACCGGTCAGGATCGCGATGTCCTGGAGCANNNCCTCGCCCTCGACGTCCTCGGCAATCACCACGAGCGGCTTGCCGCTCTGGACGACCTTCTCGAGGATCGGGAGCAGATCCGCGATCGCCGAGATCTTCTTGTCGGTGATGAGGATGTAGGGGTCTTCGAGGACGGCCTCCATGCGCTGGGCATTGGTGACCATGTACGCGGAGATGTAGCCCTTGTCGAACTGCATGCCCTCGACGAGCTCGAGCTCGGTCTCGAGGCCCTTCGACTCCTCGACGGTGATGACGCCGTCCTTGCCGACCTTCTCCATCGCGTCGGCGACGGTTTCGCCGATGGTGGGGTCAGCAGCGGAGATCGACGCAACCTGGGCGATCTTCTCGCGCTCGGAGATCGGGATCGACTGCTCCTTGATCGCCTTGACGATCGCCTCAACGCCGAGCTCGATGCCCTTCTTGAGCTGGATCGGGTTGGCGCCGGCGGCCACGTTCTGCAGGCCGGCTGCGATCAGCGCCTGGGCGAGCACGGTGGCGGTGGTGGTCCCGTCACCAGCGATGTCGTTGGTCTTGCTCGCCACTTCCTTGACCAGCTGGGCGCCCATGTTCTCGAAGGGCTCCTCGAGCTCGATCTCCTTGGCGATCGTGACTCCGTCGTTGGTGATGGTCGGCGAGCCGAACTTCTTATCCAGCACGACGTTCCGGCCCTTGGGGCCGATGGTGATCTTGACGGCGTCGGCCACCCGATCGACCCCTCGTTTGAGATGGGCGCGGGCCTCGACGTCGAATAGCAATTGCTTGGCCATGGTTCCTCCTGGTTTGATCCTCTAGCCTGGTGTTCCAGGGGCTAGTTTAGCACTCGGGGTGCCTGACTGCTAGCGGCAGGCGCCCGTGAGTGCTAAGGGTGGCCTAGTTGGCGCCGACGACGGTGAAGTCCTGGTTCACGAAGATGTGGTGCGGCCAGTTGACGCCGATGTAGTGGACCTCGAACTCGCCGTTGCTCAGCTGCACGACACGGTCGACGATGCCTCCCGGGTAGGCGGCAAGTGCGGCTTCCGTCGCCTTGTTGGCGGTCGGCCCGCTGACGATCGTTCCCGACCCCTGGCTGTAGTCGGCCGGGATCTGACCGACCTGCTTTGACGAGGTCGCTGCCCCTTGCTGGAAGGGCACCACGCCGGCCGCCGCGGAGGCAGCAGATGTAGCGCCGCTGGGTTGCACCACGACCTGCGTGCCCGTGATGGTCGTTCCGCTGGTCGTCCCCAGGACGAGAACGGCTTCGCCCGTCGTGATGGCACCTGCCGACGTCGAGGTCGAGTTCTTCTCGTAGGTGGTTGAGGACGCCTCGTCAACGGTCACCTTCTGGCCCGCCGGCGTCGAAACGGTGAAGCTCGACGCCGATACGCCACTGACGGTCCCGGATGATCCGCCTGCGGCCGGTCCAGATCGAGCGTTCGATCCTCCGCCGCCGGACAGAGGGCCGGCCGGGGAGCCGCTTCCGGCGGCCGTCGGCGAGGGAGTGGTTGTCGCCGCGGCCGTGCCGCAGGCGGCAAGTCCCACCGCCGCACCCGTCAGCGCGAAGGCTATGAGCCCTCGACCTCTCATGTGTGTCAGAAGTCGCCGAACCCGAGCGGGTGCGGGAACTTGTGGGCTGGTTGGCTCGTGGTCGTCCATGGTGGGGTTCCTCTTTACTTAGGTGGCTAAGTAGGAGTGTGGCAACAGTCCATTGGAGGTCTCTCCGGGTTGTGTGTGCGGTCGCTGTGACTGCGCCGCCTCTCGATCAGGCGACCTCTCGGCACTGCACGCGGCCTGACCCTCGCGCGCATCGAACTACGGCGAGGCGCCACCCACGGTGACGGCGGGGATCAGGCCTGGATCTTCCCGCGCAACCGCTCGACCGCCTCGGCAAGGTCCCACACCATCTCGAGCGCCAGGTTGAGCTCGCTCGCCGTCGGCGGCAGCTCGTACACACGGTGGTGGCAGGCATTGGACAGCGACTGCCAGGTCAGTGCGGCCCGGCCGCCAAGCTCCCTGTCGTTGAGCATGTCGCCGACACAGAGCAGCTGACAGCGCGTCGACGTCCGCTCGAGTCCCGGCGCCGTGACCTCCCAGAGTCGCGCCATGGCGAGCTCCAGTCCCTGTCGTGCGAGCAGCGCCGCCGCTCGTGGCCACAGGCCGGCGGTCGCGGTGTCGTCGTCCCGGATGAGGTCACGTGCGGCTGACACGAGCGCGTGCGCGTCCACCGTCGTGCTCATACCGGTTTCAACGTTCGAGCACCTTGTTGGTCAATTGCTCAACGCTGCGTATGAAGTCCTTCGCGTCGCCGCTCAGCTTTCCGCTGTGCGTGCCGCGGTTGCACTCCTTCACCGCATCGACAGCCCAGGGATGGTGTTTCGAGAGGAACGCGGTCACATCGCCACTGCGGTCGGGGTCGTGCAACATCGCGAGCGCCAGCCACATGTTCACCGTCGTCGGCCTGGCAAGAATTGCCCGCACCTCCGCGTACGTCTTGCCCTCGCGAAGCAGGCGTCGCGTGGCCGCGAGCGATGATGCGGCCTCAAGCGCCAACCTGCAGAAACCCGGGATCACGCGCAGTGCCTCGGTTGGAACGTCGCGGCTCATCGCCACCGCAAAAGCATCGTCGATGTATCGCTGCACCGGGTCCTGGATGCGACGCAACTCGACGACGGACTGCTCCCGTCGCACCACTTCGATGACGGTCGCCGCGATGTCGAGCGCCCCCATGGCGTCGGCGAGACGTGTGTCGTGTGTCAGCACCACCACCTGGCGTTCTTTCGCGGCGCGCGCGAGCACCGTCGCGAGCCCGGCAACCTTGGCGGGATCCATCGCCTGCACCGGGTCGTCGATGACCACGAACCGGAATGGCGACTCGGGCATGGAGGCGCGTGGCAGGAACAGCGAAAGCGCCAGGCAGTTGAGCTCACCCTGACTCATCACACCGAGCGCGGATCCTTCCTCACCGTCGACTTTGACGTCGAGGGCGAGCCGGCGCTGTGTCTGAGCACCGAGCAGGCGCAGATCGCCGAGCGAGACGTTGCTGTCCTGGCGCAGCTCGGTCCAGTTCTCCTGGACGGCACCCGCGATGGGACGGAAGCGTTCCTCCCGCAGCTCGTCATGCGCGTCCCTGAGCCACCGTTCTGCCTCTTTCAGACGTGCCGCTTCGCCCTCGGCCTGCTGCGCCCTGCGTCCCAGCGGCAGCCACAACCCGATCGCATCCGCTGCCGGGCGCCATGCGCGCTCCAACCGTTCGAGCTCGGCCGCCGCCGCTCTGCGCAGATCGCCGACCGCGGCAATGAGCGGCGGTCCGTGCGTCTCGAGATGACTGGCCAGCGTGATTGCGTCATCATCGGCAGCAACTTCAGCCCATCGCTCCCAGAGCTCGACAACCGGTGCGATCTCGATGCCGGCGCCGGCACCGTCGCGGAGCGCCACCAGAGGCGCGGTCAGGAGCTGGCGGGCCTGGCGCATCGCGTCACCGAGCATGTCGCGAGACTTGCGCACGGCCTCCGCGTCAGCACGGAGCGCGACAACCTGGTCGCGCGCCTGCACACGCCACTGGTAGGTCAGCACGCCCTCGGTCCCGCAGACCGGGCAGCTCTCTCCCTCCGCGTGCGCGTGCAGGTCGAGCGCCTGTTGCAGGAGGGCGGCGGTCTCGTGTGCCCTCCCGGCGTCGGTGCCGCGAAGCCGCTCGGCCGCCGCATGGGCCTCACGCAGCTCGGTGGTCACCGCGTTGAGCCGCTCACGATCGACCACCGGCAGACCCGCCAGGTCGCGCAGCTTGCGCAACACGCTGCGCTCGTCGCTCTGCGCCTCACCGCCAACCGTGCTCGCGACAATGTCGAGGTCCCACGTCTTCGATGACAGCGCGGCCCGCACCACCGGTGCACGTTCGTCGGAGGTTCGGTCCAGGAGTCCGCGCAGCGCCGGCAGGGCGTCGCGAGCTTCCTTGGCATCGTGCTCGCGGCTCAGACGAGCTTTCTGCAGCACCTGTTGCGCCGCAGCGAGATCACCGAGCCCGAGGATGCCGGCGAGTGCGTCGTACAGCTTCGACTGCTCGCGGTCGAGCGCATGCTCCAGCTCGTTGTGCGACAGCAGCGGCGGGTATCCGGCGAGTTGCGGCGCCCACCCAAGCGACGCTGTCGACGCCGCCTTTCCGTCGACGATCAGGGTCGAGCCGTCGACACCCTCGTCGTCATTCCAGACACGCGCGACCTCGAGCGGGTGTCGGCGGCCGTCGACGGTGAACCGCGCGGCCACCCGCGTGCGGCGGTGATGGAGGTTCTGCCATCCGTCACGCCAGACCTTGACGCGCTGCTCCCAACGCTGATTCGTGCCGAGCAGGACCATCTCGAGCGCTTCCGAGAACGACGACTTCCCCGAGCCGTTGCGCCCGACCACCAGGGTGAGTCCGGGTCCGGGGTCGATGTGCAACGTCGTCGGAGGCCCGATGCCGCGGAAGCCTTCGACCTCGATTGCCGCGAGATACACCGCGGAGGGCGCTCCGGCCTCGCTCTGCGCGTCCCTAGCCGGCGCACCAGAGGTCGCGCCGTGCAGCGCGGCATCCACAGCATCCGCCCCTTGAAATGCGGCGAGGATCAGGTCCGCCGCCCCGTCTGCCGGGGAATGGGTCTCCATCCGACCGATGACCAGGCCGAGCAGAGCGGCGTCAGGCATCCGGAACCGACGGAGCGCTGGTGACGCGTTTGAGGACGATCTCGTCCGGCGTCCGTCCGTGATCGACGAAGTAGGTGGCGCGCCTGCCGTCCTTCTCGAGGTGGACCAGCGAGCCGACCTTGAACGTGTCGGCCGGCATGGTCAAAGGCGGGCTGCTCCCGGCACGGTGCTCGCGAGGCATCGACGATGCGGGCGCCACCGGCGGTGCTGCGATGACCGGCGCAGTCGTCGCAACCGCAGGCACCGCAACCGCAGCGGTGCTCAACCCCTGCGCGCGACGCGCGTGCTGGCGATGCACGGTGATGCCGACGGCAATGGCCGTCAGCACCAGCACCGGGACACTGACGTACCAGTAGGCGATGCTGAGCGCGAGGACGACGAGCAGGACGACGAAGCCGACGCAGCCGATGCCGCCCGTCGCGTGGGCGGCTTGACGCGCCGCACGATGGGGCCGGCGCGCATAGGTGGAGACGCCTCCCCAGAATCCCCCGGGAAGTCGATGGCCGAGATAGAAGCGCACGCGCCATTCTGGCTCTCGCGCCACCGGTGCTTCGTTCGGAGGGCGGCATTACCCACAATGTGGCCGTGCCCGAGCGGACTGAGACCGCGCCACCGCTGACCGGTCGGTTCGCCGCGGCGTTCGCGCTGGCATGGGCGATCCACGGCACGCAGATGCGCAAGAAGACGGGCATCCCCTACATGGCGCACGTGATGACGGTCTGCGCGCTGGCCCTCGAGAACGGCGCCGACGAGGATGTGGCCATCGCTGCGCTGCTCCACGACGCGGTGGAGGATTCTGACGACGGCGACGCCACCCACCATGTGATCGAGGACCAATTCGGGGAGCGGGTCGCGCGGATCGTGATGGCCTGCAGCGATGCCGTCGCGGTCCCCGGGAAGCCGAAGCCGGACTGGCGGGAGCGGAAGGAAACCTACCTGCGTCGGCTCGCGGCCGAGGCGGACACCGATATCCTGCTCGTCTCAGCCTGCGACAAGGTCCACAACACGCGGTCGATCCTCGCCGACCTGCGCACCGAGGGCGACGTCGTGTGGCAGCGGTTCACCGTGCCGGATCCGCACGCGCAGCTCTGGTATTACACGAGCGTGCTGGAGATCCTCGAACGCCTGCCGGGTGCGCTGACCGACGAGCTGGCCGCCACCATCAGGGAGATCGCCGCACGCGTCGCCTGACCTGTCGACCTCGACCCTGTTGCAGCGGTCGCCGCGGCGCCTATGATGCGCGCCGATGAGCGCCCATCGTCCCCTTGACGGCCGCGTGGCGGTGGTCACGGGATCCAGCCGGGGAATCGGCCGCGCCATGGTGCTGCGTCTCGCTCGCGAGGGCGCGTCGGTGGTGGTCACGGGCAAGTCGGAGAGCGGTACCGACAAGCTGCCCGGAAGCATCCACACCGTCGCGGCAGAGGTCGAGGCCGCCGGCGGGTCGGCGCTCGCGGTACGGGTGGACGTGCGTCATGAGGATGAGGTCAAAGCGATGGTCGATGCCACCGTCGAACGCTTCGGCCGGCTCGACATCCTCATCAACAACGCGGGCGCGCTCTGGTGGCATCCGATCCTGGAGACGCCCCCCAAGCGCTACGACCTCATGTGGGAGATCAACGTTCGCGCAGCGTTCCTCTGCGCGTACCACGCGCTGCCGCACATGGTGGCGAACCACTGGGGGCACCTCATCAACTGCTCGCCACCGATCACCACCACGCCGAGCCCCGGGCATGTCGCCTACATGACGACCAAGATGGGGATGACCCGGCTGGCGATCGGGATCGCAGCCGAGCATGCCGGCGACGGGATCGCCAGCAACTCGCTCTGGCCGGTGACCATCATCGAGAGCCTGGCGAGCATCAACTGGGGCCTCGGAGACCGCACCCAGTGGCGATCGCCGGAGATCCTGTGCGACGCGATGATGGAGATCGTCACCACCGAGCCGCCGGCGCTGACCGGGCGGCAGATCCTCGATGAGCCGTTCCTCCGCGAGCGGGGCTGGACCGACGAGCGTCTCGACGCCTACTGGCTGGAGGGCAAGCCTCCGGACCACCCGGTCTACATCGATGGGCGCTCGGGATCCTCGATGTAGATTCCGATCGGCCGGCAATCCCCCCGTATGATCGATCCATGAGTCCTGCCAGCCGAGGCGACAAGATCCGCCGCACGCTCGCCGTCGGAGCCGTCGGCGCGGGCGCGGTGCTGTCGGCGCGAGCCCTCCTGCGGCCGCAGCTGCAGACGCCGCGCCGCCTGGTCGACTGGGAGGACGTGCGCCGGATCGCGGTGTCGCGCAGCGGCGAGGTCGGACGCGGTGTGGGGATGAACGCAGAGGCGCTCGAGGCGGCCTACACCGAGATGGCTGCGCGGGTCGCGCCCCTGCTGGTCGAGGTCTGCCAGGTGCCGCTCACCGCCTATCCGCGATTCATCGCTCTCGACCGCCAGGGTTTCATCGACGCCAACCTCGGCATGGTGCAGCGCCTGCTCGCGCCGGTCGAGCGCATCCGGGCGACCGTCCCCGAGTCGCTGGCGACCGGCATGAGCCGGCGCGTGCTCGACCGGTACGTGGGCGAGCTCTTCGGTTTGATGGCACGCCGGGTGCTCGGCCAGTACGACCCGGTCCTCGCGCTGGAGGCCGCCCCGGGTACCACCCGTCAGGCGAGCGCGCTCTACCTCGTCGAGCCCAACATTGCCGGGATCGAGCGTGACCTGCATCTCAGCGGCACCGACCTGCGCCCCTGGCTGATCCTCCACGAGCTGACCCACGCCTGGCAGTTCGAGGTCCATCCGTGGCTCGGCGAGCACCTCGAGAGCGTGATGCGCGGATTGATGCTCGACGCGCTCTCCGCTGACGGCCAGACACTCCTTCCGTCAAGTCAGATGGTCCGCCGGCTGCCGGACACGGTGCGAAGCCAGGTGCAGGCCATCCGCCATGTCCAGGCCGTGATGAGCGTGCTCGAGGGCTACAGCAACTTCGTCATGCACCGCGCCGGGCGGGATGCGATTCGGGGTTCGGACCGGCTCGAGGCCGCTATGCAGCAGCGCCGGCGCCAGCGAGGCCCCATCGAGCGGCTCGTGCTCACCATCACCGGCCTGGAGATGAAGATGCGCCAGTACGAGGTCGGCGAGCACTTCGCTGTCGGTGTCGTGGATCGCGCCGGGCTGAGCACGCTGAATCGCGTCTGGGAGTCGGCGGAGATGATGCCGACCCTCGACGAGCTCAGGCATCCCGATCGCTGGCTCAAGCGGGCGGCCTAGACCGATGCCGGCAGCAGCACCGCCGACCGTCAAGGACCGCCTCGCCGGCCACGGACACCGGCTGACCCTGCAGCGGATGATCGTGGCGAGCGCACTGGCTCGCGCCCGCAGGACGGTCAGCGCGCAGGAGCTCTACGACTCCCTCCGTGGCGAACATCCCCTCCTCGGCCGCGCAACCGTGTTTCGGACGCTCGATTTCCTCGTTGAGAACGGGCTTGCCCAGCGATTCGAGGCAGAGGGTCACGTTCACGTCTACACGTCCTGCGCCGCGAACCATCACCACCACCTGGTCTGCCGCCTCTGCGGGACGACCACGGAGATCGACGACACCGCGGTCAACCAGCTGATCGACGCGGTGCGGGGTGGGTACGGGTTCGCCCTGGACCACGACGCACTCGACTTCTACGGCACCTGCGCAGCGTGCGCCACAAAGCTCGCCCGGGCCTGATCGCGGCTCCCCGGAGGACGCTCAGCGCCTGATCAGTAGATCGGTGTCAGCCAGGCGGCGTATTTCGGGTCGCGACCGGTGACCACCTTCAGGTAGGCGTCCTGGACTCGGTTGGTGAGCGGGCCGGGCTCGCCGTCACCGATACGCCTGCGGTCGATCTCGATCACCGGTGCGACCTGCGCACCGGTGCCCACCAGGAACACCTCGTCGGCGACGTAGAGCTCGGAACGATCGATCGACCGCTCGCGGACCTCCAGGCCGAGCTCCTCCTGAACGAGATGCATCACCTTTGCGCGGGTGATGCCCTCGAGGATGTTGTCCGATGGCGGCGGCGTGATGATCTCGCCCTTGCGGACGATGAAGATGTTCTCCGCGCTGCCCTCGCAGACGTGGCCGTCGCCCGACAGCATGATCGCCTCATCGAATCCGTTCTGCAGGGCCTCGCTTTTGGCGAGTGCGGAGTTCACGTACAGGCCGGTGCACTTGGTGCGCACCGGGGCCATCGCGTCGTCGATGCGCCGCCACGACGACACCATGCAGCGGATGCCGCCGTTGCCGACATAGAGGCCCATGGGAGCGGTCACGATCGCGAAGCTGTCCGGGACGTCGTGCAACTTCACGCCGATGATCTCCGCCGACTTGAAGGAGAGTGGCCGGATGTAGGCGTCCTCGCGGTACTCGTTGCGGCGCAGGAGATCAACGGTGACTGCGACCAGATCCTCGACGCTCCACGGGATCGTCATCTGCAGAGCGCGCGTGTTCTGGTGCATGCGCTCGAAGTGCTCCGCGACGCTCAACGCGAACAGCTGCTCACGCTCCTCGTTCCAATAGGCGCGGATGCCCTCGAAAACCCCGGTCCCGTAGTTGAGACCGTGGGTGAGGAGGCCGACCTTGGCGTCTGCGTAGTGAACGACTTCACCGTTGAAGAACACCCAGGACTTCTCGCGAAGCGATGTTGCCTCAGCAATTGGCTTGGGAGCTGTCTGAGTCATCAGCGACAGCCTACAACCATAGGTGGCGGAAGCCGTTACCTCGGCCCGCCTCGAGGGAGCCTTTGCTATGCTCGCGAGGTCTGGAAATCCTGCCTGGAGCGATGATCGAGGTCGAGCGGGGGATCGTGACCAGGGATATTGGAGGAGTCATGTCCGCCGTCATCAATACCAATGCGAGCGCCCTCCCGGCTGCCCGCACCATCCGCTGGAACCCGTCCCCCGCGGAGCTGCGCGAATTGACGTCGCGGATGCCCAACGCACGGCACACGGAATTCGACAACTACAACGTTCAGACCAAGGTTGTCTCGCGAAGCAAGGCCAGCACCTACGTGGTCACCGACCGGCCGGAGGAGCACTCCGACCAGACGATGAGCCGGGCAGACGGTGCCACGATTGCCGGGCGCCAGGATGCCTACATCCACGATCAGGACATGCTCGTCATCGACGGGTACATCGGCAATGATCCCGAGTACCGCGTCGCGGCGCGGCTGTACATCGAAGCGGCCAATGCCAACATCGCCGGCATGCAGCACTGGCTGTACTTCGAAGCCGAGCAGCCGGGACCCGATTTCACGCCGGTGCTCACGGTCATCTACACGCCCAACCTTGACGCGCCCGGGTATCCGAATGATCGCGTGATCGCGGTCGACCTCGAGGCAGGCGTCACGCGCGTCCTCAACAGCGACTACTTCGGCGAGTCCAAGAAGGGCGGGCTGCGCATGTGGAACAAGCTCACCTACGACCGGGGTGGGCTCTCGCTGCATGCGGGATGCAAGGTGGTTCCGACCGCTCGCGGCGATCAGGCGCTGCTGATCATCGGCCTGTCGGGCACCGGCAAGACAACCACGACATTCACTCGCCAGAACGACAGCAAGCCGGTGCAGGACGACTTCGTCGCCCTCTACCCGGGCGGAAGGATCGTGGCCACCGAGAACGGTTGCTTCGCGAAGACGTTCGCGCTTGATCCTCAGTTCGAGCCGAGCATCTACGGCGCCGTCGTCAAGCCTGAGGCATACCTCGAGAACGTCTCGCAGAACGACGACGGTGTCATCGACTTCTTCGACACCGGGTACACGCCCAACGGACGCGCCGTCTTCCGCATGGACGCGCTGGGATGGCACAAGGATGCACGCGAGGTGGCGTCGGTCGATCACTTCCTGATCCTCAATCGCAACGACAATCTCATCCCGGGCGTGGCGCGCCTCAATCGAGAGCAGGCGGCGCTCTACTTCATGCTCGGCGAGACGCGCGGCACCTCGGCGGGCGGCAAGGAGGAGGCCGGCAAGTTCCTACGTGTTCCCGGCACCAACCCATTCTTCCCGCTCCGTCACGAGCAGCAGGGGAACCGATTCCTCGAGCTGATGGACAGCAGCTCCTTCCAGGTCTATCTGCTCAACACCGGTCGTGTCGGCGGCACCGACGACGATGAGCGCGGCAAGAAGGTGTCGATCCCGTACTCGAGCGCCATCGTCAAGGCGATCTCGGAGGGGACCATCGAGTGGGCGCCGGATCCCGACTTCGGCTACGAGGTCGCCGTCTCGCTTCCCGGGCTCGACGACCCCGAGATCCTTCAGCCCCGCAAGCTGTACGAGCGCCAGGGCCGCTTGGACGAGTATCGCGCCCTGGTCGAGCGGCTCAAGGCCGAGCGGCGCGAGTATCTCGCCACATTCCCCGGACTGCGCGAGGAGATCGTCAAGGCCGTCGCCTGATCCGACGACCAGGGACCTGGTTACCGCCCCTATGTGGCGGCGACACGCGACCGGGTGCTCGCCTGATCCTCAGCCGTCGTGACAGAAGTGCACCCTCTCCGGGGCGAGGGCTTTGAGGGCGCCGAGCGTGCCGCGCCACGCATCGATGTCAGCCGCCTGTCCTTCAGGGAGCGAGCCGATGCCGGAGCTGTCCCAGATCCTCCGGGTATACGCGGCGTCGCCGATGAACAGCTCGGTACCCAGCCCGGTCGTCGCCACCACCGATTGGTGACCCGACGTATGACCTGGTGATCCGATGATGCGCAGGTCGGGAGCGAGTTCGATGCTCCCGTCCACGAGCTCGAAGGTCATACCGGAGGCCTCGATCCAGTCGGTGACCTCGTCGCGCTCCCGGAGCACCCGCTCGTGCTCGGTGTGCTGGACCATCAGCGGCGCGTGGGCGAACGCAGGATTCTGCCCGCAGTGATCGAAGTGCAGATGCGTGTTGATCACCATGGTCACGTCACTGGGAGCCAGGCCGTGGTCGTCGAGCGCGTCGGCGACCGTGCGGTTGACGACCTTGTAATACCGCAGCACCTCGCCCGGTCCGCCGCAGCCGCTGTCGACGAGCACCACGCCGAGCTGCTCGTGCAGGATCACGTACCCGTGCACCGGCCAGGGACGAGCGGTCACGTACAGGTGGCCGAGGTCGAGCCGTTTGATCTCCACGCAGGTGCTCCTTTCGCTCCAGGGACTCAGACTGGACGCCTTCCCCACAGCAGGATCCGTTTGAACGGGTAGAAATAGGGCCGCTGATCACCGAGTGCCGCGTGCAACCGCGCCCGATAGCGAGCCACGAACTCCTGATACATCGGCCCGGGTAGTCGCGACTCGTAGTCGGTGAGAAGGGTGCCGCGAACCCATTCCACGACCGCATCCGGTGACTCGAGCACATGGCCGTAGACCTGAAGGCGTACGGACTGCGCGACGAAGCCGAGCTCATGGAGCAATGTGGCGTATTGCTCGGGCGGGAGCACCGAGAACGTTCTCGTGTATCCGTGCATCTCCTCGGCGAATGGTTCCTCGTGTGCGATGTCGGCAGCGAGTGTGTGCGAGACGTGATCGAAATTGGCGGGCACCTGAACCGCCAGCTCGCCCCCGGGCGTCAGCATTGCGTTCAGCCGCGCAAACAGGGCCGGGTGATCGCCGACCCATTGCAGCGCCGCGTTCGAAAAGACGACGTCGAATGGCGCATCCGGCTGCCAGTCGCTGATGTCGCCGCGGACGAAGCGCAACCCGTCCGCCTCGAGGGTTCGGGCACGTTCGAGCATCGCGTCCGACGAATCGACACCGAGCGTTTCCGTCGCCGGCAGCTCGCGACGAAGGGCGGCGGTGAGCACCCCGGTTCCACATCCGAGATCGACAACGCGCCCGGCGGGCCGTTTGGTGATCAGTGCGACGAGGTCGTGAAAGGGTTGCTCACGCTCCGTGCGAAAACGCTCGTACTGGCTCGGATTCCACGTGTCGCGCACGGTCACGCGGCGGGAGCGGCGACGGAGGTCGGCGTCGTGAACATCGGCCGACAGGATAGCGTTGCCCCGGTGCGATCCAGAGTGTGGACCCGCCGCGCGTTCCGAACGCTGGCGGTGGACGCGCGGTCGCTGCGTGAATCGCGGCCATTTCGCCGGCTGTGGATCGGGCAGCTCATCTCCCTGGTGGGACGCCAGATCACGCTGGTCGCCGTGCCGTTCCAGGTGTATTCGCTGACACGCTCGGCGCTTGACGTCGGCTTGCTCGGGATCGTGCAGGCCGTGCCGCTGGTCTGCGGATCGCTCGGTGGAGGCGCGATTGCCGACCGCTTCGACCGCCGGCGGGTGCTGATGGTGACCCAGCTCTGCCTCGCGGCGTGCTCGGGGCTGCTGGCGCTGGGAGCTTTCATCGGTCACCCCCCGCTGCTCGAGATCTATGCGGTGGTGGCGGTTGCGGCACTCGTCGGCGCAGTTGACGCGCCCACGCGCACCGCGATCATCCCGAACCTGGTCGGTGTTGACCGCCTCCCCGGGGCACTCTCACTCAACATCGTGCTGTTCCAGACGACCCTCGTCGCCGGGCCCGCCATCGGCGGATTGGTGATCGCCCACCTGGGTCTCCCGGCGGCGTACTCGGTGGATGTGGTCACGTTCAGCGCCGCGCTGACCGCAGTCGCGCTGCTGCCTCCGCAGGGCCACTCTTCGAGCGAGCGCGAACGACCGGTGGCAGCCATCCTGCGCGGGCTGAGCTTCGCTCGACGCCAGCCGGTGATCCTCGGCGGATTTGCGATGGACCTCGCGGCGATGATCTTCGGCCTTCCCCGCGCGGTGTTCCCGGTGCTCGCGGCGACAACCTTCCATGCCGGACCGCAGGGTTTGGGGCTGCTCTATGCGGCTCCCGGATTGGGAGCCGTCATCGCCGCACTGACGAGCGGCAGCGTCGCTCGATCGAAGCGTCTCGGGCGGATCATCGTGGTTGCCATCATCGTCTGGGGTCTGGCGATCATCGCGTTCGGCTTCGCATCGTCGCTCTGGGTCGCGCTGCTCCTGGTCGCCATCGCAGGCGGCGCGGACAGCTTCAGCGCGGTTTGCCGGACGACGATCATGCAGCGGATCGCGCCCGACGAATTGCGAGGCAGGCTCACGTCGCTGTACTTCATGGTGGTCGCGGGCGGCCCGAATCTCGGCGATGTCGAGACGGGAATCGTCGCGAATGCCTTCGGCGCGGAGGTCGCGATCGTCACCGGGGGCGCGCTCTGCCTCGTGGGCCTCGGCGCGGCCGCGGTCGCGTTCCCCTCGGTCTGGCGCTATCGCACCGACGCCTGAGGGATCAGCGCGGCGTTCGCTCCATGGCATCTGCGTGGCGAACTGCTGACCATGTCGCTGAGCCGCCATGTATCGTCCGAGGCCCGATGCCACTTCAGGATCTGACCGACGTCGGCTCGATGCCGCGCCTTGGTGCCGTCCCCACGCGGATGCACGCGCAGGTCATCCGACCCGAGCGGTATGGCGACCCGCAGACCGCGTTCGTGGGCGAAACCCTGGCAACGCCGAGGCCGGGCCCAGGACAGGTCCTCGTGTACGTGATGGCTGCAGGCGTCAACTACAACAACGTGTGGGCCGCGCTGGGCAAGCCCGTCTCGGTGTTCCGCTACCACCCCGAAGAGGACCACCACATCGGCGGCTCGGACGCCTCCGGGATCGTGTGGAAGGTGGGCGCCGGTGTCACCCGCTGGAAGCCCGGCGACGAGGTCGTCGTGCACTGCAACCAGGCCTCCTATGAGGATCCCGAGGTCCACGGGCTTGACCCGCTGGCCGCACCCTCGCAGAAGATCTGGGGCTATGAGACGAGCTGGGGCTCCTTTGCGCAGTTCACAAAGGTCCAGGCCCAGCAGCTGCTGTCGAAGCCCAAGGCGCTCACCTGGGAGGAGTCCGCCTCCTACGGTCTCGTGTACTTCACCGCCTACCGCATGCTGCTCACCCGCTGTCAGATGCAAGCAGGCGCGAACGTCCTGATCTGGGGCGCCGCCGGTGGGCTAGGTGTGTTCGCCACCCAGCTATGCGCCGCGGCGGGCGCCAACTGCGTGGGCGTCGTCTCATCGGAGGAGAAGGGCGAGCTGGTCAAGCGCCTGGGCGCCGTGGACTACATCAACCGCGACGAGTTCGCGGGGATGATGCGCAAGGGCGGCGAGAGCGCGGAGGAGGAGAAGGAGCGCTTCGCGGTCTCC
>PKWB01000036.1:0-60909 GCA_003131685.1 Candidatus Dormiibacterota bacterium
ACTGGCGGAGGCAGACGGTCGTGGCCTTCGACGTCACGGTGTCCGCACCTAAGGACGTGAGCATGCTCTACGCGCTCGGTGATGAGCGCACCAGGTCGACCATCCTGCGCATCCACGGTGAGGGAGTCCAGGCCGCCGCCGAGTATCTCCAGGCCAACGCCGGCTGGGCGCGTCAGTACAACCCGGACATCAAGGCCACCGAGGCCGTTCGGGCCAAACTGGTCATGCCGGAGTTCGTGCACCGCACCGCCCGGCCGGTGACCGATCCGGCCACCGGCATCGTGACCGTCGATCCGCAGCTGCACACGCACATCACCGTCCCCACCTGGGTGCAGCGACCCGACGGGAGCTGGAGCCAGCTGCACAGCGAGCCCCTGTTCCAGCACGCGGCTGCGGCCGGGGCCATCGCCCAGGCGGAGTGGCGCGACCGCCTGGTGCGCGAGCTCGGCATCTCGACGGTGGTCGACGGCAAGGGCTGCTTCTCCATCGTCGGCATCACCGCCGCGCAGCGGCGTGAGTTCTCTCGCAGGTCGCTCCAGATCGACGCCGCGGCGGCCGCATATGACGTGACTACACGGAGTGGGCGCGAGGTGGCGACGCTCGATACCCGCGAGGGCAAGCACGAGGTCGCGGCTACCGAGGATCTCTTCGCCCGCTGGCACGAACGGGCCGCGAGCGTCGGGCTCGACAGCGAGACCGTGCATGCGCTGCTCCGGCGTAAGCCCGGTGCGCTGGACCCGCGGCGTCTCGACGTGCAGCGCTCGGTGGACATCCTCGGCGTGCATGGGCTCACGGCCCGGCAGGCGACCTTCACCCGTCGCGACCTCATCCGCGCCGTCGCCTCGCACGCACCCCTAGGCATGAGCCGTGTGCAGCTGGAGGCCACCGTCGACTTGATCCTCGCCGATCGTGACACGGTGGAGCCCCTGCCGCCTCGGCTCCGCGAGGGGGAGACCGAGCCCGAGGCGATGCTGCGCTGGGCCGAGACCGGCCATGACCTCCCTACACCACCCCGGAGATGCTCGCCCTGGAGCGGGGCATGGTGGCGACAGCCCAGGCTCGTGCCGGCGCGGGCGTCGGGATGGCCCGCGCCGACACGGTCGCGGCGGCGATGGCGGCGCGCCGGACGCTCACCCGCGATCAGCGAAGGATGATCGACGAGGTCTGCCTCAGTCCCGCCGGTGTCTTGGTCATCGAGGGTGACGCCGGTGTCGGGAAGACCTACGCGCTGGAGGTCTGCCGCGAAGCCTTCGATGCCTCCGGCGTCGAGGTGGTCGGCTGCGCCCTGGCCGGACGCGCCGCCGAGCTGCTCGAGGAGGGCTCAGACATCGCCTCGACGACGGTGGCATCCACGCTCCACCAGCTCCAGGTCGAGCGCCTTCCCTACGGCGGCGTGCTCGTCGTGGACGAGGCGGGGATGCTCGGCGACCGCCAGCTCGCCGAGCTGGTCTCGCTGGCAGCGCGCGATGAGGCGAAGTTGGTGGTGGTCGGCGATCCCTTCCAGCTCCAGCCCATCGAGGCGGGCGCACCGATGCGCACCCTGAGCGATCACATCGGCAGGGTGGAGCTGCACGAGAACATCCGCCAGCAGGACGCCTGGGAGCGGGCGACACTGCAGCTGCTCCGCGACGGTGAGGCGCGCGCGGCGTACCGCGAGTACGAGCGCTACGACCGCATCCACGACGCCCACTCGGTGGCCGAGCGCCGGGTCCAGGTGATCGAGGACCACGCCCGGCTCGAGGCCGGCGGGCTCGACACAGTCATCCTCGCCCAGCGTCGTGACGAGGTGGCCACGCTCAACGCGCTGGCCCACGCCCGATCGGTGGCCGAGGGGAGAGTCCACGGTCCGGCACTCACCGTCGGTGACAAGGAGTATCAGGTCGGCGACCGTGTCATCTGTCTCGCGAACGAGCGCAGCGGTGCGGTCAGCAATGGGACCCGCGGCGTGGTCACCGCCGTCGACATCGAGCGTCAGATCCTGACCCTGGAGCGTCCCGACAAGCGCCAGCTCACCCTCGACACCACCCACTACGACGCCATCGACCGCGGCTACGCGCTGACCGTGCACAAGGCGCAGGGCATGACCGCCGACATCGCCCTGGTGGTGGGATCCGAGGGCGCCACCCGGGAGTGGGCGTACACCGCGATGTCGCGGGCCACCCTGGCCACCCACTACTACGAGGTGTTCACCCCGCCCGAGCGGGACACCCTCGGCGTCAAGCACTGGAAAGAAACCAGCCGTTCTGCGGAAGAGCGGACCGTCCAGGCGTGGACCCGCAGCGAATTGAAGGAGTCGGCGCTCGACTACCCGGAGCGCTACGAGACGCCCGATCGCATCACCGTTGAGGACGACCTCCGGGCGCTGGCCACCGATCGACAGCGCGCCCTGGTCGAGATGCTCGGCGGATCCGAGCTGGCCCAGGAGGCGACCCGGGTGGAGGCCGGGGAGGAGATCGACCGCCTGGTGGCTCAGCGTGCCTACGACCAGGTGGAACGTCAGTTGCGTCAGAGGGGCATTTCCGAGGAGGCGGTGCGCGAGCGGCTTGCCCGCGCGGTGGCCAGCATCAACGCGGAGGACGCCGCCGGGCCACGCCACCTCGAGGGCAAGGCCGTCGCCGGTTGGCTCACCCCCGAGATCGATGCGCAGCTGGAAGCTTCGCAGCTGGAGTTCGAACGCGAGCAGGGGATCTCACCCGAGCTCACGGCGTGGTGAGGCTCACTCGCTCGAGCACTCAGCGGCAGTATCGCCACCCATAGATACGCGCGCCGAAGCAGTTCCTCGAACCGTGCGTCAGGCTAGCGGTTTATAGCCAGTCCATTGTGCTTTTCGCCGCAGCCATCCCCGCCGCTTACCGCCCTCGGCCGCCAGAACAGCGTTGCACATCGCGACGCATCCATCGCAAATGAAGCCACCCGCCCCGGCAATCAGCGTTTTCACCTGCTGCTCAGGCTTGCCGCACCAAGAGCAACGGTTTTCGGCGCGGGGCTCACCATCTTCCATGGCCGAGCAGTCTACACGGGAACCTGATGCGTCAAATATCTCGTTGCCAACGCGACCGTCGCAGAGGCGAGTGCATCCGCCAATGTCGGCTTGAGCCGCATCCGTGCCGAGAGCCTCGGGCGACGAATGGTGATCGACGGACCCGCCGGGCAACGGGCGGTGGTGAGGCAGTCCGGGGACCAACTGTCTGGCGTTTTGATCGGCGCATAATGATCAGGCGCGCCTAGCGAGTGCAGTCGAGGGAGGAGTGCTGTGAAGGGGCCTCGGTGACTCAGCGCGGTCCTGACCCACCTCCTCCGCCAGCCGTGCCACCGAGTGTGTTCCCGTTGAACCGACCCGGCCTGAACCCACCCGATTTCCAGCCTGATCCCGACCGGTCACGACACGGGCCAGGGAATCGGCGGGGCCGCAGGGCGGTGGTGCTGAGATGGATCGTCCCTGCAACCGGCCTGGCGATCTTGATCGTCATCGTGGTGAGCTTTGGGCTCGCCGCGGCGATGGCGTCTGTTAGCGGGGCGGTGCTGCTCTTGATCGTGGGCCGCGGACCCGCGCCTCTGCCTCGGTACATCGGAAGTGCCGGTTCGCCTCCTGCGGTTCGGGTTTTCGCGCTCGGGCTGACCGTGGCTGCGGCGTTCTGCTTCATCGACGCAAGGGCGTATCAGACGACGACGCTCCTGCCGATGGACGCCGAATTAGGCCTGTATGCGGCTTTTTTTGCATGTGTCCTCGCGGCGGGTTTTCTCGCCTGGCGCAGCGTCAGCCGCAACCCATCGCACCCTGAGCACGGTAGGCGGCCCTACTTCATCGGTGGCAAGGTTCCCGTCACACGACTAGGCGCCGCGGCGGCGGCCGCGGGTCTTGTCAGCGTGGTCACGTTACTCCTGCTGGTCGGGGCCTACGTGAGCGTGCCGGCGGCGACGATCCCGCTGGGAGCGGTCGCCGCGGGCCTCGGCCTGGTTGCACTCGTCCGCGCCGGGGCGCGGAGACCGGCATCTCGCGCAGTCCCAGTGGCAGCGATCCTGGCAGGGGTGGCGACCTTGGGCATGACCGCGGTCATGGCATCGACGGGCGCCGAGATCCAGAGCATCGCCTGTCCGACCCTGAGCAACTGCGTTGGGGTCGGCTGGGCCCCAGGGGGCGGATTCGTCGTACCGGTGATCAATGGCACTCGGGGGAGCGTCATGTCGATCCCTGGATCCGACGCGCTGAGCAGCATCTCATGCCCGACCGCGACCCGTTGCATTGCCGTCGGGTCGGGGTCCGGCAATGATCGTGGGGTCCTGGTGACCCTTGGCAAGGCGACGTCACGCACCTGGACCTTCGGCCCCGTGCAACGCGTTGCAACCGCCCTCAACGGGATCGCGTGCCCTTCGATCACCCGGTGCGTGGCTGTTGGTGATGGCGCGGTGGTGATCGCGGCGGGCGGTGCTCTTTCCCTTCAACGGTTACCAGCCCAAGTCACCTTGGACGCAGTTGCGTGCCCGACGCCCGACGAGTGCGAAGCGGTCGGAGCGATCAATCCCGACGCTGACAACGGCCCAGCCGTTTGGCTCGCTATCAGCAACGGCGTCATCGGCCCCGTCAACCGCGTCCACGGATCGAATTCGCTGGACGCGATCGCATGCCCGTCGGCGACAACATGCATAGCGGTGGGCCAAGGAAATCAGTCGATCACTCTGTCTGGGACCGTCGCGGGCGGGACCTTCACGTATTGGGGGACGGTCGGAGCGGCGCTGCCGATAACCAATGGGGTAGCCGGCGGGTCGCAGATGATGACCGCCATCACGAACGGAGGATCGATCTCCTGCCCTACGCAAGACGTCTGTGTCGTGGCGGGCAGTGCGACGGGCGAAGCAGCTCCTAACCCCGCATTGCTGGTACTAAACGATGGGCGGATCGACGCCACCAGCAGCTTGAGCGGCGGCTCCATGAACCCGGAAGTTGCGTGCGATTCGCACGCCTGTCTGGTCACAGGAGCGCCTCAGGACGAAGGCGTAACCACTCTGCCGACGCCGTGACAGTCGTTCCGGACCGAAGCCACTTTTCCCATCGCATGCGGTCCCGGGAGACACGAGCCGACCGAGTCGAAGAACCGTGCAGCCGACCAAAACTCGACCCACCGAGATGATGGTGCGTCAGGCCAACATGCGCCAACGTCTACTTGGTTGTTTGGGTCGATCAGCGATGGGCCGCGGGGCGTGATGGACGGTGTCAAAGGCCAGTCGCCCTTCGCGGTTCACGCTGGTAGGAGGCGATGGTGTTCCGACTAGGAGATCCAGATCCCTGGCACCTCAGCACGGACAACGACGTTGGCGTCAACTTCGTCGTGTCATGCCTGATCAAGGACGGCCTGCAGGTCGCCCCGTTCACCGATCATCCAGCCGGTGACGGGCAGTTGGAAGCGCTCGGCCTGAACGAGAAGATATGGAGAGACTGGCTTCATGAGGTTGTGCGGCGACGCGTCGCTGTCGAGCAAGCCTTCGCTGCTGGGGTGAGCTGGTTTCCGATCCCACACTTGCGAATGCCGAGGGGGAGCGGCAATCCGATGGATGTGCCCGGCGCCCTCGGCCCGGACGGTCCACTGAGGGCCGCAATTGCCCAACGATGGACGGCGTGGAGGAGTAGGCCAGACAGGCTATCTGCTCCGGGTGAGATGCCTGAGGCTCTGGGCCCCGGTCTCTACAACGAGTTCCGGAGCTCGCGCCCACGACCTCCATATCTATCGGTTCACTTGGCAGACTACCCGTCCGTCGCCGTAGAGCCCGTTCCACCGGGCTCGCTCGTGGTGGGCCGTCCAGTGCCGACTGATGACGTGTCATACGCTTCGGTGATTCGTCGCGGATTCGCGCTGCTCGTACATGCCAGGTAGCGGACAAGCACCGCTCGATTCTCGGGTCAACAAACTACTCCCGTGCCAGCATCGCCGTAGCGTTCGCATTGGCGTGGGGCTGAGGAGCCGCCCGACACCTCAAGAAACGGTTGCTCATTCCAGGCCAGGGTCCGCCAATGATGCCAGAGGCTAAAGCTCAACCAGCCTCCCTCAGCGGAGAGGCAGTCGGTAGCGGAGGTCGGTGGGCGGATGAGTCTGGCGGGTTCCGTCGGGTTTCCAATCCAGTCGTTCGTAGAAGGCCCTGGCGCCCTGATCCGTCTCGAGAACCCACAGGGTCGCTGTTTGCGCGCCGCCTTGGCAAAGGTGGCCCACCGACGCGGTGAGTAGTGATCGCCCGATCCCAATTCTCTGTCGTGCTGGGTGCACGTAAAGCCGGTGGATCTGTCCCACTTCCTCGGTGTTGTGATCATGGTCTTCACTCGGGCCGTACTGGCATAGGCCGACAATCCGCCCACCGGATCTGGCGGTCAGTACCCCGCCACCTCGGTCAGTCTGAGAGCGCACAATCTCGCCCCAATCGCGGACAGAATGCGCGACGAGTCGCTCGCAGTACCACGCCTCGGGCGCATAAGGCCGATACGTCACCTCCCAGGTAAGGAGATGCAGGTCTCGCAGCGCCTCCGCGTCGGCCGGGTCTGCGTGTACGAGCTCCACGGCTTCAGGTTGACAGAATGGGTCGAAGAACGTGATGGTGGCGCAGGCGAGCATCGTCTCTCTAGAGCCGATTGAACACCTGGGCGCGGTCGAGTGCGGGCCAAAATAGCTACGCCGCGTCTCGCCCTAATCGCTGTCGCTCAGGATCCTCCCGTCGCTGAGAACAAGAGTGCGGCCGCAACGTCTGGCGATGCTCGCATCGTGGGTGGCGACGATAAGCGTGAGCCCCCGTTCAGTTCGCAGGCGGTCGAGCACAGCGACAATCTCGGTGCCGGTATGAGTATCCAGGTTGCCGGTCGGCTCGTCGGCCAACACGATGCCAGGATGATTGATGAGCGCCCGAGCGATGGCCACGCGTTGTTGCTCGCCGCCAGACAGCTGCGATGGTAGGTGTTTCACGCGATCTCCAAGCCCAACTGCACCGAGCAATTCGCGTGCACGAGCCACCTTGTCAAAGTCAGTACGATACGGAAGCACTGGGGCCAGAACGTTATCCAATGCGGTAAGAGCCGGAAGCAGATGGAAGCGTTGGAACACGAACCCGATGCGCCGGCGCAATGCGGCTCTCTCCGAGTCGCGTAAGCGCGCGATGTCGGTGCCGTCGATTGTGATTTGACCCTCGTCGGGAACATCCATCGCGCCGATCAGGTGAAGGAGAGTCGACTTCCCTGAGCCAGACCGTCCTGTGAGCGCGAGGCTGTGTCCCGGCAGGATGTCAAGTGTCACCGCGTCAACAGCGGTGACCGATTCGCTACCGCCACTGCGATAGGTCTTGCTCACGGCGACCAGAGATACAGCCAGACCCTCGTGCTGGCTTCGCGTTTGGTAGGACAGCTCTCTGTCGTTCGTATCCACGTCGACGCTACTCTTCGGCGAGGGTCGCCGCCAGAGGCAGGCGCTGGAGGGTCGTGGCCACGATGCTCGCTGCGACGACCGTCACTAAGATCCCGGCGACGAACGCCGCGACCGCAGCCGCTGCGAGGAGGGAAAGGTCAGCACCGAGTATCACTTCCGCGATCCCCAGTCCAAGTACAGCGCCGAAGAAGCTTCCCGCGATGCCAATCCCGACACCCTCGCCGATGGCGACTCGAGCCACATGCCCACGGCGCCAGCCCACGGCGCTGACGACCGCGAATTCCGAGGCGCGCTCGCGCAGGTTGATGTAGAGCACGTCCGCAACCGAAGCGGCGCCCAAGATGATGGCGAGTGACGCGGACAGGTAGTCGACCGCGCGCACCTGGTTGGCTACGAAACCCCCGAGAGCGCTGCCGACGACACCCTGATCGAATGCCAGATTGAGCGCGAGCAGCACCGTGAGCGCGGCGATGCCCACTGCGAGCGCAGCCGCGGCGAGCGCGGCTCGAGCTGGCGCGCGGCGCAGGTTGACGAGCGCCAGCCCGGCGATATGCCGCACCGGATGAGGCCGTCGCGGTGCACGTACCGCGGGTGCCACCGCGTCGAGCGGCTGTCCATGCGCAGCTAGCAACGCCGGAACGAGACCGGAGAGTCCCGCAAGGAGAATCGCCACGGGGATGACCAGGCCGACTCGCCACCAAGGAACCTCCAAACGAAGCAGGGCAATCAACAGAGCCGAGAGCCCCGTACCCACCACACCGGCCACAAGGCCAGTGAGCATGACCTCACCGAGAGTGAACATGAAAATCATCCTTCGCGGCCAACCCAAACATCGCAGCACACCGATCTCCGTCCGTCGAGCTCGCACCGCGGCGAAGGCTGCATTGGCAAGGAAGAATCCGCAGACAATCAAGATCAGCACGAACAGAGCCAGGCTCTTGCCGTCGACTGCGTTGAGGATCACCAGAGCGACCGCCTTCCGAACCCACGATTCGCTCAAGGTTAGGGCTGGCCGCCCGTAACTCCCGGCCGGGAGCGCAATCGTCTCGGTGGTCGGGGAAGATCCTGCCGTGATGTCTACATCCAGCCCCGTCGCTTGACGGATCGCAGCCGCGACGTGCCCAATCTGTGCGAGCTGCTGGCGGACGCTGCCATGCAACCCGCCCACCCGTACACGGACGACACTGATCGGCGCCGTCGCGTTGACCGTCGGGAAGTCCTGCTCGAATGCCGGCAATGCGTCGAGGGTGGTCAGGATGAGCGGCGGCTGCTGAAGGTAGCCAGCCATATTCGCGTTCGGGAGTAGCGGCTGGTTGCCGAGCGCCTTTTGGCTCGCTGCGTCGGCACCGGTGACCTGGGGTGGGTAGTACGTTTCGAGCGGGACCTGTGATAGCGCGCTGAACCCGGGCAACTTACTTGGATCGAATTCGCCAACGGTGTGGAGGGTTAACAGGTGCTCACTCGTATTCGTCCGGAGTTCTTCGTTGAGCTGTCGAAACCCCAGGTCAGTTGAGTCGATCGAGGCTGCTTCATAGCCGGTGTCCGCGAACAGGCTCGAAGTCCATACGCTGCTGGGATTGGTCACCGGAAGAGGCGTCAGTTGCCCACCGGACAGCTGTCGGTAGGAGGTGGGGCCGCTGGTCCAATACGCGTCCACGCCCGACAGCTGCAACGGGTCCGAGAGGATCTGCTGGTACGCCTGCTGCGCGGTGATGGTGACTTTCTCAACAGGGGTGGCCCTTTCTTTCGCCAAAGCCGCGGCCAGCTTGTCTGGGAGCAGTCCTTGGTGCAGCAGATCTACTGCCGAGGCGGGTAACCGGTTGACGGTGATTTGATCGGTGTCGTCGACGAACGGGTTCGTGGTAGCCAGCACAGGGACTTGCAACAGCGGCGCGAGCGACCCAACCGTCGGTTGCGATCCTATTGCAAGGGCACTGTCGGCAGGGCGTAGATATCTTCCACTCGTCACAGCATTGCCGAGCCCAACCAGCTGCTGCTCCGCAACCGGGTCGATCGCCGCGACCAGCATCGGAAACACGACATCGACATAGCCGCCCACGTGCCCGGGTGGCAGTTGAACCGGAGCAGTGTTGGCGGTCAAGTCTTGGCGTGACCAGCAGGATCCGTCTTGAGCCTGATAGTCGGCGAAGGGCGAGGTGAGATTGGGCACGTGAAGATAGCTCGGACAGACGGTGACCTTTTGTCCAGTGGGAAGCACCTCGGTGCTCCCCCCAATTACGGTGGTAGGTGTGCCGATGAAGCTGGTGCCGGGCCCTCCCTGGGGCGCCAGTTGATCATTGGTCACGTACACGTACCCGATAGAGGAAGGCGGGAATCGAGTCAGCCCTCGGTCGGTCGTCCGATTGTCGGTAAGAGTGAGCACCTGCGAACCGGCAGACGTCAGAACGTTGGTCACATCTATGGGGACTCGCACGTCCTGCAAGATGTAACCGATCATCGCGATCGGTGCTGCGAGCTGTACCCCAGACATCTTCTGAATTTGTGCATATTGTTGGAAGGTGATGCCGCCGAAGATTCCTGAAAGGTAGTTGTCCCGGACCAGTCCTTTGCTCGCTTCGAGTGGTGTGGTCGAGCCGGGCGGGCGCACCAGAATGTCGTAGGCGGGTCGGAGGTTCCGCGCCACTGTGCCCTGCACTTGAGCGGTGCTGGTCGTGGTCGCCGCAGTCAAGAGGGAGAAGCTCACCGACGCCACCAGGATTCCCGCAGCGACCGCTGCCGCCCGACCACGGCGGTGCACCAACTGCGACCAGAGCGCTCGCAGCATCACCATGTGCGATCACCGACGCTATCTGAGGTTTCGAGCATCGACCTCACAAGGCAGGTCTTGGCGCGACGCCAGCAAGATCAGTGCTGAGGGTCGGTGCTTTGCCGCGAGCAGGTTCCGGCATAACAGCAGCGTAAGACCATCCACCAATAAAGTGGAGTGCGTCATGAGTGACGTAACCGTCAGCGGCGGCGCCACGCTCCAATAGCTCTGATCGTTGCACCGGGCACTACGCTGCTGCCATCACAGGTCTGGAGGGTAGCGTTCACGGTTCCTGACCGCCCATCGGCGCCCGTGGCGACGAGAACCCCTCAACCGATTGCCAGAGAACGTCGACAGCAAACATGGTGATCTTTGGCAAACCATCCTGGGTGCCGAGTCCATGCGGCCCGAGGACAGGTCATACGTACCGGGACGCCGGATATCAGCGTCGTGAAGTTGTGTTGTGCCCACACGGGCGATCGATGCGTGGAGAATCGCAAGCGTGGGCGCGGAAGGTACGAACGCAAGCCACCACCGCTCTCGGTGGGTCCCGGCGGCGGGGCTGGGCGCGATCGCTATCCTCGTCGCGGGGGTTGGATTGGCGATCGCCGCAGCGCAGCGTCCCCGAAGTCCTTTGATTCCGCCGCCACCCACCGCCTCAGCGACGCCATCCCCCTTCCCCACCCCGCCGGCGGCTGGTCCGGTCACGGCGTTGGGTGCCAGCGTCGCCGACGATCCCGCCATGCACCGGGTCGTGCTCTTCGGCGGCGTCGACAGCACCAACAAGACGTGGCTCTGGGACGGTCGTCACTGGACGTCGACGACTCCGCCAGGTGGCCCACCAAACCGATTCGGGGCTGCGGCGGCCTACGACCCCGCGACCCGTGTCGTCATGCTCTTTGGGGGCAGCGGTTCCCTTGTCGGCCAGGCGGCTCCGCAATTCAATGACACCTGGGCCTGGAACGGCATCACGTGGCGTCGCCTGAACAGCGGAGGTCCGACGGGGCCGTTCGTCGGTGATGGAGGCCAGATGGCCTGGGACGCTGCCCGAGACGAGATGGTCCTGGTCACGTCCGCCGGGACTTTGACTGATGGGGAGACATGGATCTGGGACGGGACCCGGTGGGTCCGCGAGGTGCATGGCGACCTCGCGGCGATCGTCGTTGACGGCACTATGACGTATGACCCGGTTACACAGACAGTGCTGCTGGTCACCCCTGCAATAGCGAACAATCTGCATACCGCGACGTTTGCCTGGAATGGGTCCACATGGCATGTGCTCGTGCCTGACGGACCTCAGTTTGACGGGCTTGCTGTGGACGAACAACTCGGTCGGCCGGTCGCGTGCGGGTCAACAACATCCTCAGCGGCCTTCGCGGTGCAGGCGAGCTGCTGGGAATGGGCGACCACGGCTTGGTTCCCGCTCCAAACAGCTTTTTCAACAAGGTCGGCGCGGGAGGTGTCAGTCGCGGCAGAGGTTGACGACGTTGATCGCGCCCAGTTGCTGCTGATCGGGTGGCTGGTCCCACCCGTTCAGAATCAAGCACAGCCGCTGTACGTCTGGGCGTGGGATGGCGTCACATGGAGGCTGGTGGCCTGAGGCTCGGACGGCAACGCTGGGCCACTTGCGGCGAGATAAACGCTGTGCAGGCCAGGGTCCGCCAATGTCTACGTGGGTGCCCGGTGTGCGCCAGGATCTGTGCGACCACCTGGGCTTTGGCATCGGCGTACTCCTGCATGTAATTCCAATGCGACGCTGCCAAGGCGCACTTGGTGCTCTCATAGAGGTTGCGATCGCCATGGTCCCGGCGCAGCTGATCGCGGAAGGCGACGAGTCGGTCTACCTCGCCGCAGTCAGCTGGGAAGACGTGGAGATTCACACGATCCCGGATCCGAAGTACCCGGTGCTGATACCAGTCTGGTTCGCGGATACGGAGTGTGTACCCAAGTGATTCAAGCTGCGGCACATAGGAGCTTTCATCGCCGGGGTTGGGCACGACGAGTGCGATATCGATGATTGGCTTGGCAGCAAGACCCGGGACGGACGTCGATCCGACGTGCTCAATCAAGAGTGCGTGATCGCCCAAGGCCGAGAGTATCCGATTTGCCTCACGCTCGTAATCCTTTGCCCATGCCGGGTCGTAATTGGCAAGGTGGACCGGGCCGTCCAGCCGGCTTCTACCACCGATCCATTCCGCGCGCTCGCCTTGTCCCGCCACCGCATCACTCACAACAGCATTCTCCACCCTGCCGTGGCGACGAGCCTGGTCCAGGCCAGGATCCGCCGATGTCCCGCGAAAGGATCCTCGCCGCCTCAGTTGCCCCTCGCAGACGTCCGCGACCGGGCTTCGCTCAGAATCGGCCCGTGAACGACGAACTCGACGCACCGGATCTTGCGCTTGTGCAGCGCGCGGTAGATCTCGTTAGGCAGCGCGGCAACGGAAGCTCCAACACGGTGGCCGCGGCAGCTCGCGCGACAGACGGACGGGTCATGGCCGGCATGAACGTCTACCACTTCACCGGTGGGCCTTGTGCCGAACTGGTTGTTCTTGGCATGGCTGCGTCAGAGGGATTGGAGCGGCTGGAGATCATCGTCGCCGTCGCGGATGGTGATCGCGGCATCCTGGCTCCGTGCGGTCGGTGCCGGCAGATCCTGTTTGACTATCAGCCGGGTATACGGGTGATCGTCACGGCCGGCGGCGCGCCGAGGGCCGTGGGCATCACTGACCTCCTGCCAAATGCAAATCGATGGAGTGCCGCATCGGGAACGCTCCCAGCTTTGCATCCAGCCTAGAACGATTCCCGCCTATCGCCAGGACCCTCAGGCAGGCGAGCGTCCTATCACTCGACCCATAATTGGCCGCCACCGGCGCTCACGGCAGTCGTGCCACAACCTACCTTCAAGTCCGTCTCAAAGAGCCTGAAATACGTTGGCCCATAAGCCGTCTGCGGCCGATTCTGTATTCGAAATCGCCGATTTTCCGGCTGGCATCTTGGTAAGACGTATGCCGCGAGTTCAATCTCACCTTGGGCTCAAGTCTCTTCCAAGAGCATCATGGTCGTGGGATGGCCGAGAAGATGCGGCAGATACAGATGCACGCAGAGACCAGCACCAGGAATCCGATCCCATCAGTACCCCACGCGTCCCCTACAGCACCGTCAGCCGGCACCAGGCAGCGGAACACAGCGTCACCGGCAACGTGTCCGCCGAATACGCGATGAGCGGGCTTGTCCCGCGATGAAACGCGCGAATGTTGCAGCCGGGTTCTCAAAACCGGCGATCTCGACATCCGTAGGTTCCAGTGACGAAAGAGCGACCTCGCAGATGAACCTGAGGTTGCAGCAAGGAACGCGACCCTCCGGGGGTGCTTTCTCTACTCGACCTTGTGTGCGCGCAGGAATGCTTTCGCACGGCGCAGGGTCCCGCGGCCCTGCTCCACGAGGGGGCGCATGCATGCGACCTGACGCTCGCGCTCGGCAGGGGTGAGCGCTTGATGCAATGCCTCGTCCAGGGTGGGCGATAGCGGATTGCCCGAACTGTTCAGATACTGCACCCAGTCCTGCGGGACTTGCCGACCGATCTCCACTTCGTAGCTCAGATGGATCTCACCAAAGCCGGTCCTCCCCGCGATCGCAACAAGGTCACGCTCGTCGAAGTCCATCATGGGCGCAAGCGCTGGTGCCCTCTCATCAAACACCGCTTTGACCTTCGCGAGGATCGTTTCGCCGACCGCTCGTAGGTCGTAGCCATCGAAGACGCCTGGTGGCTCAGGGAACGTGAACGAGTTGATCGGCTCGAATATGGAGAGACGGCCGCCTGGCCGAAGCACGCGATGAAACGCTGCGAAGGCGCGCTCCTTCGCAGCGACGTAGATGAGCACCGAGCGAGTCGTTACCACGTCGATGCTCGAAGAGGCAATCGCCGTCAGGCCGTCCGCCGACGCCTCCACAAACTCGCAGCGCGACAGAACTTGGGCGCCGTCCGCCGTGGCCCGGCATCGATCCAACAGATCGCGCGAAGGGTCGCTGAAGATGACGCGACCCTGTTCGGAGAGGCGCTCAAGTGCACCAAAGCCGATGAGCCCGTCCCCGCACCCGACGTCGAGCACAACGTCGTCGGGCTGCAGCCGCGCCCCGTCAAGGACGCGGTCGCGGACACCGCGCAGCCATTCAAGGGCCTCACTGGGCAGCTCGGAGCCACCCTGACGGCGAAAGAGAAGCCACGCTGCCCAGCGATCCAGTACCTCGGTCGAGGAGGCCGCCGCACCTCGTGGTTCATTCTGATCATTCGCCACGATCAGATGATGACCGACTACCGGCGCCGGATGAGCCGACCGCCACGAGCGCCCACCCGTCGATCACATAAGCACGGGCTTGTTATTCACAGCCTGAGGCTACGGCGGCTTCAGCTATCGCCCGCGCGATCACTGTGCGGTAGTCCGGGTGCGCAAGTGATAGTCCGAATAATTCATCGGAACTGCACCAGCGCAGCTCATCGTGTTCGTCGGGAGCGCAGTTGGTGACTTCGCCTGTCCAATCCGTCACCAACCAGATCGCCAGTTCGAAGCTGGGTCCATGTTTTGTGAGCGGGCGGAGCCGTGCGATGGGCTCGGTCACAGGCCGGGGAACACTCACGCCGATTTCCTCGCTCAGTTCGCGAAGAAGTGCGTCAGTCTCAGACTCGCCCGGGTCGACATGTCCTCCCGGTAAATCCCAGACGCTGGGATACGAGCTGCGCTCCGCGGTGCGGTGCCCCAGAAGGACACGCTCGCCTTGAATCAAAGCTCCGGCCACGATTCGATCCATGCCTCAGACTTCAACACACATCGCCCATGCGAGTGCGATGGCCGCAGGCTCGCTGAATGGCGACCGCGGTCCGGGGGCTAAATAGGGCATCGCGTCAGCATGCCCGGCCAGGATCCGCCGACTACACACCCGGTGCCCTCGACCCTCGTACCGTCGTATACTGATCGAATGATCAAGTCAAATGATCAGATTACTGCGATATCGAAGCCAAAGGGCGAGCGGCGTCGACCCGGAGATTCCCGCCCGAATATTCCGCGCGCATCCACGGCGACATATGGCAAGCACCCGCTCAGCGCCGGCGTCCACAAGCGGCGTCAGCGGCGCAACGAGGCTGGTGATGAGATGCGGTCGCGCATCGTGGACGCGGCGTTGCGCACCGTGGTCGGTGGGGGCTATGCCTCGACATCGGTGCGCTCGATCGCCGCCACCGGTGGATTCAGTCCCGCGCTCGTGTTCTATCACTTCGGCAGCGTCGACGCGCTCCTCCTGGCGGTGCTCGATCGGGTCAGTGCCGATCGCCTCGCCCGCTACGAGACACGGCTCGCAAATGTCTCGGACCTGCGCGCGCTGGGAGCCGCAATGGAGGAGTTGTACTCTGAGGATCTCCGTCTCGGCCAGCTAACAGCTGTACAGGAAATTGTCGGGGCGATGGCGTTCGACCCTGTGCTCGGCGACGAGATCGGCCGCAGGATGCAGCCCTGGGTGACCTTTGCCGAGCAGCTCGCAGCCCGGATCATCGCTGGCTCGCCACTCGCGGGTTTCGTCGAGCCTGCCGTCATTGGCTCGGCGGTGATCGCCCTGTATATGGGGCTCGAAATCGTTGCGCGGATGCGCGGTGGTGACAGCAGTGGATCGAGCGCGCTGATGGCGACGCTGGTGCAAGCGGCACCCTGGATCGATCAGCTGCTCAGTAAGGCAACGCCTGCGCGGCGGCGTCCGGCCACAACGGTGGCCATCGAGTGACGAGGAAGACTGTCGCGGTTGCGCTGTCGGCGACCGCCGGCTGTGCGGCGATCTACGTCACGGTTGTCCTCGAAGCCCACCAGCATCAACCCGTGTACGCCATGCCCATCACAGTGGTGATCGTCGCCGGAGTCTGCGCGGCGCTCACCGCGATCGGAGGTCTTCTCTCAGTTCGCTCCGGCCAGCTGGCGCCATGGCTCGCACCGGTTGCGACCGCGATCATCATGTACGGGTTCCTTGTCGCGGGCACCTTGATCCTGCTTCCGGCGATTGTGCTCATCGTGCTGGTATCCCGCCGGACGCAGTCCAGCCGCCGACGTGAACACGACTGGTTGAACGCCGGAGCAGCCGTCCTGCTTACCCTGGGACTCGTTCCCCTTGGTCTGCTGGCGCTCTGGGATCAACCCGTCGTGGAGTGCTTTCCGGGAGGGGTGTCACTAGCGGCGCCGATCTGGACGTCGTTTCAGTCAACCAGCGGGCACAGCGGTGCCTCGAGCTCGTCGTCCACGCCGCAGCAATCGTCCGGTGCCATCACGGCTGGAGGCGTGACCTACACATTCACGTGCAGCGGCCCTCACCTGGTCCGGTTCGCGTCGGGGTAAGGCTCCTCAACGAGCCGAGTGAGTTAAGCGGATGTTGGCAGCAGCGAACTGAGCGATTCATCCCCCATTTGAGTAAGAACGTCCCTGTATGTTCAGTACGGCCCTGGGACAAGGCCAATCAGCACCCCTATCTCAGCGAGGGATTGAAATCATCGTCCTGCGAATTTCTCGAGCGCGTCATATACGTGCTCGTTCATCGTGTCGCTGCCCTTGTGACCTGAATCCGCGACGACAACGAGACGCGCGTCGGGCCAAGCACTTGCAAGCTCCCAAGCCGTGCTTAGAGGGCAACTCAGATCGAGTCGACCATGGACCAGCACGCCTGGAATGCCGGCTAGGCGCCGCGCGCCGGCGAGGAGAGCGCCCTCTTCGAGCCATGCGCCATTCGAAAAGTATCGTGTGGTGATACGTACGAATGCGAGCAGGTCCGCCGGTGGGCGGACGCTGTAGGGGTTTGGTTTGCCGCTCGGCTCCAGAGAGAGCACGGCATCTTCCCAGGTGCCCCAGTCAATCGCCGCTCGGGTTCGGACTTCCGGGTTCGAATCCTCCATGAGCCTCGCGTACGCCGCCACGATGTCGCCGTCGCGGTCGGCCTCGGAAGCGCCAGCGCGAAACTGCTCCCATTCCTCGGGAAAGAACCGCGCAACACCGCGATAAAGCCAGTCGGTCTCCGAACGCCTGGTCATGGTGACGCTGCAAATGACGATCTCCGACACCCGCTCCGGGTAACGTTCGGCATAGGCGAGGATCAGAGTGGACCCCCAGGAACCGCCAAAGAGTAGCCAGTGGTCGACTCCCAAATGGTGCCTCAAGCGTTCCATGTCAGAGATGAGGTGGTCCGTTGTGTTGCGGCTCATGTCAGTAGCGGGATCGCTGGCATGCGGAGTGCTGCCGCCGCAGCCGCGTTGGTCAAACTGAATGATTCGATAACGGCCGGGGTCAAGCCACTGACGCTGTCCTGTGGAGAGTCCCGATCCGGGTCCACCATGAACAATGAGCGCCGGCTTCCCAAACGGGTTGCCGCAGAGCTCCCAGTGGACGAGATTGCCGTCGCCCGTGTCGAGTAACCCTTGCTCGAATGGATCTATCGGCGGGTAGCGCGGCACTGGTGGATTCTACATGTCGGCGAATACTGGCTTAGGGTGCCTGTGGAGTATCACGAGGAGGCGCCGTGGGCCAGCCAATCCGAGCGGGTCGTCCGCCACACGTCTTGTACCCCAGTTTCGTTAGGTGCCTGAATCGGCTTCGTCTGCTGGCCGACGAGCGTGAACCCTAGCTTGCGCGGCACTCCTTGACTAGCGTGGTTCAGGTGATCGCAGTGGATCTCGACCAGCTCAACTTCCGGGAATGAAAATGCCAAGACCACGAGCATTGCGGCGGCGCGGGTCGCGTGACCTTTGCGCGCATACGCTGCGTGTACCCAATAGCCGATCTCGAGTCCATCTGGCCCGAGGCGGCGATGAAGCCCGCATCCACCGACGATGACGGTCCCAACGAACATGCCGAAGACCATGTCGCCGCCTGTGCGGCGCTCCTTCGCCCATCGGGCATCATCGATTGGCGGTCAGCGAGGGACCGTGGCTCCGTTGCGATCCAAGACATCCATGGCCGCAGGTGTTCGATGCTCTCAGCGATGGCGACGCTGAGTGCATCCGCGTCGCCAGTTCGCCACGGTCTGATAGCAAGCGTTTGCACAGCCAATTCGGTCATCCTCGGCATAGCATCGGGGGACGAAGCTGCTTAGTTCGGCGTTACAAGAGTGAGGCTCTCTCGCTGTTGGACGAACAGGTCAGGTCGTGGAGCGCGATACGGACGTCATCGGTCGACCGAACGTGGACCGCCTGCATCCCGGCCGCTCGCGCGCCCATGACGTTCTCGAGAGTGTCATCAAAAAAGATGAATGCCGAAGTCGGAAACCCTGCGCCTTGGGCTACTTCTCTGAACGCATCGGGGTCAGGCTTGCGAAGGCCAAGTTCCGACGAGACGAAGATCGAGCGGAAGACCGATAGCTCAAGTGCGTAGCGCGTGGCCCATACAGCCTGATGGGTCGGGTTCGAATTGGTAAAGGCGTACAGCGGTAGGCGTTCACTTGCCGCGGCCAACGCCGCTCCCACTCCAGGCAGGGGTCCGACGTAGAGTTCACCCCAGCCAGCGATGAAATCTTCGTCAGAGAGATCGATACGCAAGCTGCGGCGCAAGGATGCGAAGTAGCCCGCGGCGTCAAGCGCGCCTCGCTCGTGCTGCTCATATGCATCGTCGAACTTGAATCGTCGACGAATTACCTGGGGGTCACAGGACGCGCGAGCACCCCAGGCGAGGAACACGCGGTCGAAGTCAATCTCGAGGACTACCCCGCCAAGATCGAAGAGTAGTGCTCGTGCCGGCCCGGTGTCGCCGCTGCTATCTGCGTCGTCCATACGACGACTCTCGCATAGCTGTTGCCTTCACCTGTTTACAACGTGCTACTGGGCGGGTTGAAAAACGCTAAAGCCTGCTCGTAGCGTTGGATTCTCTCGAGGACGTCTGACCTCGGCGACAGGCTCCTGTTATTGCGAAGGTTGTCACGTAGATCGGCAACCTTTACCAGCGTTGCCATAGGGTCTGTCGCGACTCGCTCGATGTATGCGGCATAGGTTTCGCCATCGCGGCGGGTGAGGCAATCCACCGCGTGGATGACCGGTCGTGGATAGCCCGCGCTTTGAAGGTCAACAAGGGTCACGTCTGTGTCTTCGATTACGTCATGGAGAACGGCCGCCATCCGCGCGTGGGCACCCTCGACAGCGCACATGACGCGAAGGGGATGCAGGATGTACGGTTCGGGCTCGGGCGACGGATACTTCTGACCAGCATGCGCGTCGACAGCGCACGCGATTGCTCGTTCAAGCAAGTCCTGGGTACCGTCGTCCATCCCTTTCACTTCAACGCTTCAACGTACCATTCGGACGCGAGGTCGAGGCGCGCTACGCGGGCGGAAGGCGGGGCATTGGCTGGCCCAGACTGGCGGATGACCGTGACCAAGAACGATCCTCAACTACGGAGCGTAAGCGCTGCCCGCCAGGATGGTGGCGGCCGGTGCGTCGACCAGCGAAGCGGCACTCGTTCCGGGATGGTGTTGGATGTACTCCTCGGCGATGTGATAGCCGATCGTGAAGCCGGCCCACTTGGGAACACCATTCCCTCCGTAGAACCACTGCGAATACACCGGCAGCCCACCCTGGGTCAGCAAAGGCTGCGCCTGTTTCCAGAGCGTGTGCTCTTGGACGGGTGTAAGTGCTTTGTCCCAGGGGGCGTCGGTTCCGGGGAATGCCTGATGAAAGAAGGCACTCGCCATGCCCTCGCTCACAAGAAACGCACCAAGGGTGGTGCCGAATCCAGGGCCGGTGAGGGTGCGGACGCTGTGGTGGATTTCGTGGGCCAGCGCCTCGGGAAGCCACACGGCAAGCGTTTCGGAGAACGTGGTCTGACTACTAGGGTCTAATTGGATCAACACCTGGCCGGTCGTCGGGTCCGTGTACCCGAGCTCACCCGTCTCCGGGGTTACATTTGCGGTCTGCTCAATGATGATTACGGTGGAGGGCCCGGGGAGCAGCGCCGCGATGCGTGTTAGAGCCTTGGTCACGTCGCCTATGAGCGAGACGCCGGTGGCATCGGCAGACCGTGTCACCCGTGGATCGAATCCAACTTTGAACCTCCCTATGTCTGCGACAGTGAATCTTCCAATACCGACGTAAGAGCACGTCAGTGTCGGCGAGAGCTGGGCACAGACCAACGGTTGAGGAGTCGTGCCGTGAGCGGTCGCCGTAGGTGCACCCGAGGCGCACCCGGAAAGCGCCACCGCAAGCAACACATAGGTCTTGAGTTCCGACAACCCCACGCGCTCGGTGAGGCGGGTGCCCAGCCGAGCAATCCAGCCCCTGGCCTCCTCGGCTGACCCCCAACGTGCGAGTCCCGCGTTTCCGGGATCGGGCTCAGGCACCGCAGGAACCAACTCAGCCGCGTCTGCGCTATCCAATGCTCGCAGAACGATCCATCCGTCGGTCCGATCGGGATGAGGAAGTTCAAGCACATCGCTATGGGGCGACAAGTTCAACCTTGATGCGGTCTGGATCTTCGAAGAACACGGCGTAAGAATCAGGTCCGCCGGCGTGCGGATGCCGGTCCTCGTAGAGGATGCGAACGCCGCGATCACGCAGGGCTTCAGTGACTTGGTTCACCTGATTGCGATCGTCCGCCGCGAACGCGAGATGGTTCAGACCAATGCGCCTTCGATGGTAGCCAGCGCCAACGTGCGCATGTGGCGTCTGAACCAGGACAAGATAGAACCCGTTCAGGCGCCAACTCCGCCCTTCAGCCCACGATTGGAAGGGTTCGTAGCCGAGCAGACGCAGAAGCCAGTCCCAGAAACGCGCCGACCTCGCGAGGTCGGAGACGTAGAGCTCGACGTGGGAAATCATCACTTGTCCCTTGGACTACGGCACCGAGCGTGGATCAGAACATGCCCTGTGTCACCCTCCGGAATGAAGCGCTGCCAATCCAACATGAGACCTGCCTGCTGGACCCACTCAAGGGTAGTGGGCAGGCTAGTTTGGGACCAATACATATGCGCACCGCCACCCAACCAGTTTTCTTCGGTTCCGGTGCCTGGGCTTGCGCCCACGATGGCCAAGAGCGGACCTCCTGGACGCAGCCAGCGAGCAATTCGCGACAGGACACCCGGCTGCTCGGCAACGGGCAGGTGGATCAACGCGTACAGGCTAACTACAGCATCGAAAGTGCCATCGTCGAAGGAGATGGCTGCCATATCCGACTGGATGAACTCGGCACCCGGCACGAGAGCACGCGCTCGCTCAATCTGGCGCGCTGAAATATCAACTCCGGTAACCGTAAACCCTCGCGCCGACAGCCAGCGAGCTGCTGGGACCCCGCACCCGCACCCAAGATCTAGTACGTGTCCGCCTGGTGGCAGGGCGCGCGCGAACTCCGCAAGCCATTCGCCTTGCGAGCCGTCTTCGGCGTCATCTGCTCGGTAGATCTCCGAAATGGCGTCATATCCATCTCGGACAACATCTTTGGGATCGCGTGCAATCTCGTCTGTCATGGAGTAGTCGCAGGCTACGACTGGTGAACGGACAGTGCCACAACGTGAACGAAGGCGCGGTCATGCCGCCACCTCGTCGGCGTTGGCGCGTTGTCTGGAGGGTGCGGTTAGCTGCCTTCTGGATGCGCTGCGCCTACCTTGTGACGGCGCGCTGCGCTTCGATCCCGCCGCCACTCCAGGGGTGGCACGGTACCCGAAGGAACCGGGCCACAGCCGGTCCGGGGTCGGGATTGACGGCGTCGATGCGCAGGAGATAGGATTCATCAATTCACTAGATCTCTACTGAATTGAGGTGCAACGCCGATGCTCGACTTGTATCTCGACGTCCGCTCTGGCGTGTCCGTGTATATGCAGATCGTTCATCAGGTCGAGCGCGCGGTCCGCTGCGGGCTTCTCACGCCAGGTGACCGACTGCCTGCTGCGCGTGAGGTTGTGGCAGCGCTCGCCATCAATCCGAACACCGTTCTCAAGGCATATGCGGAGCTGGAGAGCGGAGGCTGGGTGACCAGCCGCGCCGGGGTGGGCACCTTCGTGGCTGAAACCGCGCCTCGTGCTGTAGCCGCGGACGTCCACGACCGTCTTGTGCGCTCGCTCCGGGACTGGCTCTCGGAGGCGAGGAGGGAGGGCCTCGATCAGGGTGCAATCGAAGCGCTGTTCACCCTCACCGTGGAGGCGACTGCCAAGGAACGGGTGGCGTAGTGGCGATCGCTTTGGAGGCGTCTGGCCTCGGTAAGCGGTATGGCTCAACCTGGGCGGTCCGAGATCTCTGCATCTCCATACCCGCCGGCCGGGTCGTCGCCTTGGTCGGCCCTAACGGGGCTGGGAAGACTACCTTTCTCCAGCTTGCCATCGGCCTCCTCACACCCGACACCGGCGACCCCCAGGTCTTCGGCTGGTCGCCGAGGGACAACCCAACCCTGGTGCTGGCCCGGGTGGGTTTCCTGGCGCAGGAACGGCCGCTGTATATGGGTTTCACGGTCGCCGAGACATTGCGGATGGGCCGTGAGCTGAACCCGAAGTGGGACCTGGCGCTGGCTGAGGCACGCATGCGTCGCCTCGAAATACCTCTGAATCGTCGCGTTGGCAAGCTCTCCGGCGGCCAGCAGGCGCAGGTCGCTTTAGCGCTGGCGCTGGGCAAGCGTCCAGAGCTCCTGCTGCTGGACGAACCCGTGGCAAATCTGGACCCGCTCGCCCGTCGGCAGTTTCTCGCGGAACTGATGGAGTCCGTCGCTGCCGAAGGCCTGACCGTCGTCCTCTCCTCCCATCTCATAGCTGATCTCGAGCGCCTGGCAGACCATCTCGTGATTCTCGCGGGCGGACGTCTCCAGGTAGCCGGGGATCTGGAGCCGCTGCTGGAGGACCACCGTTGGTTGGTCGGGCCCACGGAGGAGATCGGTCGGGTTGGGGGCACCGTCGTTCAGGCTGGCACCGGCGAGCGGCAGTGCCGGATGCTTGTGCGCGGCCCGGCTGTCCCACGCGGGTGGACGGCGGCGCCGGTGACCCTCGAAGACTTGGTCCTCGCGTACCTTGGCAATCCGGATGTAAGTGCTCTCGCGCAGCCCGAGGCTGTCCCGGCGTGACGGTGTTGTCGGGCGCGACGTGGCTTGCCTGGCGAAACAATCGTCAGGCGGCGGTGATCGGCGGCGTTCTTGCCTTCGGCGTCGCCGCGGCGCTGGTGGTGGTGGCGATCCTGGAGATCGCCCAGCCGACAGCATTGGTGCACACCATGAGTACCGCCTTCCAGCCGCTCTTGATCGGCGCTCCGGCGGCGGCCGGGGTATTCATGGGCGCTCCCCTTCTGTCCGCCGACTTCGAACGCGGCACCCACCGCCTGACGTGGACGCAAGGAATGACACGCCGACACTGGGCGGCCGCCAACCTCTCGCTCCTGATAGCACTCTCTGCGCTCGCTGCTGCGGTCATGTCGGTTGGCGCTCAGATATGGATCGTGCACCTGCCGAATACCTTCGACTCGACGTGGGGAATGTACGACCTCCAAGCGCCGGTCTTCTTCTCATACGTGCTGTTCGCGATGGCCCTGGGCGCCGCCGCCGGAGCCGCGCTCCGCCGCACTGTTCCGGCGATGGCTGTCACGTTAGGGATCTTCATCGCTGTCCGGGTTGCCTTTGCCGAGCTGGCGAGACCGCACCTGCTGCCAACGATTACCCGGGTGGTCGTCAGCGGCACGGGCAACAACTCCGTTGTGCCGCCGGGTGCCGGCTACCTTGATGCGACCTTCCTCGATACGCAGCTGAATCCACTGCCGCCGGGCAGCCCCATCGGCGCCAATACTCCGATCAGCCTCGTCTACCAGCCAGTCAGTCACTTTTGGCCGATGCAGGGGATCGAAGCCGGGATCTTCGTGGTCCTGGCGCTAGCACTCTTGGTGGCCGCTCTCAGGTTCGCAACCCGCGACGCCTGAGTATTCCCGCAACATTCAGCGGGAGGTGTTTACGCGTGACGAATGTGGCGTCCTAGACTAGGTCAGTCACTCCTTGCCTGCGGGTGTCTCGCCGTGTCCACCATCGCGAGGGAACTGGTCAAACGGGCGCTCGCGGTACGCCCCGAATTCGAATCCGTACCCGCGCCCTCGCACGGCAGAGGTCAGGGGTTCGAATCCCCTCCGCTCCACCACCGGCTTCCTGGAGCCGGTTTCGAATTCGATTCTCAGCATGGACGCGCGCCATCGCGCTGCTCACTCGGTTCCTCCACGGTAGACTTGAAACAGACGGCGATGGAGCTCGCCGAAACCGCCTTCGTGACTGATGGCTCCTGTTCACGGCCCTAGCTGGGAGAACAGGAGCACGCCATGGCAGACGGAACATCCCAGGACCCCGACCTGCTCGGCGGCCAACCGGGCAGCGCCAGCGGCGAACCGCCTTCGACGTCAGCGCCGCCCGCTCCTCACTTCACGAGCCTGCTGTTTGACGAGTCGTCGGGGAAGGCGGCTGTCCGACGCGAAGATCGCTCATCCGCATCTGACCTGAACCTCGACCAGATCGTCAAGACCGTCACCGGAGTCCGGGAGGAGCGCGATTTCATCGCGGCCCTTCTTTACCAGCAGCTCGGCGACATCGATACTGTGCACTACCGCCACGAAGTCTATCGAGACTTGGAAGACCAGTCGCTCCTCGAACGGATTCAGCAATTTGCTGACCTGATGAGCAAGGTGCGCAGCCACCTGGGACAGGTCGAGAAGATGCAGTATCTTCATCAACGCGAGGGGTGGTTCCTGGACGCAGCCTCTATCTACTGTGATGCCGTCCGCGCCCTGGCGGATGGTCTGAGTTCTGCGCGACTCGATTCCCGCGCCCTTCGTGCTTTCAGCGCGTTCCTGACGGGTTATGTCGCGTCCGCGACATTCGAATCTCTCGTTGCCGATACGAGAGATCGGCAGGATGCGCTTGCTCAGATCCGCTATTGCATCCGCATCCGGGGCGGAAGAGTCGACGTGAGCCGCTACGAGGACCAAGCCGACTACAGCGCTGAGGTGCTGAAGACGTTCGAGCGATTCAAGCAGGGTGCCGTCAAAGACTACCGACTCAACTACCGCACGTGGCCGGGCATGAACCACGTCGGGGCACAGATCCTTCAGCTGGTGGCGCGGCTGTTCCCTGACGAGTTCTCGGCATTGGATGACTACTGTCGCCAGCACGCCGAGTTCCTGCACGAGACCGTCCGGCGCTTCGAGCGTGAGCTCCAGTTTTATCTCGCCTATCTCGATTACATCGGCCCGCTCCGAGCAGCCGGACTCAGCTTCTGCTATCCGGATGTGACCGCGGCCTCGAAAGAGATTTTCGCCAACGACACCTTCGACCTGGCGCTCGCCAAGAAACTGGTCTCGGAGGGCAAGCCTATCGTGCGTAACGATTTCCGCATGGAGGGTCCCGAGCGCATCTTCGTGGTCTCCGGGCCGAACCAGGGAGGCAAGACGACGTTTGCCCGAGCGTTCGGTCAGCTCCACCACCTGGCCAGCGTTGGCTGCCCCGTTGCCGGCACTGCCGCTCGTCTTTTCCTCTTCGACCGGCTCTTCGTCCATTTCGAGAGGAAGGAGGATCTCACGAACATGCGCGGCAAGCTGGAGGACGACCTCGTGAGGATCCGAAAGGTACTGCAGGCGGCAACGTCCAACAGCATCGTCGTCATGAACGAGATCTTCACGTCGACGACGCTGAGCGACGCTCGCTTCCTGGGCAAGAAGGTGATGGAGAAGGTCATCCAGCTCGATGTGCTGTGCGTCTACGTGACATTCGTCGACGAGCTGGCGTCCCTCGGCGAGTCAGTCGTCAGCTTGGTAAGTACGATCGTTCCAGAGAACCCAGCCCAGCGCACCTACAAGGTGGTCAGGGGACCCGCCGACGGGCTCGCTTATGCGCTGGCTATCGCTGAGAAGCACAACGTCACTTACGAGCGTTTGCGGGCACGGCTGAGCGCATGAAAGCCTATCTCCTCCACCAGGAGCAAGACTTCAACTTCGTCGCTGACCTGCCCCCCAATCACGACGACCTGATTCAGGACCTGGAACTGACGACGCTGCTCGAGGCGATGGCCCTCGGCGACAAGTTCCTCTACGAGGTGTCAGCGAGAGTCGTCCTGGCAAGCCTCGGCGACCCGGAAGCCATCCTCTACCGCCAGCGAGTCCTCGCGGACTGCATCGCTGAGCCGGAGATCATCAGAGAGATGTACGCCATCGCCGTGGGCGCGCTCGAGGACAAGCGAGGAATCTGGGGGTACGGCTCCCAAAGCCCTTCGCTGATCCTCTCTGCCGCGGTCCGCCAGCTCGAGGCCGCCGTCATCCGGCTCAAACAACTGCGAAAGATAGCCGACGACCGCGCGGAGAGGTTCCACTCCGCCGGCTTGACGACGCTCTTTCGCACTCTGCAGCGTGAATTGGACGACGAGTACTTCATGACGATGGGCTACCACCTGAAGCAGCTCCGCTTCCGCAATGGGGAGCTGCTCAGTGCGGAACTCGATCGGGACAACAGTGGGATCGGCTTCGTGCTCCGCTCATCTGGCAGCGTGAAACGGAACTGGAAGGAACGCCTGGGAATGGGCTCTCGTTCCTCGTACTCGTTTACCATCCCGCCGCGTGACGACGCGGGTGCCAACGCCCTGTCAGATCTCACCAGTCGAGGGATCAACCTCGTCGCCAACGCGGCGGCCCAGTCCGCAGACCACATTTGGAGCTACTTCACGATGCTCCGCGGGGAGTTGGGCTTCTACGTAAGCTGTCTCAACCTTTGCAACCGGCTCGCAGTCAAGGAGGTGCCGATCTCGTTTCCCGCACCGTCATCGTGGTCCCAGCGCGTGCTTTCGTTCTCCGGCTTGCGCGATATCTGCCTCGCGCTGCGTGCGGAGCAGCGGGTCGTTGGAAACGACATCGAGGCGAACGGAAAATCGCTGATCATCATCACCGGCGCGAACTCCGGAGGAAAGTCGACGTTCCTGCGCAGCGTCGGTCTGGCTCAGCTCATGATGCAGTGCGGCATGTTCGTGGCCGCGGAGGCCTATTCCGCGAGGGTGTGTGGCGGAGTCTTCACGCACTTCATCAGAGAAGAGGACTCCACCATGACCAGCGGGCGACTCGATGAGGAGCTGAGCCGCATGAGCTCGATCGCGGATCAAATCCGTTCCCATTGCCTCATGCTCTTCAACGAGTCCTTCGCCGCTACCAACGAGCGCGAGGGATCCGAAATCGGGCGCCAAGTTGTCCGTGCGCTGCTGGAGGCTGAGATTACGGTGTTCTTCGTCACCCATCAGTTCGATTTTGCGAACGGATTCCACAGCCAGCGCGCAGAGTCCACCCTCTTCCTGAGAGCCGAGCGACAATCCGAGGGCCAGCGCCGCTACAAGCTCGCGGTAGCCGAGCCACTTCCGACGAGCTTTGGCGAAGATGTCTACTACCAGCTCGGCGGGTGGCTGGACAGCGACGAGGACCCCGACTCGCCCTCGGGGAGCGCGAGGGAGGCCTCGGCCAGCAACCTCGACACCAGCGGTCGCGTCCGACAGGCTGAATAACAGCATTACGCTGCCTCGGACGACATCGCTCCGACCCTGTCTCTCGAGCGCTAGAACGCATCTGACGTGACGAGATGATTCTCAACCGAATCGACCGAGGCGTCGGATCCGATGTTCAGTGGTAGAGTCCCGGCTGGCGATGGGGCTCGCCACGGCACCGTGGGTGCCGGAAACGCGCTGAGCTAATAGCCCCTGACCACCATTAATGTGGAGGTTAGGGTGCCCGTCGCCATCGCAGTTGGACGACCAGCCGGATGCTAGCGGCCGCACTCGGCCAGTGCGTTGCAGTGGCGACCGTCCTGCTGCTCGCGCCACTCCTCAAAGGAGGCATCGACAACCTCAAGGCGAAGATCCAGTCGCGGCGGGGACCGTCCCCGTTCCAGCCCTACTTCGACCTGCACAAGCTCTTTCGCAAGGAGCGTTCGGCGAGCCGGGATGCCTCCTGGGTCTTTCGGAGCGCACCCTACGTGGCGTTCGCAGCGCCGATAGCCTTTGCGATGTTGATCCCGGTGCTCACCGCAGCGCCACTGAGCTGGGCGTTCATGGCCGATATGGTGGGTAGTGGGTTCGTCATCGGCATCGGTGGCTACTTCACCAACCTCGCTGCTATGGACAGCGCCAGCCCCTACGGTGGACTCGGAGCAAGCCGCTCCCGGCTTGTGTCATCCCTCGCGGAGCCGACGCTCATCCTCATCTTCTTCGCGATCGGGTTCATCTCGGGTGGGACGGTCCCGTTCGTCGCGAACAACATCCTATACACCACATCCGCGCTGATCTCACCCAGCCACGCGTTGATAGCGGTCGCGTTTTTCCTGGTCGTCCTCGCTGAGGCGGGCCGCCTCCCGATCGACAATCCGAGCACGTCACAGGAGTTGTCGATGATCGAGGCCTCCAGGCTCTTCGAATATTCAGGGCCCGACCAGGCACTGATGGAGTGGGGAGGATGGATGAAGCTGTTCGTGCTCCTCATCGTCTGGCTCAACGTTCTGATTGCCCCGGACGGCCTCGCCACTCAGTTGACCGTCTCTGCATTCGCCATCGCGATCGCGAGCCTCGCAGCCAAAATGCTGTGCGCTGCATTACTCATCGTGGGGGTGGAGTCGGCTCTTGCCAAGATCCGCATCCTGCGAGTGCCCGAGTATCTCGGCGGCACTTTCGTGCTCTCGTTCCTGGCGGTCGTGATGTACAGCCTGGGGCGCTGATGGCACTCGCAGAGGCGGTGCTCGCCACGCTCATCCTCATCGCCACGTTTGGGCTCCTGATCGCGCGACAAGTCCGCGGCGCGATCACCGGGTATGCGGCGCAGTCGATCCTCCTCGGGGGGCTCGCGATCGCGATGTTCGCGGGCTCGCGTTTGCCACATCTCCTTGCCTTGGGACTCCTCACGATCGGCATCAAGGGTTTCGCCATACCGGCGGTCGTCAGGTTCCAGGTTCGGGGGCCCACCTACCGCCGGCGCGAGATCGCCTATTACGTCGGCTTTCCGACAGCGTTGCTCGTCGGCGCCGGCCTCTCGCTCGTCGGATTGGTTGCCGCATCGCGCCTGCCGTTTCATCCCTATCTGTTGTCGGAGCCCGTGCTCGGCCTGGCCATCGCGGTGATTTTGCTCGGCCTATTCACCACCATGGCGAGACGTGACGCGGTGCTGCAACTCGCAGGCCTCCTCGCCGCGGAGAACGGAGTGCTGCTCGTCGGGTTGGTGGTGAGTCCGGAGTTGGGCTTGCTGATCGAGTTCGCGCTTGTCCTCGATGTCGTCATCGGGGTTGCGGTGATGGGGTTTCTCATCGCTCGGATGCACGAGACGGTCGCGAGCACGGACACGTCTGAACTTTCGAGGCTGCGCGGATGACCGACCCCGGACTGCTCGTACTGGTGGTGGCCCTCCCACTGGTGGCCGCGCTCATCAGCCTCGTCTGCTCCGCTCGTCTTCAGATAGCGCTGGCGCTCGTGTTCCAGGTCGGGACGTTCGGCGTCGCGCTGGCGCTGATCGCCCGCATATTGGTGGTGGGGAGGATCGATGCCTTCGCGCACTGGCTCTACCTCGACAGCCTTTCGGCCGTCGTCATGCTCGTAGCGGCGGTCGTGTCTGTGCTCGCAACGTTTTACTCCGCGGGATATCTTCGCCACGAGCTGCAGCATCGAGTCATCAAGACCGACGAGCTGCGCAAGTACTTCGTCCTTTTTCATCTGTTCGTCTTCGCCATGCTGCTGGTCACCATTGCGGGGAACCTCGGGTTGCTCTGGACGGCGATCAGTGCCACGACGTTGGCGTCAGCTCCTCTCGTGGACTTCTATGGCTCCCACGAACCGCTCGAGGCCGCCTGGAAGTACATCGTGCTCACCGTCGCCGGCAGCCTGCTCGCGCTTCTCGGACTGCTCCTGCTCTACCAGTCCGGAGTGGCATCGCTCGGCAACTCATACGACTTCTCGATCCCTGTGCTCGCCGGCGCGGCATCGCATCTCTCCCCGACACTGGCGTCCACAGCCTTCCTGCTCATTCTCGTCGGCTTCGGCACCAAGGCTGGGCTGGCTCCCATGCATACCTGGCTCCCCGACGCGCATAGCCAGGCGCCATCACCCATCTGCGCGATGCTGTCCGGTGCCGAGCTGAACTGCGCGATGCTCGGTATCTTTCGCGTCTACACACTCACTGCACCGGCCGCAGGTGCCGCGACGCTGCGCACCGGCATGCTCGTCTTCGGGCTCGTGTCCATGAGCGTCGCGGTCGTTTTCTTGATCAGCCAGCGCAACTTCAAACGCCTGCTTGCGTACTCCTCCGTCGAGCAGATGGGGTTGATCTCGGTTGGCGTCGGGCTGGGGAACCCGGTGGCGCTGATCGGCGCACTCCTTCTGGTGGTCACGCACGGCTTTACCAAGTGCCTCATGTTCTTTGCCACCGGCAATCTGGTGCTCCGGTTCCGGAGCACCACGATCCCGGAGATACGAGGAGTCGTCAGGGCGATGCCGTGGACTGCGGTGCTCCTGATCGGCGGCGCCCTCGCCATTGCCGGGGCACCGCCCTTCGGCGTCTTCATCTCGGAGTTTTCCATCATCGCAGGCGCATTTGCAGGCCATTTCTGGGTGCTGGGCGCGCTTGTCGCGGCGCTCCTCCTGCTCGGGTTCATCCCGCTGGTCGCGCCATTCCACAGAATGACGTTCAGCAACGCGGACACCGGTGGCGAGGTGGCTCAGGCAGAGCTGAGCGCCGTGACGCTGCTGCCGGCGCTGGTGCTGCTGGGCGCAGTCCTGGTGATCGGCGTGTGGATCCCGAATCCCCTCAATCAGTTGCTCCACCACGCCGCGGCGGTGATGACGAGATGACCACACTGCGCGAACTGGCCCAGAAATTCGGCCTCGCGATCGAAGGGGGCGCGCCTCAGGAGCTGCGGACCCAGTGCGCTCCAGAAGAGTTCCTGGGCGCCGTCACAGCGCTCGCGGCCGAAGCTGTGCTTGCGGACCTTTTTGCCGTCACAGGCCGCGGCCAACCCTCGCTGACTGTTGTATTCGAGTTGGCGGGCGATGCTGAGTGGCTCGTGCTCCGCACCCAGCTGAGCGGCGATTCCTTCCCATCGCTGACACCCTCCACTCACGTCGCGAGCTGGTATGAGCGCGAGATCCGCGAGATGCACGGTTTGAATCCGGTGGGACACCCGGCTCTGGCGCGACTGCGCCTGCACGACTGGCCCGTGGGTCAGCCGCCGATGCGCGCGGCGCTGGAACGCAGGCTCGACGTCGGGCCCGGCGTGCCGAGCCCGGTCCCGATAGTCCATGGGCAGGGCGTGTTCCAGCTGCCCCTCGGGCCGGTGCGAAGCGGTCCGCAGGAATCCGGTGAATTTCTCTTCAACAGCGGCGGGGAGGATCTCGTCGCGGTCAGTCAGTTGCTGGGCTTCAAGCTCCGTGTCGTCGAGCGTTTGGCGGAGGGGCGCACCGTCGATCAGGCGCTCATGCTCGCGGAGCGGCTCGCGGGTGTCTCCGCGTTCTCCAACGCGCTCGCGTTTGTGCAGGCAGTGGAACGGGCGATGGCAGTCGACGTCGGTGAGCAGTCCCGGGCGGCGCGGACCCTGATGAACGAGTTGGAACGCTTGCACAATCACTTCGGCGATATCGCTCGTCTCGCTGACGCGACCGGGCTGATGGTCGCGGGTGCGCAGTACGCGTCCCTGAAAGAAGAAGTGCTGCGCCACTGTGCCGCCTTGACCCAGCATCGGTACCTGCGCGGAATCCTGGCTGTGGGAGGCCTGCAGGCGCCGCTCCCTGATGCTGCGTTGCACGCCCTGCGAAGGCGGCTCGCGGACTGGCTTCGGCGCAGCGAGCGGCTGGAGCGGCTGCTGGAGGACACGGCAGTCTTCGTCGACCGTGTGGAAACCACCGGCGTGCTCACCAAGGAGTACGCGGCACCACACAACCTGGTGGGCCCGATCGGACGCTCCACCGGGGCGGACAGGGATTGTCGCCGCGATCATCCGTATGCGGGATACGACCGGGTGACTTTCGACGTGCTCGTCAAATCGCAGGGCGACGCGCTGGCGCGTCTCAGCGTCCGTCTGTTCGAGATCCGACAATCGATCCGGATCATCGAGCAGGTTTTGGAGGCATGGCCGGGATCGGACGTGGCGGCGTCAGTGAGCGCGCCCGCCACCGGGGAGGCGCTCGGATGGTCCGAGGGCGCCGGCGGCGAGACCCTGCACTCGGTGGCGCTGACCGCCGATGGGCGGATCGCGCGCTGGCGCGCCCGCCCTCCTGCGTTCGTCAACTGGCATCCGTACGCAGAGGCATGTGCGAGCGGCAACAACCTGACCGATTACCCGGTAATCGAGGCGAGCTTCGGGCTTTCGCATGCGGAGTTCGACCGGTGAGCCGCTGGATTGCGCTGGGGATCCGCACGGGTGTCCGGAGCACACGCTATCCCTCGCGTCCCGATCCCGAAGCCGAGATCGCTCCGTCGGCTGTGACCGTGGACATCGCGGCGTTGTCAGCGGTGCAGGCTCTGGAGGCGGCTGACATGTGCCCGACGACCGCGATCACCGCGGCGGGTGACCGCGACAAGGGCAGCATCGCATTCGATGCCGGCCAATGCGTGATGTGCGGTCGGTGCGTGCGCGCCTTTCCGGCCGCATTCTCGTATGGTCACGGTCCGGAAGTTGCGGTTCACTCAAGGGAGGCCCTTCGGGTCGCCGCGCACTGGGCCGACGGCTCTGGTCCCGCGGTCGACGAGACGGCCGTGACCGACGAGTTGCAACGGCGTTCCCAGGCCCTCTTTCGGCGTTCTCTTCACATCCGGCATGTGGACGCCGGATCGTGCAACGGGTGTGAGTCCGAACTGCAGCTCCTCGGCAGCCCGCAGTACGACCTTAACCGGCTGGGGCTCTTCTTCACGCCGACGCCTCGCCACGCCGACGCGCTGCTCGTGACGGGCGTGGTGACGCGGCAGATGGAACAGCCCCTCAAGGACACGTACGAGGCGATGCCCAGTCCAAAGCTTGTCGTGGCAGCGGGCGTCTGCGCCGTCGGCGGTGGAGCTTTCGAGGGTGGGTTCATGGTCCGCGGACCGCTCGACCGGATCCTCCCCGTCGACGTCTATGTCCCCGGGTGTCCGCCGACGCCGCTCGCTCTGCTCCATGGGCTCCTGCTCGCCGTCGGACGCGCTGAAGAACGCTATCGCCCAGGTGGAGGCCCCCATGGCGCTTAGCCTGCTGTGGTACGGACTTGGCTGCCTCGGGATCGGCGTTGTCGGCGCTCTGGCCGTCCTGCGGCTGCCGTGGTTCATCTACGTCTCAGCCGCGGCCGGCGCCGTCGGGTGCGCCGTGCTCGCGTCCGCGGCGGGAGTGTGGCTGACCGGTGCGAGCGTCACGGCCAAGCTGCCCGCGAGCACGCCCATCGGTGCGTTCGAACTTCGCTCATCAACGCTCGGCGGCTTGTTCCTCCTCCTGATCGGGCTGGTCGGGATCGGCATCTTCGTGTACAGCGCCGCATACACCGCGCGACTCGGCGGGTATCCGCGGCAAGCGGCGAGTCTTGCGCTCCTCAATCTGACCTTCGCCGCCATGGTCATCGTGGTCGCCGCAGGCACCGCGCTCACGCTGCTCCTTGCGTGGGAGGCGATGTCCATCCTCACCTACGTCCTCGTCACGGTCGAGTTCGATCACCCGGGCCGACCTCAGGCAGCCTTTCTCATGCTCGCGCTGAGCGAGGTGGGCTTCGTGCTCATGGCCGTCGCTTTCGCGCTCATCGGCGCGCTCGCCCCGGGAGTGGATTTCGCCTCGGTCTCGGCCCATCACCTCACAGCGGCAACTGCGGGAACGGCATTTGTGCTCTTCTTCTTCGGCTTCGGTGCGAAGGCGGGGTTGGTGCCCCTGCAGGGCTGGCTCCCCGAGGCCCATCCCGCGGCTCCATCACACGTGTCGGCGCTGCTCTCAGCCGTGGTGGTGAAGATGGCGATCTACGGTCTCGTCCTCTCGGCCACCGTGCTGCTCGGCCCTCCGGCCTCGTGGTGGGGATACCTCGCCATCGCCGCGGGGGTGGTCACCGCTGCCTATGGGATTCTCTTCTCCTTGCTGGCATCGGACCTCAAACGGGCGCTTGCCTACAGCACGATCGAGAACCTCGGGTTCATGATCGCCATGCTCGGGGTCGCTTTGGTCTTCGCCGCTGCGGGACAGACTCTGCTTGCGGGCATGGCATTGCTGGTGGTCTGCTTGCACGCTCTGTATCACTCCCTCTTGAAGGGGGCGCTGTTCTTGGGCGCGGGCTCTGTCGATGTCGCCACCGGCATCCGCGACATGGACCAGCTGGGCGGACTCGCGAAGCGGATGCGGTGGACGACGCCACTCTTCTTCATCGGCGCCATGGGTCTCGCCGGCATCCCGCCGCTGAACGGCTTCCAGAGCGAGTGGCTCGGGCTGCAAACGCTGATCCGCGCCCACGACCTTGTCAACCCTGGAGATCGTGTGTACCTTGCGGCGGCCGGCACGGTGTTGACGCTCACGTTTGCGCTTGCGGTCACCACGTACGTCCGCATCGTTGGCGGAGCGTTCCTCGGCGCCCCGCGCACGCATTTCGCCAAGGAGGCGCGCGAGGTGCCGCGCGCCATGGTGGTGGGGATGGCAATTCCGATCGTCGCAGCTGTGGCGATGGCGTTGGTGCCGCCGCTCGGGATCGGTGCAGCAGCGGCAGCCGCCCAGAGCGCAAGTGGAGCGCACGGGCTGTTGGACGCAGTGCTTCCACCGATCTTCACGCACCCGGACCAATTCGCCCCCGTGGTGCAGCTGGGTGGGTCGTTCCTCAGCCAGATCATTCCAGCAAACGGTCTGGTGATCGTCCCAACCAGCCTCAACTTCGCCTTCATCTCCCCGACCTACATCTTCCTCACGTTCGTCTTCGTGATCCTGGTCACGGCAGCCGTGTTGCGCATGCTATGCAAGCCGGGACGCCGCGAAACGCCAGTGTGGGTAGGGGCGGTGGCACAGCGCACGCCAACGATGCAGTACACGGCGACCGCGTTTACCAACCCGTTCCGGTCGATCTTCGGAGGCGTCTACCGATCGCAACGCGAGGTCGAAGCGGACTACCAACAGGCGCCATTCTTCATCCGAGGCATTCGCTACACACATCGCTTTGTCGAGCCCGTCGACACCTATATCTACCAGCCCGTGGTGCGCGCTGCACGGTGGATGTCTGATCGGTTTGCGTTTGTACAAGGGGGCAGTCTCAGTGTGTACGTGCTCTATCTCTTCGTGGTGTTCCTGATCGTTTTGCTGCTGCGTTAAGCCCGTGCTCATCGCGATGCAGTCGATCGAACGAGCGCCAGCCATCCTCGCCGTGGCCACCCTCAGGGTCGCCAATTCGACATCCACCCCTGTGAAATCGAGGTACTCACAACCGGTGGCAGCTCAGCCTCCACGCAACGAGTGGCGAACGGACTCGACCCGGGCCCGAACATCGCTGGAATCAGCGATGGTCGCTTCGTGCCGTTCCGCCGCAAGCTCGGCCCGGGCAACCGCGCCGGCCAAGGCCTCACTGAGCCCGCGGGAGGATCGTTCCGCCTCGCGGATCCATGCACGAGCCGTCCGATCGACGCTTTGCAACGCCGCGTAGCGCAGCCGACCGGCAAGGCGGTCGGAGTCCTCGACCGCGCGTTGTTTGCGAGCTCGCTCCCGCCACCTCCTACCGACACCGCCGGGGACGCGAGCCCGGACCTGGCGTAGACCCATGGCCAGCGCACCCGGGTCATCCGCCAAGTCCACCCTGACGGCGTCCACGTTGACACGAGGTGAGACGTCGAACCCAGTGGGGAGAATCACGCCGTAGGCCTGACCGACCTCCGCGACAAAGCGCGTGGCCAGCTGCTGTACCCGCGCCGTATGCCGGTCGACCGGGCCACGCATTGCTGCAATGAGCGCTTCGCCCACCTCACGCCGCCACGAACCGGCGGCAGCTGCGGTTTGATCCGACCATGCAGCATCTGTCGCCGCGATCAGCCGAGGAGGTAGCGCTTCGCGCAGTTCGTGCGCTCTCGGCTCGATGACCGTGTCCGTCGCGCGCCGGCATGCTGCGAGGAGCAGCGCCGACTCCTCGTCGACTGCGACTGCGAGCGTGGCTTGCGCGGCTGCGAACGCCGTGCGCGCCGCCACTGCATCTCGTGCCGGCTTGGCTGCCGCCGCCGCTTCGAGTTGGAGCGTTGCGTCGACGAGCGACAACAGTGTCGTGGCAACGCGGACGCCACGCTCCTCCGAGAGGTTGGTCTGAGCAGCGGCGACATCGGTTTTTAGCCAGGCCGTCAGCGCTCCCAGACCGGTATCCCCACCTCCGCCGCGCGCTGATACGGCGAACACGGTGACATCCGACGTGCTGCACGGCTCCGCCACCCGGGCACGTACGAATTCAACCGCCTCCCGCGTCTCGCTCGGCGTCAGCCGATCGACCTTGTTGAGGCAGACGGCGATACGCGCGGCTGTGCGTGCCACGTCTCCGAGCAGTCGTGCTTCCGAGTCGGAGAGCGGGGCGTCCACGCTCAAGACGAGCAGCGCGACATCGACTCGAGGCAGAAAGTCAATTGCAGCCTGGGTGTTGTGGAGGTGGACACTGCCGGTGCCAGGCGTATCCACGAATATCAGGCCGCTCTCGAGCACCGCGGCCGGAAACTCGATGATCGCCTCGCGCACACCCTTACGGTTTCCCGGGTTCTCCTGCTCCGTGAGGTAGCCGTGTAGCCCCGCGATGTCGCTCGCCTCCTCCGAGCCGTCCAGGAGGCGGACCACTACTCGTGGCCGCATGCCGAAGCGCACCAGTGCCGGGACCGCAGTCACCGGGAGCACTCCCGTCGGCAGCAGCTCCGCACCGAGGAGTGCGTTGATGAGCGTCGTCTTGCCACGGTTGAACTCGCCGATCACGGCGACATACAGGCCGCTCCCGGCGAGCTTGTCGGCTGCCTCCTCGGCAAGCTGCCGCTGCGCAATCGGCAGCAGTTCCAGCGATGCGAGCGTCCGGAGCCCCGCTTCGAGGGAGGCTCCGGCGGTGTGCGTGTCTCTCACACCGTCACAGCGCCAATTTCGCGCGATCCCCGATGGGGAGGGCTCGACAACTACCCATGCGTCTCCTACCAGTGACGCGGCTGGTAGGGCCCATCAGGCTCGCACGGCCATTGACGGCGGGACCCATCACCGGGTCGCACTTCGCGGCGATCTCAGAATAACACCGGCCGCCGCTCATGCAGGGCCGGCAGCGAGAGTACACTCAGACCCGGCGATGAGGCCCGCCTAAGCCGGGGTCCGGATGATGGCTTCTACCCATGTCGATGCTGGGAGAAGACCAATGCTGACACGCCACGGCCGTGCATGAGGTCATTGTCGTCTGCGTTGACGGCTCGCCCGGGGGCTATGCGGCCGTCGCCGAAGCCGCCGAACTCGCCTGCCGTTTCAACGCGCGACTGATCTCGCTCTCCGTCGAAGAGAAGCTACCAAAACATCCCGCCACCATGGGCGAGGTCGACGAGTCCAAACGCGAGCAGGACTGGTACTTCGAAGGCGTCGAAGCGAAGGCCGCGGGGATCGCTCGCGAACATCACGCCACGCTGACATCTGAAGTGCGCATGGGTTCTGCCGCGGAGGCGATCGTGCGTTTTGCCACCGAGGTCGGCGCAGATCTGGTCGTGCTCGGCTACAAGGAGCATTTCCGGATTCTCAATCTCGTGATGGGGACAACTGCCAGGAAGGTCAGCGCGGCAGCAAATGCGTCGGTGCTGATCGTCAAGACAGCGCGTGCAGACGTCGGGCGTCAACGTCTGCGTGAGTTGTACGGCTTGAAGTAGCTACGGGGACACGTCGACTGGTACTATTAGTACCGTCTCGCGTGTCGCGGTCCGGCGATGGGTCTCGCCGTGAAAGGCTTCGTGCCTGATGGGCCCTACCAGCTACCCCTGGTAGGAGAACCATCGAGCGGTGCCCAGACCGATTCAATCCATCGAACGAGCCTCGGCCGTCCTTCGATTGCTGTCGGGGCGCACCCGACGGCTCAGCCTCGCCGAGGTGGCGGGCGAGTTGGGCCTTCCCAAGGGCACCGTCTACGGGATCATGCGCACCCTTCTGTCGGTCGGCTTCGTCGAGCAGGATCCGGAGTCGGGCAAGTACCGGATGGGTGCAGCGCTCCTGCACCTCGGCAGCAGTTATCTTGACGGCAACGAGCTGCGCACCCGAGCGCTCAACTGGGCGGACTGGCTGGCCGCGCGTACCAACGAGAGCGTGCGTCTCGGCACCCTGCACGACGGTCAGGTGCTGCTCGTGCACCATGTGTTCCGCCCGGACAACAGCCCGCAGGTGCTCGAGGTGGGCGCGCTGCTGCCCATGCACGCGACGGCGATGGGCAAGGTGCTGCTCGCNNCCGCACCGATCCGCGACCGGCAGGGCGTTGCAGTCGGTGCCATCGCGATCTCAGGGCCGACGGAGCGACTCTGCGACGACGCCCAGCCGCGCGTCGAGCTGGTGTCGTACGTCCGCGAAGGTGCGCGGACGATTTCGCGCGACTTGGGAGCAGTTCCCTGGTGATGATGGCGGCGATCCGCACCGACCACTTACTATCGCGACGCGTCCTGCACGTCGGGACCTTGCCCGTCATCAGGGCGGAGGAGCTCTACGGCGAATCTATCGAACACCTTGTGGCGACCGATGGGAATCTGCAAGCGGCGGTGCGCGCCGCCCACCTGCGTTTGCACGTCGAGGAGCCAGGTTCCACGGTTACCGCGCAACAGAAGAACATCGTCAAATCGCAGGATCAGACCTCCGTTCTCCGAGCGCTCCGCCACCGGACGTCGATGCGACATAACCCTAACCTCCATGGAAATGGTGGTCAGGGGCCATTAGCTCGACCGGAGCGCTTCCAGGATCCGATTACCCTGCGGCGAGCCCCATCGCCGGAACCGGACTTTACCACCGCCGTGTCTCTCGCGACACCCCGTGGAGGAAGGACATGACGCGCGACGAGCACGATTCTCCCCGAGGTGACGTCGCCGATAGGTCAGCGACCACCGAGAACGGCGGCGACGACGCGCCTTGGTTCGGCGCGGGGGTTGTCGGCGTCGCCGGTGCGAGTTTCTTCTCCGACACCGGCCACGAGATCACCACCGCGATCCTGCCGTCGTTCATTACGGCCACGCTCCATGCCTCCGCGGGCGTTCTCGGCCTCGTCGAGGGACTCAGCGACGGGCTGATGGGACTTGCAAAGCTCGGCGCCGGCCCACTAGCCAACCAACCACATCGACGCAGCCGGCTCGCGAGTGGCGGGTACCTCGGCACCGCGGTCGCGACCGGGTTGATCGGTCTCAGCGTGGCGGTGTGGCAGGTCGGCGTCCTCCGAGCACTCGCTTGGTTCTCACGAGGGGTGCGATCGCCCGCTCGAGACAGCATCCTCGCGTCGGTTGCTCCGGCGCGCGCCTACGGTCGCGCCTTCGGGCTCGAACGAGCAGGTGACAATCTCGGCGCTGTCGCTGGTCCACTCCTCGCCGCGGTGCTCGTGGCGTGGATCGGCATCCGCCCGGCGCTCTATCTCGCAGCCGTGCCGGGAGCGTTCGCGGTGGTCGCAATCACCCTTGCAGCTCGTGCTTCGCGGGACAAGCTGCCCGCGGCTCGACGGGCGTTTTCGTTCGAGTTCCGCCGCTTACAGAAAGCAGGCCTGCTTCGCCCGATGATTCCGGTCGCCGCGTTTGAACTCGGCAACGTCGCCACCACTCTGCTCATCCTCCGAGCGATGCAACTGCTCCAGCAGGGCGGCCTGACGCTCACCGCTGCTACCTCACTGGCGATCCTCATCTATGCCGCGCACAATGCCTTCGGCGCACTGGTGGCGTTCATCGGTGGCCACTGGATCGATCGAGCCGGTCCACGGGTTGTCTTTGCGTCAGCGGCCCTGCTGTACGTAGTTGCGTACAGCGGGTTCGCCATTCCGCACCAGTCCTGGTGGACGCTATTGATCTTCTTCTCGCTCGCCGGAAGTGGGATCGGACTCGCCGAAACCGCCGAATCGACGCTGGTTGCTCGTGCGCTCCCAGACGAACTCCGAGGCAGTGGTTTCGGCATGCTCGGAGCCATCCAGGCCGGCGGCGACTTCGCCTCGTCGGCGGTCGTCGGCCTTCTCTATGCGGTGGCGTCGCCGGTCATCGGGTTTGCTTATGCGGCCGCATGGATGTTGGTTGCGCTTGCCGGGTCCGCGGCTCTCCGGACTCCTGTGGCTAACGCGGATGCACATCCGGCGAATTGAGGAGACTCGAGCAGTTCACTATGGCGTCGGCGACTCCGCCCCCCGGAGATCTGAGACGGGCCCGGCGCGTCATCCCCCTGCCGCGGCGTACCCCAATTCATACCCCAGTTGGCGATGTTACCAGCCACCACGCAGCGGTACCCGGCGGCATCATCGCGGTTGCGCCCGAGTTCACGACGACCCCGCGCGGCACCCGCCGACACTTCCCTGCAGGTCTTGAAAACCGCAGGGGCCNNGTTCGAATCCCTCTCCCTCCGCTAAAACCCTAGTGAATAAGCGCGTGGGCCTTTGGCCTAGGCGTGGGGGAAAGTGTCGGTGAAGGGCGTTGCAGTGGGTACCACGCACGCTGCCACGGCGAACGACCCGGTGAATCCTTGAATGGTCACGGAGTGCGAACCGACGCTATACGGCCCGCTGGTGAATGGGTTGCTGGTCACATCCAGGGTATTCCCGTCAACCGCAATGGTGGCGGGCAAAACCGGAGCCGTCTGCCCGTATCCTGCGGTGAACGTAACGATCAGGCTCCCACCCTGAGCGGTACCAGGGACCGCGCACGTGGTGTTATAGGCCCATCCGGTTCCGCAGGGCCCGTAACCGCAGGGACCCTCGGTCGGGCTTGGCGAGGCGCTCGCGCTCGGCGACGGGCCGGCGTTGCGCGCCGCGGCGNNCGAAGGTGAGGGCGTTGGGATCAGTGTCGCGGTCGGCGACACGGGCGTCGCGGTGGGTGTCGCAGCTACAGTCGGCGTTGGTGTCGCCGGCCGCGCAGTCGGCGCGACTGTGGAGCCACATGCTGCAAGGCCAACGGTGGCGATTGCAGTGCCGACGATGGTTGTGAGTTTCATGGCTGCCGCCGTATTCAACGTGAACACGTCATCAACGGTGACATCCGCGCAAATGCGTCGAGCCGTTCTGCCTCGCGCCTGAGGCGTCGCTACGCATTCGTGCGCCCGGACGTCATGGTTAGGACGGTCGGCTATCGAGCATGCCGTCGATGGTGTCAATGCCCGGGAGCGGATCCGAGCAGTACGTAGAGGCAGAGCGCTGAGCCTGCGTAACGTCGTCACTGCTGAGATTGGCTTGGCCGTAGTCTTGGAACATGGTGGTGATGGTGCTCTGCTGATCAGAGTTGTCCATGGAGAGATAGGCCGAGCAGGGTGTGCCGCCGCCAAGCGCATTCCCGCAGGCAGTGCCGAGCAGTGCGAAGACTCCGGCTACAAGCAGAACCTGACGCCGCCGACGTTGACTGATCGCGTGGATTGGTGAGCCAGGGCGACGCGACTGTGCAACGACCAGGCGTTGAGAACAGGCCATGGCTCCATCCTGAGGTACGGCTCAAGCCCTGCCATCGCGCTGTGGTAACAGACGGGTCGGCGCATGAGCCAGAACTCGTGACCGAGCCGCCTGGACAATTTCGGATCGGCGCACGGACAATTGACGGATGGCAGACCAGTCGTCCCGCGTCCCGATCCCTGGAAGCGAGCGTGTCGGTCCGGCGCACGCACCGGTTGGAGCATGCGATCCGAATGAGGTGGCGACCGTCTCGGTGTACGTCCGCGGGTCCGGCGGGGAGCCCGCTACCGGGCGGCTCTCCCGTGAGGAGTACGCGTCGACCCACGGCGCCGCGCCCGGCGACGTCGACGCGGTTCGCAGCTTCGCGGCGGCGCACGGATTGTCGGTTGGAGCCGTCGACCTCGCGCGCCATAGCGTCGAGCTGACCGGCAGCCTTGGTTCGCTGAGCACCGCGTTTGGCACCACCCTGACGGTGTACCGCGCTGAGGACGGCGTCGAGTACCGAGGCAGGCAGGGGAGCCTCTCCGTGCCGTCCGACCTCGGCGGGGTCGTGACCGGGGTGTTCGGGCTGGACGCTCGTCCGCAGGCCCGTCCGCACTTCCGTCCTCGGGCCAACGCACGGTCGCAGTACGCACCCCCACAGGTTGCCGCCGCCTATACGTTTCCGCCGGGATTGACCGGAACCGGCGAGTGCATTGCGCTGATCGAGTTGGGCGGGGGTTTCCGGCCGGCGGATCTCAACGCATACTTTTCGCAACTGCGGTTATCGGAACCAACCGTGGTCGCGGTGCCGGTCGACGGCGGGAGCAACAGTCCCGGCACACCAGACGGACCTGATGGCGAGGTGATGCTGGACATCGAGGTCGCTGGGAGTGTCGCCCCGGGCGCGACCATCGCGGTGTATTTCGCGCCGAATACCGACCAAGGCTTCATCGACGCGGTTACCAGCGCCGTCCATGACACGAGCCACCGGCCGTCGGTCGTCTCCATCAGTTGGGGAAGCGCGGAGAACACGTGGACGGCGCAGGCGATGAACCAGATGGAGCAGGCGTTTACCGCCGCGGCCGCGATGGGTGTGACGGTGACCGTCGCAGCCGGCGACAACGGGTCCACCGACGGAGCCACGGACGGACTCCAGCACGCCGACTTTCCGGCGTCAGCCCCGCACGCGCTCGGATGCGGCGGCACACGCCTGGAAATTGCCGGCGGGGTCATCTCGTCGGAGACCGTATGGAACGACGGGCCCGGACAGGGAGCCGGAGGCGGCGGGATCAGTGATGTCTTCCCAGTGCCGGACTACCAGCACGCTGCATCGATCCCTCCCTCTGCCAACCCCGGCGGCCGTGTCGGCCGCGGTGTGCCTGACGTCTGCGGCGATGCCGACCCCGATACGGGGTACACGGTTCGTGTCGACGGTCAGACGATCCCGATCGGTGGGACCAGCGCGGTGGCGCCGCTCTGGGCAGGGCTCATCGCGCTTCTCAATCAGGGCCTCGGGCGACCGGTCGGCTACCTGCAACCATTCCTGTACTCGTCCGCTGGCGTTGCTGCACTGCACGATGTCGTGACCGGGTCGAATGGTGCGTATACGGCCGGTCGCGGCTGGGATGCGTGCACCGGACTCGGCTCGCCAAATGGAGCCGCACTCCTCAAGGCGTTGTCAGGCTCCAGCGGTTCATAGCACGCGGGTCTGCCGAAGTCACTCGCGAGTGCCAAGATCCTGGACGGGTTGGTGCAGCAGGCACAGCGATCCGGCGCCCGCGAGAACGGGCGGCCAGGGTCGAAATATTGGCGTCATCAATGCGCGAAACGTCTCGCTCGATGGCGAGGTTACGACTCGTGGGTCGTGATTCCATGTTCCCATCTCGATCTGCGCTGAACCGGTCACGGTCTCGGCACCGTCCGCGAACGGCATCCGCCTCCCATCCCGGGCCTGTTGAGAATGAGCGGTGGTCATAAAAGTCTGCTGCCCGACCTGCTGGAAATGGACGGAATTGGGGACGGTGATGTCGTGCAAGCGTTGCGGCACACCGCTGATCCTTCCGGATGGTCGTCGTGCTGATGAGGTTGCAGCCATGCCGCCCGCCAGTGAGCTCATCGCACCGCCTGAGCCGCCGCCGGTGGAACTCGAACCGGTGGGTTGGTCCATCCGCGTTCGCTGACCGCCTGCAGCGATAACGTCACGGACGTGGCACCGTCCGCGAACGGCGCCGAACCTGCTGACGATCTCTGCAGAGAATGAGCGGTGGCCGCCACCGCACCGCTTGCCGTCTGCTGCCCCACATGCTGGAAGTGGTCGGAGCTGAAGAGCTCGACCATCTGTAAGCGGTGCGGCTCACCGCTGGTGCTGCCCGATGGCCGTCGAGTCGACCACGCGCGCGACGGCACCGCTCCCACCGCGGTTGCATGGAACGCTCCGACGGTGTCGCTCGCACCGCTCACAGTGGGGACCGACTGGATCGCGATCGCGCGATGGATCACCATGGCCTACGCCGCGCTGCAGATACTCGGCATCTTTGCAATCGCATTGCTCGTTCCGAGCATCACGATCCCAGTGCAGGACCCGAACACGGGGACGATCGTCGACCAGACGTTGAACCTTCGTCCGTTTCTCGCGCTCGTCGCATTCGTCGCGATCATCTTCTACGCAGTCATCGTGTGGCTCACCAAGTACGGGGTCGCGCGTGCGATCGTCTTGGTGGTCGTGGTGCTCGAGGCGCTTGCCGCTGTATCACGCATCAGCACCGAAACGTCCACCGCGGTGGTCGCGACCATCGTTTCCCTGATCTGCGATGCGGGATTCGCGTACGTGCTGGTCATGTCGTTTGTTTCGCATCCTCGTCCCGCGCCGGCCAACACCGGAGCGGGACCAGCGCTGTCGATAGCAGCGGCCCCGCCACCTCCACCGCCGGCTCCGCCGCCGCTGGTCCCGTTCCCGCCGCCCCAGTAGCGCATCGCGACGCGGTATCAGGTGGGGGGCGGTGAGCCGAGCGTCCGCAGCGCGGTACCCGGCTCATCGCCGCCCCGAGGAGATGGAGCTAGCCGACGGCAACCTCGAGGACCCGCGTGCCCCAGTTGCTGAGGCTGTTGGGTGTCTGGCTCGAGAGCGGTGGAACGTACTCGGTTGCAAGCCACACGGCAGAAGCGGTGGGATCGATCACCGCCCAGGAATAGTCGCCCCACCGGGTCGACGTCTTGGAGTAGGGGCCCGTCCCGGCGGCTGCGATGTTGATCGCGCCGAATGCGGACTGCCCGGCGCCCAGAACCGCGTACGCGGCGCTCGGATAGTGGGCGGCACCGGTGACCGTGAAGACCATCGCGACGTTCCCGGACGGCAGCGACTGGAGCGCCGGATAGATCACGTTATTGCCCTTGTCCTCGACCACGTAGCCCTGGTGCTCGATCACCGACGCGCCGATGTGGCCGCCGCTGAGGGAGGGACGAACGCTGAACCACGCGGCGCCGGCTCGAGCGGTCGAGTCGTGAGCGATCGTCACCGTGGTGGTGAGCTCTCCCCAGACAAGTCCATTGATGTACTGCGTCTGCTGCATGCGATCGTCGCCGGAGTCGATCGTGCTCGTCGACCCCTTTTGGGTCGCTTGCGGAGGTATCGAGTACGCCTCTGACGTGATCACCGTGCTCGACAGCTTGGGCAAATTGCCGTGCTGGAGGGCGGTGCGGTCGGTCATCGCCCACACGCCGATGCGGTGGTCGCCGGTGCCATTCGGGTCGAGCGAGTTGAGGAAGAACTCGGCATTCGGCGAACCCGTGCTGGTCGCCGGCTGCACAGACGCCGCGATCGAGCCGCCACTGGTGAGATTGGCGAAGTGCGCGAAGTGGACCGGAGCGCCGGCCACCAGATCCTTCTTGGAGAAGGCGTACACTTGGGCGCCGTTGAACGCCGGTCCGAGGATCGAGAACTCGTTGGTGGTGACGTAGAGGTTGTCCTGGTCGATGCCGAGGGTCGGCTGATCACCGAAGCAGGGGCAGCCGTTGCCACCGTTGTCCGTGGTGTTGATCTGGTACTGGGTCCAGATGTTCTCCGGGTTGCCCGAGGAGTTCACGGCGATGTCCAGTTGCGAGGACTTCCCATCGGGGACCTCGCCGCCGCTCAGGAACAGAATGGTGGCGAACCACGTGTTGGTGGTGGGGTCGTAGTAGCAGCGCGGATCGCTGGTGAACTGCGTCGACCCCTGGTCGAAGAGATCGTTGACGTTGGTTGGTCCGATCAGGCTGTGTCCGTCGGTCTTGAAGATCCGGAACGCGGAGTTCACCGGCTCGAGCACGTAGCCGTTGCCCACGCACAAGCCCTGATCCGGGGGCTCGAATTGCTGGTTGAAGTTGGTGCGCCGGCTGTCGTTGCTGCTGGTTCCGTTGAAGTTCTCGAGCAGCGAGCTGGATACCGACGTCGTTGCCGCGGCGGCGGTGGGCGCGCTCACGTGCAGGCGAGCCGCGCCTGCCGAGCTCGGAAGCGCACGGGCACCACGCTGCGCGTGCGTGGCCGTCTGGCTCGCAGCGGCGGCAGCCGCGTGCGACGGGGCGACAACCCCGGTGGTGCCGCTCGCATAGACCGCCGCCGGCGCTGCCGCGGCGACCCCTGGCTGAAGCGGGGCGGCCAGTGCGATGCCGGTGGCACCGATGACCGCGCCAAAGAAGACTCGACGGACGTTGTTGACGCTCACCGTGCCACCACCTCTCTACTGGTCCTACCCTGGCGGATCGCCAAGGCGACCCAACGCTCGGATGATACGCACCCGGGTTACGGGACGGCTACTGGAACCAGCCGGCCACGTCGAGGATGGCGTTGATCCCGCCAGCCTGGTTGTATAGGGACACGTCGCCCGGAGGTGATCCTGTCGCGATCCCCACAAAGGCCTGGTTTGCCACTACGTCTCCCGGGCGCGGGTTGAGGTCGGACGCAACCGGTTGCGACGCGTCAGAGGGAAAGAGCGCGAAGAAGGTGGTTGCGGTACCCGCGACGGCGGTCAGGTTGGCAACGACGGCCAGAGGTGGATTCGGTCCCCCGGCGATCGGCACCACGCTCTTTCCATCCACACCGACGTCTAGCGTCTGTTTTCCCGCCAACCCCTCGCCGCTGCACTCTGTCCTGGTCGACACACGGGTGTCGCATATACGGGCGGGGGGAATCGCATAGAAGAGCGCACCGGGCGGGACGGTCGCCGCCTCGGTTCCGTCGCCGAACCAGCCGTTGACATCGATGATGAAGTCGGTGCTCCCGACCGCGTTGTAGACGCACACATCCTGATGGGGGCCGAGTGCCGAGATGACGCGGTTGGGCAGCGCCGAACCTGCTGGTGGATTTACGTTGGATAAGGCAGGCGCCTTGGTCGGGCACGCGTCGGTGAGCACGCTCGGTGCCATCACCGCGAGGTCCGTCGCCTCCGTCGGTCCCACCGCAGTGAGGTTGAAGACGGCGGCTGCGGCACCTTGGGTCGGAATCGACGGCGTGTTCAGAGTGGCACCGGACGGACGTCCCGAGAGCACCACGTCACGCCAGGTATTGGCCGGCAAGCGGTTATCGAAGGTGCCCGCACATTCCGTGCCCTTGCCCGCACGCGTATCGCAGATCCTCAGTGGCAGGATGGTGTGGTATTCGCCGGCGACCGGTGCCCCACCAGGTGGCGCGAAATAGCCTTCGACGTCGACGACGAGGCCGGCTCTGCCCGCTGCGTTGTAGACCGCGACGTCACCGCCTGCCGCAAGACGAACCACCACAAGGTTGGCCTGTGCGACGCCCGGGTCGAAGCTGATGTTCGAGACGTTGGGCACCGCCTCCCCCGCTGGGAAGACGCTGATGAAGCTTCGCACCGTGCTCTCGCTCACTGCGGTCACGTTCAGTGCCACCGCCAGCGCGCCTCCGGGAACCGACTGCCCGGACGGACCGACGTTTCCGGTGATCTGTACATCAATCGAACTGTTGGTACCGAGCGGGTGTCCGGCGCACTGGTTTGCGCCTGGGGCCGCGCGAGTATCGCAGATGCGGAATGGACTCAGTGCGGTGTATGCCCCAGGGGCCACGATGGTCACCACCCGCGACGCGTGCGCCGAAGGACCGCCGTTGTTGCTCACCGTCTGACCGGTGAAGGTGGTCGTGGTCGACGTCCCTCCGGAGCTCGTTTCTGTGACAGTTGCCGTGTATGTCCCCACCGCGGCATACGTGTGCGTGGTGGTCGGCATTGTCGTGGTTGCGGTGGATCCATCCCCGAAGCTCCAAGCGTAGGACGCTATGCTGCCATACGCGACTGTCGATGCCGACGCATCAAGGATCGTCGCAAGACCGAGCGCGGAGCCGGACGCTGTGAAGCTCGCCACTGGCGCCTGGTCTGGGGCAACCACGATGCCGGCGGTTTCGGTGCCGGCGGTGATGGGCGTCCCAGGCGTGTTCGTCGCAGTGTCTATCGGTGTGACAACGGTGTTGAAGCTCGCGACATACGCCGTCTTGCCATCTGGCGCCATGGTTATCCCATCTGCGCCGCCGGCAACCGCGATCGGAGTCCCAGGCGTGTTGGTTGCAAGGTTGATCGGCGTGACGTTGTCCGGCCCGACGGCCGTCACATACGCAGTGGCCCCATTCGGTGTGATGGCGATATCCGCAGCGTGCGAACCGACCTCGATCGGTGTCCCCGCGGTATTGGTCGCGACGTCGATCGGCGTCACGTTGTTCGACAGGACATTCACGACATAGACGGTCGCGCCGTCGGGGCTGACGGCAATCTGCTCGGGGATGTTGCCAACGGGGATTGGCGCGCCGACCACCCGGGTCGCCAGGTCGATCGGTACCACGCTGTTCGAGCCGAAGTCCGCCACATACGCGGTGTGTCCACTTGGGGTAATGGCAATGCCCGCAGGGTCCAAACCCACCGGAATGGAGGGTTGCGTAGTGTTCGTCGGGATGTTGATCGGAGTGACGGTATTCGACGAGTCGTTGGTCACGTAAGCCATCTTGCCGTCCGGCGTTATAGCGATGGCCTCGGGAAAGGAGCCCACCGATATGGGTGGCCCGGGCGCGTTTGTTAGGGTGGTGATCGGGGTGACCGTGTCGGAGTTCCCATTCACAACGTATGCGGTCCTCCCGTTCGGTGTGATCGCAATCGACTCAGGCTCGCTGCCGACCGCGATCGGAGTGCCGGTTGTCCCTGTGGCCGTATCGATTGGCGTCACCGTGTTCGAGCCGTAGTTGGCCACGAACGCGGTCCAGTCCGGTGTGGCCGCCCCAGCCTTCGCGATCGGACTGCCATAACCGAACAAACCAACAAGCAGGAAACCAACTGGCACGCCGGTCATCACAAATCGGCGGCGACGAGGCCCCTTAGGGTGGGAGATCGTGGGCCGCGAGTGACATTTCACCGGCACGCGAGGGGAGCCTCTTCCATCGTCAGACACCATAGGAGACGACCCCGCCGCGGCCCGCTCCATCGCGCCATTTGCCACGGGATCGTCACCGGATCGACCGGGGGCCCGAACTCGGTTAGCCGCTGAGCAATGGCACCAGCAGATACTGGTGGAGATCGATCAGCCAGAGGTGCAGCGAGACCGATCCCGACGTCAGGACCCCGGAGCGGACCAGCTCCGTACCGTATGGCTTGAGGGAATCGAGCGACGCCTGGAACCCCTGGCCGGTGAGGCTCATCAGGAGTATCTGGGCCGGGTGTCGCTGGCCGAAGAAGTACTTGTCGAGCGGCGTGAGCGTGCCGAGGTCGGTCGGGATCGAGTCGAAGAACGCATGGTAGATGCCGATGGGCTCGCGCAGCTCCTTCAACTGAGCGGTGTTCCACCACATCAGCAGCTGCTCACCCGAGTACGACGCGTCACCGACGAAGGACGGCATCGCGGTGGTGTCTGCATACAGGTTGACCCAGGTTGAGTCGTTCCCCCACTGCGAGGAACTCCCTCCCAGGGTGTACGCGTAGTCCGGGAAGGTGTCGACGACGGTGCCTCGCTCGTGCTTGTGCTGTGTCGGCGTGACCGTCAAAACCAGCAGCCCCGCGGAGATGGCCGCGATTGCGCCGCCGATCAGGAGGCGCGACCGCGTGATGTCGTGCGACGCCGCTTCCCTTCTCGCGAACCACGCGAGCAGCACGATCACGACCACGATGATCAGCCCGACCGGCATCCATCCGAACTGTGGCACCGTGGGATTGAGCTCGAACACAAGCGGGACGGCGACCAGCACCACTGGGATGAGCCACCGATAGCGCACGTGCTCGAGAATCGGGGCACCCAGCTCGGCGATCGTGATCGCCAGCGTGAGCATCACCGACGCCCACAACAACGACGAGAAGTAGTGAACCTCGAGGACCTGTGTGCTTCCGATGAACTGTAGGACCGCATAGATCACGATCTGAAACGCGCATGCCACGCTCACGATCAGCTGCGCGGTGGGGATCGACCCCAGACGCCTGCCGATGCGCGCAAACGGATCCCTCGCAAGGAAATCCTTGAGCCGTCCGCCAAACGCCGCGTAGCATGCGAGGCCGACCGCAGGTGGCACGAGCAGGTACGTGATGTACGGCGCCCACAGCGGGCTCCGGGAGTGATTGACGAGGGTCTGCGCCGGCTGTGCGAGGTAGATCAGCGACTGGATGGTCGTGAGGATGTAATCCCACGGCCCGATCAGCACCGCCGATGCGATCGCGAGCAACCCGGTGACTCCGACCGCCGAGCCGAACATCACCGAAAGGTCTCGCCATAGCTTTGGGCGATCGCGCGTGAACCGCACGAGCGAGTACGCCACCACGGTCGCGATGACCAGCAACGCGGACGACGCGAGCGCCCACACCGAAAGCGTGAACAGCACCGCCGCGCCGATCAACCAGCCGACGCGGTGGTGCGCCGACGGCATCGCGAGGCATGCGAGTCCGCCGATCAGGTACGACACCGCTGCCGAGTCCGGAAAATCGGTGCCCCAGGCCAGGATGATCACCGGGCAGCTGAGAATCACGATGACCCCAATCACCCCCACGACGCGGCTGTACAGGCGTCGGAGCAGGATGTAGGTCGGCACGATCGCGATGAGCGCAAGGACGTACCGGAACACGACGAACCCGGGAACACCACCGAACAAGAGGTAGGAGATCCGGGCGGGCACGAGGAAACCGACACGGGCTCCCTCGCGAAGCCGTTCCGTCGGTTGGAAGACGGCTGCATAGCGAAGGAAGATGTCCTTGGGGTCGACGATGAACGTGGTGTGCATGGCCGGGTCATTGAGATCCGGCGGCGCCATCAGGGTCAGCCTCAGGCCGAAGAATGCGGCCGCCGGCGCAACCGCAAGGAGCAACGCATCGACGCAGTTCCGCCAGAGCGAGCGATGCTGCCCCGGCGCAGCGTCACCGAGCCGATCCTGGGGAGCCCGCACCGGCACAGGATAGGGCCCGTCAGCCTCGGTGCGCGGCAGTGCTCCAGTGGTCGATGTCGACGATGAAGTCGATCAGGCCGCGGAAGTACGTCGTCTGATCGTCGTACATCGCCATGTGGCTGCCGTTCCGGCACAGCAGGAAGCGGCCGTGGGGGATGCGCCCGGCGACCATCTCCATGTGGGCCGGGTCCATGGTGTCGTGGGTGGCGCCGATGACGAGCGTCGGAACGTTGAGGCGCTCGATGTCGTTGGTCCGGTCCCAGTTGGACAGGATCCCGCTGGCACCGAGTTCGCTCGGTCCCTGCATCGGCACGTAGACCGACCGGTTGATGTGGCTGAACGCGCGAATCACCGGGTCCGGCCACTGATCGGCCGGCATGCGGAGCACGTGCTCCTGGTAATGATCGTTGAGCAGCTCCATGTATCGGGGCGTCTCGGTCTCCCCCGCCGCTTCGAGACGCTTGATCTCGGCGAGAACCTCCTGGTCCATCGTCGGCATCAGCACACTGCGCGCGTACTCGTTGTACGCGGGGATGCTCATCATCATGTTGGAGATCACGAGCCCCTTGAGGTGCTGCTGATACTTCAGGGCGTACTCGGTGGCGAGGATGCCCCCCCACGAGTGGCCGAGAAGAAAGAAGTTCCCCGCGTCCAGGCCGAGGGCGATGCGCACCTGCTCCACCTCGTCGACGAACCGGTCGATCCGCCACAGATCCGGCTCGTCGGGCTGGTCGCTGTAGAACGAGCCCAGCTGGTCGTAGTAGTAGTACTCAACGTTCGCCGCCGGCAGGTAACTGTCGCAGGCTTCGAAGTACTCGTGGGTGGCCGCCGGACCGCCATGGAGGAGCAGCAGCTTCGCGGTCGGGTTGTTGCCGAAGCGCTTGGTCCAGACGTGGAAGTCGCCCTTTGGGGTGCTGATCGGAATCCTTCTCGCACCGCCGCCGAGGACGTCGTCCCGACCGGTGTTGTCCAGGTATGTCTCGGCGTTCATCGACTCTCCTGTGGGGGGTGGCGCCCGCGCTGCCAGTGACAGGGTAGCGGCCGCGGTGGTGGTAGTGGCTACCGTGCGTGCGGTCGGTCACCGCCGCCGCGAAATTCCGCGACCGCCCTGGCGATGCTCTCCTGGAGGTACTGATAGAACAGCTGGCGCTGCGCAACGTCGATCGCAACATCGACGTCCTCGCCCATCCTGCGCCGAGCGATCCACGGTGGTATTCCGTCGGCCACCATCTCGCTTCCCACGATGATGCGCACCAGCGCGTCATTCTCCTCGGACACGTTGATGCTGATCTTCAGCACCAGTCCGGTGTTTTCGACGAGCCGCCAGCTTCGTTCCCACCGGAGGTTGCGATTGTAGTCGCGCGAGAGATGCACGGCGTCATCCGCGATGACCGATTCCCCCTCACGGGCGGCCGCCTCCAGCTGCGTCCGGATATGCCCGTCGAGCTCCCGCGAGATCCAGTTGACAAGCGACGGCGTGCGGTCGTTGACATCGGGCAGGCCGTTGGGATCGGAGGCGCGAGGGCCGATGGCTCGCACGGTGCTGGCGTGGCGACGACAGTAGGGGACGCCCTCGATCACCGCGCCGTGGTTCGGGCAGAAGGCGAGCTGGCAGACGCGGCCACGGCGATCGCGGTACTCACAGGTCAGCGCATCGCTGTTGGGACACCCGGGCACGCTGCAGCCGATACCGGTCGCTGTGGTCGCGGTGGGCTCGGTGGGCTCGGGGGGCGGTGTTGGAGGTTCCGAGCGCCTGCGCCGGAAGAGGCTGGTCATCGACGGAACTCCACGGAGCACCAATCCTACCCCGCAATACCGCGAAGGATCTGCCATTTCGTGGTGGGATTGCCCCGTTAGGCGTATTATTTGCGGTCAGGAAGTCGGATCCTGAGGGAGATACTTGGGCCGACGCGTCGGAACTTGAAGAGGTCGGTCATGAAGCAGGTTCGATGGATTGGGGTCCCGATCGCCGGAATACTTGCCGCGGCAGGAGTGTTTTCGGTCGCAGCGGCGCCCTTGGCGCCCGCGGCGCCGGTCATGACGCCTCGCAGCGTGGCGCACGGGCACGCGATCTCGGGAACCACCAGCAGCAACTGGTCTGGATATGCCGACATCCAGTCAGGCGCGTACACCTATGTCGCGGCGAACTGGACGGAACCGTCCTACAAATGCAACGGGCATTCGCCTGAGTCCGCGGCGATCTGGGCCGGCCTCGATGGGTATTTCAAAACGAGTCCCACCGTTGAGCAGGGCGGCACGATCGAGATTTGCTCGGGAACGACCCAGACCGCGCACTGGGCGTGGTGGGAGATGTACCCGGGGAGCCTCTTCGAGGTCTTCAAGGTGAACGCCGGCGACAAGATGTTCGCGTCAGTAACGTATGGCACTGGCAGCACGCCGTACGACATCGTCGTCAAGGATCTGACGAGCGGTAAATCCCTGAATAAACTCGAGGCATGTCCCACGACCTGCAACCGCAGCTCCGCAGAGTGGATCGTTGAGACGCCGTTCTTCACTCCGGGTGGGATTGCCTACCTCCCGAGGTTCAAGGCGATCAAGTTCACCGCAGGGTTGGCGAGCCAGGCACCGAACGGCGGGAGCCCAGTCAGCATCGCCTCGTTCACTCACGTCTCGATCACTCTGACCAACAGCGGCGGAACGACCAACCGCGCAGTGCCGTCCGCGCTCACCCTGAATGGTCAGGGTTTCAGCGTCAAGTGGTTGTCCAGCGCGCCGTAGTCCATAGGTAAATACCGCGCGCCACGCTCTCCAGCCGCGCCGGCGTCGCGGGATCGACGCTACGCGCAGCGATACGCGCATCGGTACTCGAAGTGAAGGTCGAGGCTACCCCAGGTCTTCGAGTCCACCCGTCTCAGCGAAAATCAGCTCCTCGGCTATGTTCGTGACCCGGTCGCCGATCCGCTCCAGGTAGTGAGCGACAAAGACCAGTCCGGTCGCGCGAGGTGCCAGGCTCCCGTCTGCGGTCATCTGGTTGACGTAGGTCGAGAATATTTGCCGGTACTTCATGTCCACCGCGCTGTCGCGTCGAGCGATGTCGCGCGCAGCCAGGGTATCGTGCGCCTCGAACGCGCCGAGCATGTCGCGTACTTGTGCTTCGGCCTCTTCCGCAAGCATCCCGAGCGGCTCAGAAGACGGCACATCGGGCAGGTCCACCATCGACCTGCCGATTCGAGCGATCGATACGCAGTGATCAGCCATTCGCTCCAACTCGGATGCAATGTGATCGAAGCCGTGAATATCGCGTAGGTCTCGCGCCACCGGAGCCTGGGTGAGGATGACGTGGAAGCAAGCGTCCCGGATCTTGCGGTGCTGGTCGTTGATTGCGAGGTCACCTTCGATGACCGCCGTGCAGATCTCGGCGTTGCGCTCACGCAGCCCCCAGATTGCGCGTTCGATGGCGACCTCGACGTGCTTTGTCAGCTCGACGATGGCCGCACGGATCGCATCGAGCTCCGCCTGCAGAACCGGTCTATGGGTGGATGGCGTGCTCGTTGGGGTCGGCTGGCTCACCCGAATCTCCCCGTGATGTAGTCCTCGGTGCGCTTGTCCACTGGGTCCTTGAACATCGCATCGGTCTTGCCCAGTTCAACCAGCTCCCCAGCGCGACCCTCGCCCATCAGCATGAATGCGGTGTAGTCGCTGACCCGCGCCGCCTGCTGCAGGTTGTGGGTGACGATGATGATCGTCACCGTCCCACGGAGGTCCCGCATCAGCTCTTCGATCCGTAGCGTCGAGATGGGATCAAGCGCAGCGCATGGCTCATCCATGAGGATGATGTCGCTCCCTGCGGCCAAGGTGCGGGCCAGGCACAAGCGCTGCTGCTGTCCTCCGGAGAGCCCCGTGGCTGCATCCTTGAGACGATCCTTCACCTCTTCCCACAGCGCCGTCTGCTGGAGGCAGCGCTCCACCGCATCGTCGAGCGTCCTTTTGCTCTGGCGTCCGTCGAGCCGGAGGCTGTAGACAACATTGTCATAGATACTCATCGGGAAGGGTGCTGGCCGCTGAAAGAGCATGCCCACGCGCCGACGAAGGCTCGCAACATCCACCTCCGGCGCATAGACGTTCTGGTCACCGACCATGACCTCGCCTTCGAGACTGAATGAAGGGATCAGGTCGTTGATCCGGTTCAGACTGCGAAGCAGTGTCGACTTGCCACATCCAGAGGGTCCAATGATCGCGGTGATCTCACCCTTGGGTGCCGAGATCGAGACGTTGCGAAGGGCGAGGAACGGGCCATAGCGTGCATTGACATTTCGGGTACTCACGGCAGGATGATCCACCTGCACGATGCTGGGTCGCGCGGGGCGTCCCTTCCCGGGCTGGGATTCCTGCAACCGCCCCAGGATGCTCAACTCACTCGCCATCTCAACCCACCCTCCCACTCACATATGCTTCGGTCGCCGCCTGAGCCGGGGCCCCAAATATCTGATCGGTTTCGCCGAATTCAATCAGCCGCCCAGGCTCGCCGGCGCGTTCAATCGTCATGAAGCCGGTGAATTGCGACACCCGCGTCGCCTGCTGCATGTTGTGCGTCACGATGATCACGGTGTACTGATCGGCGATCTCGCGGATGAGCTCCTCGATCTTGAACGTCGCGATTGGGTCCAGGGCAGAACAGGGCTCATCCATGAGAAGGAGCGCAGGATCCACCGCGACGGCGCGTGCAATGCACAGCCGCTGCTGCTGCCCGCCGGAGAGACTCACCGCCGGCTTGCTCAGACGATCCTTGACTTCGTCCCACAGCTGTGCCCGTCGCAGCGCGCTCTCTGCGATCTCGTCCAACTTTCGATCCCCCGCGGACTTGGCGAGCCGCACGCCGATGATCGCGTTCTCAAAGATTGATTTGGTCGGAAATGGGTTCGGCCGCTGGAAGACCATCCCGATCTCGCTGCGCACCGAGCCCGGGTCGATATCCGGATCGTAAATATTCTGTCCGCCGAACATGACCCGGCCTTCGACGCGTGCACCGGGCACGATCTCATGCATGCGATTCACGCAGCGCAAGAGCGTGCTCTTACCGCAACCTGATGGGCCGATGAGGGCGGTCACCCGATGAGCCGGGGCCACCAGGTCCACGTCGGCCACCACGTGATGCTTGCCGAACCAGGCGTTGAGCTTGTTGATCGACAACCCTTCAGCTGATGTCTCCACGATCGGGGTCGTGCCATCCACCTTCGACGTGGCAGGCGCGGGCTCAGTTGCCACGTCGGGCATTCGATGTACGCACTCGGCGGCCGAAGAAGCGAGCAACGAAGGTGAAGATCAACACGATGGCGATAAGCGTGAGCGCGCCTGCCCATGCTCGTCCCTGACCTTCCTGAAATCCCGTGACCGCGTTGTTGAAGATCTGCAGGGAGAGGGTTGACATGCGCTTGGCCGGGTTGTACTCGGTGAACAGGTCATTGCCAAGCGCAGTCAGGAGCAGGGGTGCGGTCTCCCCCATCGCGCGGGCGACGGCCAGCATGGCCCCGGTGATGATTCCAGGGAGTGCGGTCGGGATACAAACCCGCATCACCGTCTGACTGCGAGTGGCTCCAAGCGCCAGACTGCCTTCCCGGAGCTCGTTGGGCACCAGCCGCAGCATTTCCTCCGTCGTCCGAGTCACAAGCGGCAGCATGACGATGGCGAGCGCCAGTGATCCAGCGAAACCGGAAAAGCCGAATCGGGTTACCCAGATCGCATAGATGAAGGCCCCGGTGACGATGGTCGGCACGCCGATCAGCACATCGTTGAAGAAGCGGATCGTGTCGGCGAATCGCCCTCGCCCGTACTCGACCAGATAGATCGCCGCGCCGATCCCCAATGGGATCCCAATCAACGCTGCGATGCCGACGATGATGAGACTGCCGACGATGCCGTTGTAGAACCCACCACCGGCGGCGGCCGGGTTGCCGGGAGGGGTCTGTGTGAGGAAGCCAAGGTTCAACGCACCCACGCCCTGGATGGCCACGTAGATGAGTACCCAGGCGAGCACGCCGACCGCGACCACCACCGCCGCGACGAGCAGGCCAACCAGTACCGCACTCTTCGCGCGTCGCCGGCGCAACGCCGGACGGTTGCGGAAGCCAGGCGTTCCGACCGCAAGCTGGGTCACAGCGCCACCCCACGGCGCACGACGAGTCGCGCCACGATATTCACCACCAACGCGACGATCAAGAGCCAGAATCCCACGACGAACAGCGCCGACAGATGAAAGGGCTCTGTCGCCTCAGTGAACTCGTTGGCGATGACGCTCGACATCGTCGCCCCTTGCGAAAAGATGCTCCCGTTGATGTGCAGCACGGCATTGCCGATGACCATGGTCACCGCGATGGTCTCGCCTAACGCTCGGCCAAGTCCCAGGAGCGATGCGCCGACGATGCCGGAGCGTGCCCGTGGCAGCACGGCAATGCGGATCATCTCCCAGCGTGTCGCCCCAAGAGCCAGCGCGGCCTCTTTCTCGTTGCGCGGCGTACTTCGGAAGACTTCACGGCAGACCGCCGCGATGATCGGCAGGACCATGATCGCGAGCACCAGCCCTGCGCTGAAATACGACACTCCGAAAAATGGACCCTGAAAAGCAACTCCGATCACCGGCACGGTGCCCAGCGTCGTGGTCAAGAAATCCACCACCGGCTTGATAGCCGGTATGAGCGCGAAGATCCCCCAAAAGCCATAGACGACGCTGGGCACTGCTGCCAGCAGATCCACGAGCCCAGAGAGCGGACCCTTGATGCGCTGTGGTGCCACCTCCGTGATCACCAGCGCCGCCCCAACAGCCAGCGGGACAGCGATGATCATGCCGATGATCGAGGTGAGCATCGTGCCGTAGATGAACTGCAGGATCCCGTACGGATTCGGCTGTGAGACGTTCGGGACAGCAGTCGACGGAGTCCAGCGCGACGCCGTGATGAACGAGAAAAAGCCATAGTGCTGCATGGCCGGAAGCCCTTCCAGCACCAGGAAGACAATCATCGCCGCGATCACGACCAGCACGACCCCGCCCGTGATCGACACGCTGGTTCCGAAAATCCGATCCGCGATGCGCGGCCGCCCGCGCTTCAAGAGGGTCGGCGCCACCCGAACGGTAGAGGCGGCGATGCCGCCGCCCACACCAGCTGGCGGCGGCATCAGAAACCCACCACAGTCAATGTGGTTTTCGGCTCACGGAGAGACCGGCGTACCGTTGAGCGTGATCTTCTTGACTTGGGCAATGCACAGGGCCTGCAGCGTCGGACCCAGTGGCGTGTAGTTCACTGAGCCCGTGAGGTCCTGACCCTTGGTCAGAATCCACGAGAAGAAGTTGACGAGTGCCGCTGCCGTCGCGGCCTTCGTCTGGTTCTGGTAGACGAGCGCCCACGTCAACCCGGTGATCGGATAAGCCTGCGCATTCGACGACAGGTTCACGATGTCGATTCGCAGGTCTGAGGGGTAACTCGTGATGCCGACCGTGGCGGCAGCAGCTGTCTGCTCGCACGGCTCGATGAACAGGCCCTCCTTGTTCTTGACGTCTGCGTACGTCTGGTGCTGAGCGATGGCGTAATCGAGTTCGACGTATCCGATGCCACCCGCCGTTTGGCTCACCACCGCGGACACACCTTCGTTGCCCTTGCCGCCGATCCCGACCGGCCACGCCACCGTCTTACCAACGCTGGTCTTCGATCCTCCCAGCGCGGTCACCCAAGCAGGACTGGTCTGCGTGAGGAAGTCGGTGAAGATGGCAGTGGTCCCCGATCCGTCCGAACGGTGGGCGACCGCGATGGGGGTGCTCGGCAGGCTGATCCCAGGGTTCAAAGTTTTGATCGCCGGGTCATTCCACGTCGTGATGGCGCCCGAGAAGATCTTGCCGAGCGTGTCGCCGTCGAACTTCAGACCACTCGCAACGCCGGGAAGGTTGTAGATCGCGACGACCGGCGCTTGCACGAGCGGAATCTGAACGATCGGGCCCTTGGCCTTGGCGAGGTCGGTATCCGACATGAAGGCATCCGAATCGCCGAAGTCGACCGTATTCGCTTGAATCTGCGCGACGCCGGCGCCGGAGCCGACCGACGAGTAGGCAACCTGGACTCCGTTAGACGTGGCATAGGCCTTGGTCCAGACCGACATCATGGGCGCCACAAATGTCGACCCCGCCCCACTCAGGGTCGTCGCCTGGCCGGAGACGGTAGCGAGGCCATTGGTGTAGCCGGGGTTCGCTGTGGTCCCGGTGCAGACGGGCGTTGGTGTCGCGGTCGGGGCGAGCGTCGTTGCTCCGGTTGTGGCCGACCCGCAGGCGGCGAGGACGGAGCCCCCAGCCAGCAGCGTCAGCGCACCTCGTACGCTCGCGCGTCGACGCCAGAATGGTCGCTCACGGTTCAGCGATGGTTCGATCTCGACCGTCATCTCAGCCCTCAATTCCCCAGACTTCGCCCTGTCGCGTTGCGACTGCACGCCGCTATCGTGGCGATCGAGTGGTTAAGGGCGACACAGCCGGACGGTTAAGGACCGCTTAACGGTTGACGCATTTCGCGCTCCGGCAGCGGACCGCCACCCGAGCGCGTCGCGGGGCATTCAAGGGTTTCGACGTTCGGGCGCCAGCCGAGCCGTTTTTGAGCGCCTGCAGTACCCGTCGACGATTGCCCCCCGTGAGAAGTTTGTGCAGGTGTTAGGTGATGGTTAAGAAACGGGGGAGCCTGCGAGACCCGCCAGAAGGAGCCTGACAGAGGCGCTCGGATCGGCTCCGGCGGCCGCCCGGACCACCACGATCCGCTCTGCCCCGGCGGCGACAACGCCGGGAAGCGAGGCACCGTCGATGCCCCCGATGGCGAACCAGGGGCGCCGTTCCCGTCCGGTCTCCAAACGCGCGGCGGCGTGGGTCACGATCTCGAGCCCGGTCGCCGGCCGGCCCGGCTTGGTCGGCGTGGCGTAGAGCGGGCCGACGCACAGGTAGTCGGCCTCGCGGTCGCCGGCGTCGAACTCCGCGGTGGAGTGCGTCGACAGCCCGATGATCACGTCAGGCCCGACCAGCCGTCGCGCCCATGACGCCGGGAGATCGTTCTGCCCGAGATGGACCCCGTCGGCGCCCGAGGCGACGGCGAGGTCGGCGCGATCGTTGACCACGAAGAGGGCGCCGTGGCGGTCGGCGGCGGCACGGAAGACCTCACTCCAGCGGAGGATGTCGCCCGCCTCGGCGTCCTTCTCGCGCAGCTGGATGATGTCGGCGCCGGCTTCCAGGACGGCCTCGAGGAACGCCGGAAGATCGTCCTCGGCCTTGCGCGCCCCGGTGACCACATAGAGGCGGGCCCGCTCGAGGCGCTCGCGCCTCGCGTCACCGCGACCCGGCATCACCCAGCTTCGGCAGCATCTTCGGACGGATGCCGAGATCCGCGAGGCCTTCCCAGGACGTCGACGCCTCGGCGTAGAGGCGCTGGGGAATCCGTCCCGCCCGGAACGCGAGCCGTCCGGCTTCGACGGCGCTGCCGATCGCCCGTGCCATGAGCACCGGCTCGGCGGCACGCGTGATCGCGGACGCGACCAGGACGGCGTCGCAGCCGAGCTCCATCGCGATCGCGGCGTCGGACGCGGTGCCGACCCCGGCGTCGAGCACCACCGGGACACCCGCACGCTCGCGGATGATCCGGAGGTTGTAGGGGTTGCGTATCCCCGACCCGCTGCCGATCGGCGCACCGAGCGGCATCACCGCCGCGCAGCCCAGGTCCTCGAGACGGCGCGAGAGCACGGGGTCGTCGTTGGCATACGGGAGCACGACGAAGCCGTCATCGATCAGCTGCTCCGCGGCGACCAGGAGCTCGGCGCCATCGGGCAGCAGCGTCTCCTCGTCGGCGATCACCTCGAGCTTG
>PKWB01000036.1:61056-70268 GCA_003131685.1 Candidatus Dormiibacterota bacterium
CGCTCGCCGGCGATCACCAGGAGGTCGGTCAGGTCAGCCATCGCACCTCAACCACCCTGAACGGCGTGAAGGATTTCGAGGCGGTCACCGGCGGAGAGCGTGGTGTTCGCCCAGCTCGCCCGGAGCACCACGTCACCATTCCTCGCGACCGCAATGCCGCGCTGCTCCGGTGGGAGCTCCATCTCGCGGAGCAGGTCGGTGAGCCCCAGGCCCTCCGCCACCTCGCGGCTCTCGCCGTTGANNGCCCAGGGCCGGGTGGCCTCCGGCCACGGCGCTCCTGCCAGCACGCCGGAAACGGCGTCGGCCGTGGCCGGCGCAAGGAGGTAGCCGTTGCGGTAGTGGCCGGTCGCGACGATGAGGCCTCCGGTCGTGGAGTCACCAACCATGGGCATATTGTCGGGCGACCCAGGCCGCAGCCCGGCCGACGCCTCGACCAGCTCCAGCTCGGCGACGTCGGGCACGAGGGCTCGCGCCTCGCGGAGGAGCTCGTACACCGCGCCCGCGATCACCGCCGTGTCGAATCCGCGCTCCTCGACAGTTCCGCCAATGACCACGCGGCCATCGCCCCTCGGCAGGATGTAGACGGAGCCACCGCGAATCGTCCGCGCGATCAACTCGGGGACGCCGCGCAGACGCAGGATCTGTCCCTTCACCGGACGGACCGGGGGGATGTCGTCATGGGGAACGCCAGGGACATTGCCGGACCAGCAGCCCGCAGCGAGCACGACCTTCGGTACCTCGAGCCGTTCCCCGCTCTCGAGCGCAACACCGGTGACCCGGCCCCTGTCGACGAGCAATGACGCCCGGCTGCGATGGATCTGCACCCCGAGCCGGCTGCATGCCTGGAGCAGGGTCGGGACCATGGCGCGGGGGTCGACCTGATGGTCGGTCTGGACCAGCATGCCGCCGCGTACCGACGGGGCAAGCCCGGGTTCGAGCTCCCGTGTCTGGCGCGAGGTGAGCCGCTCGACCGGGAGGCCGAGCTGCTGGCGAAACCGGAACTCCCGCTCGAGCGCGATCTGTTCGTCGCCGTCGACGGCCACGTGCAGGGTCCCCGTCTGCCGGTAGCCGGCGGAGCGTCCCGCATCGAGCTCGAGCTCGGCGATGAATGACGGGTAGCGCGCCGCAGAGTCTCGGTTGAGGGCGACCACGGCCTCCTCGCCGAACTCGGCCTCCCCCACCGGAGCGATCATCCCGGCGGCGAAATGCGACGCGCCGGATCCCGGGTCGGGATCGACCACGGCGACGTTGAGCCCAGCCCGCGCGGCTCGCCACGCCACCGACAGGCCGATGACACCCCCACCGATGACCGCTGCGTCCACGCGTCTCCTCCGATGCCTGGTCGAGTTTACGGGGACTGGTCGATTGCGCCGATCCGGTCGAGGCGGTACCCGACCCCGAACACCGTGGTGATCCGGAAGGGGATCCGCGCGAAGGGCTCGAACTTCTCGCGAAGCCAGCGGACGTGCACGTCGACAGTCTTGGGGTCGCCGTAGAAGCGGTTGCCCCAGACCGCAGCGATGATCGCCTGGCGCGAGAGCACCCGTCCCGGGTTGCGCAGCAACAGAGAAAGGAGGTCGAACTCCTTGGGGGCGAGCCTGAGCTCCACGGTCTCGACGTGGACGGTGCGCGCGGCACGGTCGATCTTGAAGCCGTCGAACTCCTCGATCTCGGGTGCACCGGCCGGGCGTGCACTCATGTCCGAGCGCCGGAGCAGCGCCGTGACCCGAGCGAGCAGCTCATTGAAAGAGAACGGCTTGGTGACGTAATCGTCGGCGCCCAGCTGCAGACCCACCACCTTGTCGACCTCGGTTCCTTTGGCAGTGAGCATGAGAATCGGCGTCTGCGACTCCTGGCGCAGCACGCGGCACACCTCGAGTCCGCTGAGCCCGGGAAGCATCACGTCGAGAAGGATCAGGTCGGGGCGCTCGGAACGCGCGAGGCTCAGCGCGTCAGGTCCGGTCGCGGCCTCGACGACCTCGTAGCCCTCGCGGGCAAGGTTGTAGCGAAGCGTCTCGCGGATGGCGTCCTCGTCCTCGACCACGAGGATTCTTTTGGCGACGGTGGGCGCCATGAAACGAGCTTAGCGGTTCCCCTGAAGAGGCGCCTCGACCACGCGCCTATACTCGCCGTGGTGGAGGCACTGGACGCTGTCGAGGCACTGTCCGGCTCAGGGAGCATCGACGTGCTCCGGGCCGTGGGGCTGCTCCTCGACCCTGGCATCGTGGGTCTCGACGCCCAGGGAAAGGTGTTGCTCGCCAACGAACCCGCTCGGCGGTTGCTCGGGCTGGCGCTCGTCGAGGGATCGGATTTTGTCGACGGCGAGGTCGACTATCGCATCATCCGGCTGCTCGACGCGGCACGCCGGAGCGGACGTGTCGAGGAGCGCGCGATCACGCTGCACGACCGGGACTTCAACGCTCGGGCGATCGCACTCAACGGCGAGGTCTCGACACTGCTGATGGTGCGCGACGAGACGCGCGTCCATCATCTCGAGCGAGTTCGGCGCGACTTTGTCAGTAACGTGTCGCACGAGTTGCGCACCCCGATCACCGCGGTGCAGTTGATCGCGGAGACGCTGGCGAACGGAGGGCTCGAGGACCCGGGCGCCGCCGCCGACTTCGTGCGCCGGATCGGGCAGGAGGCGTCGCACATGGCTCAGATGGTCGAGGAGCTGCTGGAGCTCAGCACCATCGAGTCCGGGCTCCGGCCCATGGCCAGCGAGCGGGTGCCCATCAGCGTGCTCATGGGCAGCCTCGATCGGCTCCGGCCACTCTCCGAGAGCAAGGGTGTGACCCTCGACGTCAGCGTCGCGCCGGGCACGCCCGACCTGGTCGGCGACGCGTCGCACCTGGGCCAGGTCCTCCGCAACCTGGCGCACAACGCGATCAAGTTCACCCCGTCGGGCGGCCTCATCTCCATCACCGCCGCGCCCGGCACCGCCGGCCAGGTGGTGCTGCGCTGCCGCGACACCGGCGTCGGCATCACCCCCGCGGACCTGCCGCGCATCTACGAGCGCTTCTGGAAAGCGGACAGCTCGCGGCAGCGCGACGGCGAGGGATCCGGGCTCGGCCTGGCCATCGTCCGCCACGTGGTGGAAGCCCACGGGGGGACTGTGTCGGTCTCCTCAGAGCCGCGTCACGGCACGGAGTTCCAGGTGGTGCTGCCCGCAGCCGTTGAGGACTGACCTCTCGGCGTCGTCACCCGCCGTTCTGGCAGACGAGAAGACTGGTTCCCTGGAAGGTGCTCCAGCCGTGCACGCTGGTGGAACCGGGTGCCCCGAAGTACACCGGTGTCACCAGGTCCTGAAGGTGATACGTGAACCCGTTGAGGGCATACGGGTAGTCGCCGTAGTTCGCCTCGTTCTCGAGCGGGTCACCCACCTCATAGATGAGATTCGTGAAGCAGGACGCGGGAACGTTGATGTTGTTCGTGAATGGATCGTTGACGTACTCGCCGATCTCGTGGGACAGCGCCGACACGTCCTGCGAGAACTGGCCGGGCGTCTGGATGTAGGTGAACATCGCGTAGGGCTGCCCCGCGCCCGACACGTTGTGATAGCCACCGATGCAGCAGCCGCTGAGCCCGGAGTTGTTCGACAGGTAGGTCTGGGTGGTCACGAAGATCGGCAGGGCTCCAGCCGGAATCCCCAGCGAGGAGATCATTCCCGCTGCCAGGGGATCGAACCAATTGATGCTCGCGATGAGGAGTTTCGTCCCGAATGGATTGCCCACAGACCCATCGGCCGCCGGCACCCGCAACGACTGGAGTGGCTTGATCACGGGCTTGCCCAGCAGCACGTGATAGGTCGGGTGCGCGCTCACCGTTCCCCACAGCGACGCGCGCTGGAAGGCATCGACGTACTGCGTACTCCCGACATTGGTGCCGCCCTGGATGTAGGTGAGCTTCTTGAAGATCGGGCTCGCGGTGGTGTTCTGGACCACCGTCTTGCCGTTGCTGAGCCTGGTGTTCGGATTGGTCACAAACGTCCCGTACGTCAACTTGATGGGGATGATGTACACGGGAACGGTTGTGGTCGCACCCGTGGTTGGGTTGGTCCCGACGAAGGTGTCCTTGTAGGTGGTGCCGAGATAGGTGTAGCTGAACTGCCACGTGTTCACCGCCGATGCGATCGCGGTCCGGCTGGACGCGCGATGCACGACGGCGAACATCGGGCGCGGTGCCGCGGCACCCCGGGCGGAGCCGGCTGAGACGCCCGCTCCGAAGACGCCGACCGGTGTTGAGAGGGCCAGAAGCCCGGCCAGCCCCAGCAGGGCGTACTTGAACGACTTGAACACTGCGCGAGCCCCCTACAACCGTGTATCGCACCGATGGACGGTCCGCGAAAGCGTAGCAGCCGCGCGGCGCGATTGCAGCGTTGAGCCTGCCCGGATGCGCGACGATTGACCCGCTTGCCGCCGCGGAACCGGGTTGGTTACCATGCAGCGATAGTTACGACGTAGAAAGCTTCCTTGCAGGGGGAGGCCCATGGCGGAACGCGTACTCGACATTGATGCGTCGCCGGCGATCGAGGCGCTGCCGGCGCTGCTGGACCGGCATACCGAGCTGCTCGACTACGGTCTTCGAAGGACCGCGCCCCGCACTCGGGGGCTGCTCCGGCAGATGTCCGCCTACCATCTCGGGTGGACGGACGCGCATGGCCGCCCGGCGAACGACCCCGCCGGGAAGCGCATCCGCCCAGCGCTGGCGCTCTGGGCCTGCGAGGCGCTCGGAGGTGACCCGGCCTCGGCGCTTCCCGCGGCCGTCGCCGTGGAGCTGATCCACAACTTCACGTTGATCCACGACGACATCCAGGACGGCGACCAGCTCCGCCGCCACCGCCCCACCGTGTGGACCATCTGGGGAGCGGAGCAGGGCATCAACGCCGGTGATGGCATGTTCGCCAACGCCATGAGCGGGCTCCTCGCGCCGGGACCGCGCGCTGGGCGCCGAATGCGCGCGGCTCATCTCCTGAGCGCGGCGGTGGTCCAGGTGGTCCAGGGCCAGTGCCTCGACCTCTCGCTCGAGGGCCGCGCCGGCGCCGCCCAGGCGACCTACCTCCGGCTGGTGACCATGAAGACCGGCGCGCTGATCGGCGCCGCGATGGCGTCGGGAGCCGTGCTCGCCGGCGCACCCCGCGCGGTTGCGCGGCGCTTCGACGCCGCGGGCAGGCTGCTCGGGCTCGCCTTCCAGGTTCGGGACGACTGGCTCGGGACATGGGGAGACCCCCAGGTCACCGGCAAGGGCCGGAGCGGCGACCTGCGCCGGCGCAAGCTCACGTATCCCGTGGTCGCGGCGTACGAGGTGGCGACGCCCGCCCGGCGCCGCGAGCTGCGCCGGCTCTTCCGCGAACGTGAGCCCGGTGGCGAGTTCCGCCTGCGTGCGCTGCTCGATGACCTGGGCGGTCCGGCGCTGACAGCCGGGGTCCCGATGGTGCTGGCCCGCGACGCCATCGCCGCGCTCACCGGTCTCCCCGACGAAGCGATCACCGACTTCGCGGATCTGGCGATCCATGTCGCTGAACGCAACCGTTAGCGCGAGCACCGACACGAAGACCGGATCGCGCACGGCCTCGCGCAAGGACGAGCACCTGCGAATCAACATCGACGAGGACGTCGCCGCCAAGGGCATCGAAAGCGGTTTCGACGACTGGCGTTTCGTGCATCGCGCGCTGCCGGAGATCGACCTCGACGACGTCGAGCTGCGCACCCACCTGCTCGGCCGGCACGTCGATGCGCCCTTGCTGATCTCCTGCATGACCGGCGGCACCGAGCAGGCGCGGATCATCAACGAGCGACTCGCGCGTGTCGCACAGGCTCACGGCCTCGCGATGGGTCTCGGTTCCTGCCGGGTCCTGCTCGAACAACCAGAGGTTCTCCCCACATTCGACGTCCGACCGCTCGCACCCGACGTGCCGCTGCTCGCCAATCTCGGTGCGGTGCAACTCAACCTCGGCGTCGGAACCGAGGAATGCCGTCATCTGCTTCGCACCCTGCGAGCCGACGCCCTGGTGCTGCACCTGAACCCCCTGCAGGAGGCGCTCCAGGTATCCGGCAACACCGCGTTCAGCGGACTGCTCGCGCGCATCGCGGCGCTCTGCGCAAACCTCGGTGCACCGGTGATCGTCAAGGAGGTCGGCTGGGGTATCGCCGACGACCTGGTGGTGCGCCTCTTCGATGCGGGCGTTGCCGCGGTCGACGTCGCCGGAGCAGGCGGGACGTCGTGGAGCGAGGTCGAGCGCCATCGTATGACCGACCCGGTCGGCGCCCGCGTGGCGGCGTCATTCGCCGGCTGGGGGATTCCGACCACCGAGGCGCTCGTCCGCGCGCGAAGCGCCGCGCCGGGTGATGTGCTGATTGCCAGTGGTGGTGTGCGCGATGGTATCGATGTCGCCAAAGCACTGGCGCTCGGCGCCGACTCGGTGGGGATCGCCGGGCCGCTGGTGCGCGCCGCCGCTGCCGGCGACGACGCGCTCGAGGAGACGGTCGCAGTGATCCTCGAGGAGTTGCGCCTCGCCATGTTCTGCGTCGGCGCGTCGCGAGTTCGCGATCTGCATCGTGACGCCCATCTGGTGCGTTGCGACGGGCGGGCTCTCTGATGGCCCAGCCCGTCGTGTCCGTCGAGGCGGCCGACGCGTACTGCCGCCGGCTGGTGCGGCATTACGAGAATTTCACGGTCGCCTCGCGGCTCTCGCCGCGCGGGCTGCGTCGCGACCTCACCCGGGTGTATGCGTTTTGCAGGTTCACCGATGACCTCGGCGACGAGAGCGGTGACCGCGCGGTCGCGTTGCGCCGTCTCCGGCGCTGGCGGGACGAGACGCGAGAGAGCTTCGAGCACGACGAGCGCACCCACCCGGTGCTGGTCGCATTGACCGAGACGGTGCGCCGATTCCAGTTGGACGCTCAACCCTTCATCGACCTCATCGATGCCAACCTGCAGGACCAGCGCGTCGACACCTACGAGGACTGGGCGGCGTTGCGCGCCTACTGCATGCACTCCGCTGCTCCGGTCGGCCGGATCGTGCTCCGCCTCTTCGAAATCCGCGATCCGGCTGCGGTTGCGCTGAGCGACGACGTCTGCATCGGGCTGCAACTCGCGAACTTCGCCCAGGACGTCTCCGTCGACAAGCGACTCGGCCGAACCTATCTGCTGCAGAGCGACATCCGCGAGCACGGGATCGACGGTGCGACCCGGGCGATGTGCGAGCGAGCCAGGACGCTGCTTGCATCAGGGATCGCGTTGGAAACCCTCGCACCACGGCGGCTGCGCGTGCAGCTTGCGCTCTATCGCCTCGGCGGCGAGGCGATAGTCGACGCCATCGCCGCGAGCGGCTATCGCACCGCAACCCAGCGCCCTGCCGTCGACGGCGCGGCCCGCATTCGCATCGTCACCGCGGCGCTCTCGGCGGGAATGCGCCATGGTCAGACCCGGGGCGCCGCAGTGACGGCGCGACCGGCAGGAGAGCGGCGTGCTTGACACGGCAACGGCGAGCAGCGTTCGTGCGCTGGAGCGCTATTGCGAGGACATGGCACGCCGTGAGGCCGCCAACTTCTACTGGGGGTTCATCGCGCTGCCACGCCATCAGCGCACCTCGATCTACGCCCTCTACGACTTTGCACGGCAGGTTGACGACGACGCGGACCTCGACGGTCGCGCCTCGCGCGACCAGCGCCTCGAGCACCACCGGCGCCGCCTCCGCGACACCCGGCCGGGTGATAGCACCGACCCGGTCATGGGATTGCTCGCGATAGCGATGCGGCGCCATGCGATTCCGCTCGCCGAGCTGGACATGCTCATCGACGGTGTCGCCATGGACCTGACCACCACGCGCTATGAGACGTGGGAGGAGCTGCGCGCCTATGCCAACCTGGTCGCGTCGGTGGTGGGGCGGATGTGCGTGCGCATCTTCGGTTTTCAAGATCCGATCGCACTCGAGCGAGCCGATGAGCTGGGGGTCGCGCTGCAGCTGATCAACATCCTCCGTGACGTGCAGGAGGATGCGAGCCGCGGCCGCATCTACCTGCCGCTCGATGAGCTGAAGGAGTTCGGCATCACCGAGAGCCACATCCTCGACGGCCGTGTCGCACCCGGCTGGCACGCGTTCATGGCGATGCAGATCGCACGCGCGCGCCAGTTGCATGCGACCGGTATCCGCGTCACCGAGTCGATCCCGAAGCAACCGGCCGTGTGCGTGCGCACCATGGCAGGGATCTACCTGGGAATCCTCGACCGGATCGAGGCCGCGCCGGACCTGCCGCTACGGGGACGTGCGCGGCTCTCCAAGGCGGCGAAGCTCGGCGTGATGGCGCGCTCGTGGCTGGCGGCGGTATGAGCCGGCAGCCACGTGTCGCCGTCGTCGGGGCCGGGCTGGCCGGCTTGAGCGCCGGGCTCGCGCTCGCCAAGAGGGGCTGGCACGTCGACCTCTACGAGCGTTCTCGCCTGCTCGGCGGCAAGGCGACTTCCTTTGAGGTTGAGGGCCATGAGGTCGACTGCGGGCAGCACGTCGTGCTCGCCTGCTGCACCGCCACCCTCGACCTGATTGATGAGCTCGGGTTGCGCGACGCCCTCTACATCCAGCCGCGATTCGAGGCCACAGTCCTTTCGCGCAAACGTCCGCCCGCCCATCTCCGCGCATCGTCGCTGCCGGCGCCGCTCCACCTGATGGCCGGTTTCGCACGGTATCCGCACCTCAGCACGCTCGATCGCCTCCAGGTGGCACGCGCGCTGCTGGCGGCGCGCGGCGATCGGAGGCCGAAGGGCGACATGGCCGCCTGGTTGCGCCGTCATCATCAGAGCAGCCGCGCACTGCGTGCATTCTGGGATCCGTTCCTGGTGCCGGCGCTCAACGCGCCGCTCGACCGCGTGTCGGCGGAGATGGGGTTGTTCGTCATCCGGACGGCGTTTCTCGGCGATCGGGACGCGGCGCGGATCGCCTACCTGCGCGTCCCGCTTGCGAGGCTCGCGGAGGCTGCGGCGGCGCGGCTCGACGGCGTCCATATGCGCCAGGCCGTGGTCGGCCTCCATCGCGAGGGCGACCGCGTCACCGGCGTGAAGCTGAGTGGCGGGACCGGCGCGGCGTGCGACGCCTGCGTCCTCGCGGTCCCGCCGAGGCGTCTCAACTCGATCCTCGAGGACGCGCCGGCTCTGGGCATCGAAGGCCTCGAGGCGTTCGAACCCATGCCGATCGTCGACGTGCACCTCTGGTACGACCG
>PKWB01000131.1 GCA_003131685.1 Candidatus Dormiibacterota bacterium
CAGGATGGCGCGGGGGATGGACGATGGTCATCGATACCGACGACCCTGAAGGACATCGCGGGTCGACCGTCCACCACGCTGGAGATGAGATCCCGATGCAGTCGCGCTCACTGATCGTGCTCAATCATCCCGTCGACGCGGCGAGCGCGCACACCACCGGCTCGGCGCGAAGCTGAGGGTCAGTCGCCGAGCGCCACCGGTTGACACGATAGCCCGTGCTGCAGCAGTGCGGCCCGGTGCGTGCCGAGGCACAGTACATCGCAAACGAGACCTGAGCCTGGGTCGGACGGAACCCCGCCGGAGGCTGAATAGTCCGGGTTGAAGCCGGACCCGGGGTCCCGTCCGACCGCAGGTCACTCACACCCCCGATGGGCTTGCGCGGTGACGCGGGTCGGCATCTGAGCCCAGAAATATATGTCATGTATAGTTGACATATGGCCTACTCGCTCTCGACGCCCACGGCGGATGCGGCCGTCGCCACCGTGCTGCGCGTCCTCAATGACCTCCCGACGGCGGACCGGCTGGTCGCGCTGCGATCGGTTGCGGTGCTGCTCGGGTCCCGCCGCGCCGCCACCGTCCTCGCCGCCCGCTCCGAGGGGATGAGCTGGCAGGACATCGCGGAGCGTCTCGGGATGTCCCGGCAGTCGGTCTGGGATCGGTACGCCGCCGAGGATCACAACCCGCCGCCGCCCGCACGCGGCCGGCATCCTCGCGATCGCAGCGCCATGCACACCTTCTCGAATTGCGCCGCCTACAAGGCGGTGACCACACCCCGCCAGTGATCAGGAGAACCCCATGGTCAAGACCGTCGACGACGCCACCTTCGACACGGAAGTCCTTGCATCCGACTCACCCGTGCTCGTCGAGTTCGGTGCGGCATGGTGTCCGCCCTGCCGCATGCTCGCACCCATCCTCGATGAGGTTGCCAGCGAGCGATCCGACGTGCGGATCCTCACGGTCGACGTCGACGCCAATCCCGTGACCCAGGGGCGCTTCGGCGTGATGTCGCTGCCAACACTGCTGCTGTTCGTGGGGGGCAAGCCGGTGCGCCAAGTGGTCGGCCTCATGTCCAAAGGACGGCTGCTCGCCTTCATCGACGAGGCGCTGGAGGTCGCGGCTTAGGCCCGCCACCTTCCGGGCGGCTGCGCCTGGACGATCCCGTACTCGAGGTGGGTCAAGCCCGCTCCGATTCGGCTGTATGCGTACAGTCTGGTGGTGGGGACCGCCTCGGGGACGCCGGCTGACGACGCGGTTGATGCGGATCCGGCGCGCCACGGTGGCCTCGGGCGCGCCCTCGACCTCCTCGAGGACGGCCCCCATCCGAGGAGGGCGCCGCAGGTCATCGGGAACCTGATCCTGACGTCGCATGCCGGACTGATCGTCCTCTTCGCGTTGGTGCTCCTCTACCTCAGCGGACTTGCCTTCACGCCGCTGCGACCGGTCCATTTCGCGCTTGGGTTCGCCTTGATCCCAATCCTGGTGGTGAAGCTCGCGAGCACGGCGTGGCGCGCGATCGGCTACTTCTTTCACCGCGACGCGTACCGAGCCGCGGGGCCGCCCTGGTTGCTGCCGCGGGTGATCGCGCTGCCGCTGGCGCTCGCGGCGGTGCTGGCCACCGTCAGCGGCGTGGTGCTCTGGAGCGAGGGCACCGACCACGGCACCTGGGCGGCGATCCACACCGACTCGGTCATCGCGCTCGCCGTGATCGTCCTCGTGCACGTGGCCGTGTATCTGCGCAAGGCGCTCCGAGCGTCAGCCAAGAGCTTGGCTGCGACCGCGATCAACCGGCCGGAACGGGTGATCGTCTGGGCGCTTCTGGCAGCGCTGGTCGCCGGCGCGATCGCCACAGGGCTGGAGCCCACCTGGAACCCGTCGCACGCACCTCCGGCGGCGAGCCAGCCGTAGAGCTACGCGTTGCGTCGGGCTCAGGACGACAATGGGCCGCCCGATGAAACGAGCGGAGGACGAACACCATGGCCACGCCGGACCGCCGCAGCATCCTCATCGATGCCTACGAGAACGCGGCGGTGATCGTCTCTGGGATAAGCCCTGACCAATTGCGCAANNCCGAGCTGCCGCCCTCGGCCGCGGGCAAGCGCCCCCGTCAGGCGATGCATCCCCGCACGTGGAGCTGACTGAGGCGCCCGACCGCCTGCGGAGCGCGGCCCAGGAGGCCGTGGCGGCGTGGGCGGACGATACCCGCCTGGTGACAACGGCAACCATGCCCTGGGGTGAGCAGTACACGGGAACCGCCCTCATCGACATGTATCTCCTCGAGTTAGCCGCCCACGCGTGGGACCTGGCCCGGGCCACTGGACAGCTGGATCGACTTGCCTCCACCCTCGCCGCGCCGGCACTGAGTGGGGCGCACGCCTTCATCAAGCAGGAGTTCCGGGACATGGTGGGTCCCGGCGCCCCCTTCGGCGCCGAGGTACCGCCACCACCCGGCGCCAACGACTGGGAGCGCTTCGTGGCGTTTACGGGACGCGACCCGCGAGCGCGGGTCACGCCGAGCAGCCAGCTCTAGAAGGCCGGGTGTCCTATGCCTGCCCGCGTCCGTGCGCCTGTGCCGAGCCCCAGCCTCAACCGGCCTAGCTCAGCGGTCTTCCAGGGCTACCCCGGGCGCGTGACTATCGCTGACGTGCCCACGGCGTCGAAGACCTCCCACATCGCGGCGTAACGACCATGGGCCGCGACCAGCTCGTCGTGGGTTCCGGTCTCGACCACCTGCCCGCCGTGCAGCACCACGATGCGGTCCGCAGCCCTGGCGGTCTGCAGCCGGTGCGCGATCACCACCGTGGTCCGGCCGTGGGATACCTCCTGCATAGCGGCGGCGACGTGCGCCTCGGTCACGAGGTCGAGGTTCGAGGTTGCCTCGTCGAGCAGGAGCAGAACCGGGTCGACAAGCTCGGCACGAGCCAGCGCGATGAGCTGGCGCTGACCGGACGAGAGCGACCGGCCGCGCTCGGTCAGCTCGTGGTGGTACCCGCCCGAGAGGCGGGCGATGAACTCATGCGCGCCGACCGCTCGGGCAGCCGCCTCCACCTCGGCGTCACCGGCCTCGGGGCGCCCGTACGCGATGTTGTCCCGGATGGTGCCCGAGAAGAGGAATGCCTCCTGCGGAACGTAGCCGAGCTGATGGCGGAAGTCGTGCAGATCGACGGTGCGCAGGTCGTGCCGGTCGACCTCAACGCTCCCCTCATCGGGGTCGTAGAAACGTGCCAGCAGCTTCATGACTGTGGATTTCCCGGCACCCGTTTCGCCGACGAGGGCGATGGTCTCCCCTGCCGCGACCTGCAGATCGATGCCGCGCAACGCCTCCGGTGGTTTGCGCCAGCCGGCGTCTCGGGATTGCAGCAACCGTGGATCCTGCGGCCCGCGCCGAGCAACCGGGCGCCCTCCTTCGAATCCGGGGCGCTCGGCGGGCACGGGGTATGAGAAACGCACGTGGTTGAGGCTGACGTCGCCGCGCAGGCGGCCGATCTCCTCGGGATCCGCTGGATCGGGCGTCAGCGACTCGAGTTGCATCAGCTCGGCGATTCGACCCACCGACACGCGCGTCTGCTGCCACGCATCGAACACCTGCGAGAGCTGCTGGATGGGTGAGAAGAATAGGTCGATGTAGAGCAGGAACGCGATGAGCGCTCCCGAGGTGAGATGGCCGGTCTGGATCAGCCGCGCACCGACGCCGAGCACGATCGCGTCGGCAACCGCCGCCATGAACTGCACGAACGGGAAGTAGGTTGCGACCAGACGCTGTGCGGCAACACGCGTGTCGAGGTACGCGCGCCCCAGCCGGTGAAACTGCGCTATCGCAGCGTCTTCATGGACGAAGGCCTGCGACTCGCGAACCCCGGAGAGGCTCTCCTGAAAATCCGCATTGACGATGGCAATCCGCTCGCGCGACATGCTGTACAGGCGAGCCGCCTTCTGACGGAACACGACGGTTGCCACGGCAAGCGGGATCGCCACCGAGAGCGTCCAGAGGCCGAGCTCGGCATTGATGATGACCAGCGCGACGCCGACACCGACGAACGTGACGATCGATACCAGAGCAGAGAGCAGACCGTTCTCGATCAACGATTCGAACTGGTCGACGTCGGTCGTCATCCGGGTCATGATTCGACCGGCCATCTCGCGCTCGTAGTAGTCCAGGGAAAGGCGTTGCAGCTGTGCCCAGATGCGGATGCGAAGCGACAGCATGATTCGCTGCGCGGTGCGTCCGGTGACGAAGGTTTCACCAATCTCGTCGACGAGATCGACGAACGTGACCACGAGAAAGACGCCCGCCGCGGCGAAGAGGACCACGGACGATCCCTTCGCCACGCCATCGTCGAGACCGGTCTTCACCAGCACCGGTCCGAGCAGCGTCATCAACCCGTCGACGATCACGAACACCAGGCCGAGGAGCAGCGGCCGGTGGAACTCACGCAGCAGCCGCAGCAGGCTGAAGTGCTTGTCCGGTCGCGACTCGCGCTCGAGGTCGACGTCAGCGGCATCCCGAACGGGTCGGAGACGCGCGACACGGGCGAGCAGCTCGGGTGTCGGGGCCAGGTTGAGACGCCAGCCGGAGCCACCGCCCCCGAGCCCCGGGCCGAGCGACGGAGCGCCGATCGTGCGACCCGCCATGCGATTGCCGGATCGCTCCCGGTCGCCGGCCCACGCCGAAGCGGTGATGCCATCCAGTCCGGCGGTGGATGCGATGCCGGCGAGCGCTTCGATGGAATCGCCTATGGCGGTGGCGTCGACCTCTTCGAGCCCCGACACGAGCGTTCTGTACAGCGCGCTGCGGGCGATGAGCTCGTCGTGGGTACCGGTTTCGACCACGACCCCGCCATCCAGAACGATGATCCGGTCGGCAAGGTGCAGCGTTGACTGGCGGTGCGCGATCAACAATGTGGTGCGTCCGGCCATGACTCCACGCAGCGCGTCGTGCACCTCCGCCTCGATGCGCGCGTCGATTGCGCTGGTGGCATCGTCGAGGATGAGGATTCGCGGGTCGTAGAGAATCGCCCGCGCGAGCGCGATCCTCTGGCGCTGTCCGCCCGATAGGCTCAGCCCGCGCTCGCCGATCGCGGTGTCGTATCCCCGTGGCAGCTCAAGGATGAAATCGTGCGCCTGGGCAGCGCGGGCGGCTGCCTCGATCTGCTCGTCGGTCGCGTCCGGCCGTCCGTACGCGATGTTCGCCCGCACCGAGTCGGAGAACAGGAAGCTGTCCTCGAAGACGACGCCCACCTGGCGGCGCAGCGAGCGCAACTCGACCGTGCGCACGTCGTGCCCATCGATGCAAACCGCTCCCTCGGTGGGGTCATAGAAGCGTGGAACGAGCATCGCGAGCGTGGTCTTGCCGCTGCCGCTCGGCCCGACGATCGCGACGCGCTCTCCCGGAGCAATGTGCAGGTCGACTCCTCTGAGCACCGGCTGACGGTCGCCGTAGCTGAAGTGCACGTTCGAGAACCGGATGTCACCGCGCAGCTCGGGGAGATCGACCGCATCGGGTGCGTCGGAGATTGCTGCGGGCAAATCGAGGAGCTGGAAGATGCGCTCCAGGCCTGCCCGGGCCTGCTGGCCGATGGTCAGGACCCCGGCGAGCTGGCGGGCCGGCGCCATCAGCTGCGTGGCGTAGGTCGAAAAGGCGAGAAACGTGCCGAGGGTGATGTTGTGGTGGAGGGCGAGCCACCCGCCCAGCGCGAGGATCGCCACCTGCGCGAACAGCGGGATCGCCTCGAGGAGTGGCTGATACCGCGACTGCAGGCGCACCGCGCGCATCTGTGACCCGTACACGGCCTTCGACGCATCGGCCACGCGTTCGACCTCACGCTGCTCCTGCCCGAACGCCTTGACCACGCGGACCCCGTTGAGATCCTCGTCGACGATCTGCACCAGCTCGCCCTCTCGTTGCTGCCCGTCCCAGGTCGCCGGGAAGACGCGCCACCGCATGCGATACGAGACGATCAGCAGGCTCGGCGCGACCACCACGCTCACCAGCGCCAGCAGCGGCGAGAGATAGAGCATCACGCCGAGCGAGAGCAGCAGCAGCAGGATGTTGCTGCTCATGATCGGGAAGAAGCTCAGCAGTCCCTGCACCAGCGTGGAATCGGAGTTGGCGCGTGCGACCAGCTGCCCGGTCGGCATGCGGCCGAGGTTGTCGAAGTCCAGGGACTGCAAATGGTCGTGCATGTCGTTGCGGAGGTCGTACTGGACCTCGAGCGCGACGCGGCCACCCCGGTAGCGGCGAACATAGGCAAAGCCGAAGCTGGCGGCGGCGAGCCCGACGAGCAGGAGGAGCCAGGGCCACAGCGGCGAGGTCCTGGTGAGGATGACCGCGTCGACGATCTGGCGTGCGACCAGCGGGACGGCCGTCTGACAGACGCTGCCGAGCACCGCGGCACCCACCGACAGCACGACGTCCCGGCGGTGCCGGAGCATGTAACCCCAGAGACGCCGGATCCACCCGGGCTTGACGCGAGCTTCGCTCAACCGCGTTCGTTGATCGTTCGGAGATCCTCAGCGAGACAGACGGACGGCGTCAGCGTAGCGCGAGTTGGCTCGGGAGCCGCTCGCTACCAGGCGGCGGTCGAAACCGACGGGCTGACCCGCCGACGGATCGCCTCGAGGATCCGGACGGCAAGCTCGGGGCTGTCCTTGAAGGTCACCCGGTACATCCCGGTTTCATTCACGCGGGGCTCGATGCGAATCACCCGGAGGCCGGCGTCCTGCAGCGCGGCCAGCATGCGCGCGACGCCACCCTGGCGGTGCTGCGTTGTCTCCATAATGTCGCTGTCCCTGACGTCGATCGCGAGCATTGCTCATCCCCTATCGCGGTTGGATCACGGTGGCATCATGGGCGCGGCATCCTGTCGACTCCGTGAGCAACCTGTCTCGGAGGGATTCCATATGTACGTCGGTTCTGTGGTGATCGACTGCAACGACTTCGCCACCATGTACGCGTTCTGGACCGCGGCGCTCGGCTACGCGCCTCGAGACCGGCCCGAGGAGGGGTGGGCCGTGCTCCGGGATCCCGAGGGAGCCCAAGTGAACGTGTCACTCCAGCGAGTGCCGGAGCCGCGGGTCGGCAAGAACCGCCTCCACCTCGACCTGTACACCGACGACCAGGCCGGCGAGGTTGCGCGTCTGCTTGGGCTGGGGGCCGTGCGCTCTTCGCGGACGCCCGAGCCCGGCGAGGACTTCGTGACCCTGCAGGATCCTGAGGGCAACGTCTTCGACGTGGTCGACACGGCAGGCTGAACGATCGCCTGGCTGCGCCGGCGTCGGCACTCTCCAGCCTGAGGGCGCGTGGCAGAACGTCCCGATGCCCGGCGACGTTACACGTGGGATCGGTCTCGCGACTAGGGGCCGATCCACTTCCGTGCCGTATATGGGTTGGGATGAGCATGCGTGCTGCGGTGATCTATCCCGCGATGCGGATCAGTCGAGCCGACTCCGGCGTCGACCGCGTCGAGACCGCGGTCCCGGACCTGGATGCGGTGTACAGATCGGAGATCCGCAGGATGATCGGCCTCGCGAGCGTCCTCACGGGCAGTCGCTCTGCCGGAGAGGACCTAGCTCACGATGCATTCCTGCTCGTGCTGCGTCGCGCGGAGCGTGAGCCGGGGTATGTCCGGTCACCCGCCTGGCCGCTCCTCCGGACTGTGCTCGTGCGATTGGCAGTTCAGCGCCGCAGATCCATCGCGCGGGAGTCACGCAGGCTCGCCCATTTCTGGGAGCCACCCGACAGCGAGTGGTGGGACCCGGACCCGGCGCTCATCGATTGGCACGCTGCCCTCGGAGCACTGCCTCCGCGAATGCGAGCCTGCGCCGTCCTCTTCTACGGCGAGGACCTGAGCATCGCCGACGTGGCTCGCGAGCTCGGGTGCTCACCGAGGACGGTCGAGCACAACCTCCACAGCGCTCGCATCAAGCTCTCCGCCGCACTGGGGTTGGCCGGCGACGGGGAGGCGGCGCCGTGACCGATCTCCGTGATGGCTTCGAAGCCCACGCACGGTCGATGACGCGACGTCTGATCGCGGTGTCCGAGAACGACCCGATACAGTCGATGGAATCGCGGCGCGGCTCCGTGCGGCGCACGGTTGCGATGCTTATCGCCACCGCCGCGATCGTCGCCGCCGTGGGGTTGATCGGAACGGGCGCGCTCCGCGCCACGTCGTCTCGTCCGCCCGCGGCTACGCCACCTCCGCAACCGGTGACGACTCGGACGCCGTCGCCGGCTCCAACTCCGGTTGCATCAGCGCAGCCGGCGCCCACCGTCGCGCCGAGCGACATCGTCCACAACCTCCGAATGTTCACGTCCACCACCGGATGGGCGCAGCGTCAGCTCGACGGCGCCATAGTGCGCACCACCAGCGGCGTGCAGCATTGGACTCTCCGGATGCCGCGGCTCGGCAGCGACCAGGTCATCGCCGCGGCCTTCGTCGACGCTGACGCGGCCCGCCTCGTGACGGCCACGATTGCGGCGGTATCGAACGGCATCAGCACAACCATGGTCCGCGCGTGGGCAACCGATGACGGCGGCCTGACGTGGATCAGGGGAGGCACCTTCACCATGAACGGCGTCGCTGCAGACCTGCAGGCGGGGGCGCTCGACTTCGTTGGCCGAGAGGATGGATGGTTCTCGCTCAGCAGCGCCGCACTCGGATCCTCAACCATGGATGTCTTCCGCACGCAGAACGCCGGAGCCAGTTGGACACACGTGGTTGCGACGTCGTTCATGCCGGCTCCCGGTCAATCCAGCGATATCCCCCTGGGCTGCGATAAGAATCCGGCGGTGTTCAGCGACGCGAACACGGGCTGGATCACAGCGTCGTGCAACGGTGGATCGCCTTTCCTGTACGTGTCCCACGACGGGGGAGTCAGTTGGAGATCGGAGCCTCTGGCCATCAAGCACTCCGAGTACGGCTATACGACCAACCCACCCCAATTCGTCACCAGCAGCACCGGATTCATGATCGGCATCGAGGGCACCGCGACCGCTCCGGTGGTCACGCTATTTGTGACCACGAACGGTGGTCGGACCTGGTCGCCGTGGCGGACACCGAACAGCGCGCTCGACACAGCGGACTTCATCGACGCCGGCAATGGCTGGCTCCTCATGTACGCCGCCGACACCTCGGATCACGATTCATCGCTGTGGGTGACGCACAACGTGGGAAAGACATGGACGGATCTCGGCTTGAACCCGCGGCTCGGGGGGGTGTCCCTCGACTTCCTGACCACACAGATCGGCTGGGCATTCTTCAGCGAATGGCTGGAGCCCCCTGCCGGCCCAGAGCTCCTGAGCACGATCGATGGAGGCCGGACCTGGTCCGAAATAACCCCGACCATCAGTGCGCCGTGATCGCAGGATGAACGACGGTGCTCCGGGCCTCTGAGCTCGGCACACCAACTCCCACCGCTCCATCACCCGAGCCGAGCACTGCTCCCACCTCCTCGCCAACCGTCGCAACAACCGCGGCGTCCACGGCATCACCGACGGCGCCGGTCGTCACTGCCGATGAGCCGACCTGCGCGAGCTCTCAGTTGCAGATCGCATACTCGCCGTCCCTCGGTGGAGGTGCCGCAGGTAACTTCACCGTGGCGCTCGGGATCTGGAATCGGGGCAGCCACCCGTGCATGCTGCGCGGATGGGCGACGGTGCAATTTCTCAACCCAAACGGCGGCCTCGTACCCACCCACTGGGTGGAAACCACCGGAGACTATTCGGGGAGCGCACAGCCGGTTGCGGTCAGCCTCCTTCCATGCGCAACCTCAGGCGGATGCGCGTCCGATTCCACTCCCGCGGCGTACGTCAGCGTCGCTGGTGATGACGTCATCACCCCATGTGTGACGGCCGCGAGCGTCCGCGTCCTGACACCAGGCGCGTCCACGGCCGTGGTGGTCAATCTGCGAGTTGATGGTTTCGGAGATGGTCAAGTCTTCTGTTCCGACGGGAAGGTTTGGGTGCTCCCCGTCGCCTCCACGTACCCGGCGCTCGGGCCCCCGTTCGCCTAACCGACAACGCCCGCCGAATCCTGTCGCCAGGTGTTCCACAGCCGGGCGTAGGCACCACCCGCACGCAGCAGGTCCGCGTGGGTGCCGAATTCGCTGATACGGCCGTCCTCAACCACCACCACCAATTCCGCATCGTGTGCCGCGTGCAGGCGATGCGAGATGGCGATCACCGTGCGCCCCTCGAGGAGCACTGCGACCGAGCGCTCGAGATGGCGCGCCGCACGCGAGTCGAGCAGGGAAGTCGCCTCGTCGAGAACGAGCGTATGCGGATCGGCGAGGAGTAGTCGCGCGATCGCGATCTGCTGCGCGAATCCGGGACTGATCGACGTTCCGCCGGACCCGAGGATCGTGTCCAGCCCGGCCGGAAGCGACCGGACAGACTGCATCGCATCCACGGTTTCGAGCACCGCGAGCAACTGCTCGTCACCGGCGTCCGGCCGTGGGAGCCGGAGGTTGTCGCGCAGGGAGCATGCAAAGAGGTGATGCTCCTGGGTCACGAGCGCCACCTCGCGACGGAGGCGATCCGGTGGCAGCAGATGCGATTCCACGCCGCCGACTCGCACGAATCCGCTCCGCGGCGGATGAACGCCGGCGAGCAAGAGTGCGAGCGTGCTCTTCCCGGCTCCGCTGGGCCCGACGACGGCGAGTCGCGCGCCAACCTCGGGCGAGAGATCGATGCCGTGCAGCACGTCGGCAGAGTCGTCGTACGCGAAGTGCAGACGCTCGGCCACGAGCCGCCGATCGGACGGGATCCGTCCGGTCATCTCTGCCGCCGGCACCTCGGAGACGCCGACCACGCGGGACAGTGACGCGGATGCAAGTTGCACCTCGTCCTGCCAGGCAAGCAGCGTGTCGACGGGCGACACCAGCTGCTGCGTGTAGAGCGCAGCGGCGGCGACGGCTCCGATGGAGAGCTGACCGTGCATCACAAGCAGGCCGCCGAAGAGCAGACACAGCACCAGCGGAACGATGTACGCGGCCTCGCAGGTGCCGAAGAAGACGGTGCGCAGGCGAAGGGTCCGCCGTTCCCACGCGACCCAGTCGCGGATGTCGTCGTCGGTCTGTGCGATGCGTCGCGGACCGAGTCGCAGCGATTCGATGGTGCGCGCTGCATTGACCGTCTCCTGCAGGTCGGAGTTCACCACTGCCTCCGCCGCGGCCTGCTGCTGATACGCGGGCCGCGCGCGTCGCAGGTACCAACGGGTGGCGATCACCAGCGGGGGGATCACCGGAACCACGACGAGACCCAGGACCGGTGCGGTCACCACCAGCGCGGCGACGGCGAGCACGCCGGTCACGCCGGCCACGAGCAATTCGGGAAGACCGCGGCGCACCGCCTGGGACATGTCGTCGACATCGGTCGACGCGCGGGTCATGAGGTCGCCGGTTCCGGCGCGCTCCACGATGCCGATCGGCAGTGCGAGCACGGTGCTGATGAACCGTTCGCGCAGCCGAGCGAGAACGTATTCGCCGGTGAGCGCGCCGCAGGCACGGGCGCCCGCGGTGAAGATCGTCTGCACCACCAGGGCGGCCGTGAACAGCAGCGCCGTGCTGTCAATGGTGGCGTCGGTGAGCGCACCCGAGGCGTTGATGATTCTCTCGAGCAGCTGCGGGCCGACCAAACCAGCAGCGCTGGCCGCCATCTGGAGCGCGATCGCCGCGGCGATCAGGCCGCGTCGCTCGGCAAGGCCCGACCGAAGGCTGCGCCATGCCGCGCGTCCGCCGGCCACCGGGAGGATGGACGCCCGCTCGCGGCTCATTCGTTTCCCCGCGTGACGACCTGGCGGTATCGAGCATCGGTGGCGATCAACCGGGCGTGGGTCCCGAACACCACGGTGCCGTCCTCGACGAACGCGACGCGATCTGCTCGCGCGAGCAGAAGCGGACTGGTGGTGAAGATGACCGTCGTGCGTCCGCGCCGAAGTGCGCCGAGCCGCTCCCCGATCAACGCTTCCGTGTGGGCATCGACGGCGCTGGTCGGTTCATCGAGCACGAGGACGTCCGGATCCGCGCGGAGTGCGGCCGCAAGCGCGATGCGCTGGCGTTGACCACACGAAAGCGACCGGCCCCGTTCCGAGACCGGCGAGTCGAGGCCATCGCCGAGCCCGGTGACGATGTCAGCGCCACACGCCGCGGCGATCGCCTCCTCCACCGTCGGCCGGGCATCCGTCTCGTTGGCTCGTGCGCTCGGAGCGTCGACGGCATCGCGCAGGGTGCCGGCGAGCAAGTGTGGATCGCGATCGAGGACCATGAGCCGGCGCCGCACCTCCGCGACCGGGACCCGGTCGAGCGCCACGCCCCCAAGGGTCACGCGCGACGCGCCCGATGGATCGGTGAGGCGCCCGAGCCTCGCCGCGGTCGCGCTGGCGACGTCCGGATCCGCGATCACGACGGCGGTCATCAACCCGTCCACCGCGATCACCCCCGACTCCTCGTCGACAATGTCGCAGTCGACCGGCAGTGCTTCCGAGTCGGCCGGCGAGGCAAGGTCCGCGTCGAGGCGCAACACCGAGAGCACGCGCCCGGCGGCGACCGTGGCCGCGGACCAGATGCTCGCCGCCTGGATCAGGGTTTGCACGGGCAGGGCGAGGAACGCCGCATACGCGTAGTCCGCGACCAGCTCGCCAGGTGGGATGGAGCCGCTGCGGACGAGCCGAGCGCCGAGAAATGTGATCGTGACCAGGACCGCGCCCGGCAGCAGCACCTGAAGGCCGTCCAGCAGCGACTGGATGAGCGACGTGCGCACGGTTGTGTGGCGCACCGCCTGTGAGGTGCGGGCATAACGAGCCGAGAAATCGGCCTCGCCGCCGAGCCCGCGCAACACCCGGAGTCCCGCGACGGTGTCAGCTGCTACCGCCGACGCCGCACCCCGCTGCGTCCGCTCGGCGCGCTGCCGGCGTTCGAGCGGACCCATCGCCGGGAGGATCAGCAGGGCTGCGATCGGCGCTCCGACAAGCAGCACCAGGCCGAGTTGCGGCGAGGTGCTGAGCAGGATCACGGCCACGATCACGATCGACACCACAGCCCCGGTGCCGCGTGCGCTGATGTCGAGCAACCTGCCGACGCGAACCACGTCGGTTGTGCCGAGGCTCGCCACCTCACCGGCGCCGATCTGACGCGGCAACCCTGTGCCGAGGCGGATCGCGGCACGGATCACGAGCTGCTGCACGCGCACGCAGGCCTCGAGAAAGTTGCTCACCGCGCGCCGATGGCGCAGCACCCCGGCGGCCGCCTGGAGGATCCCCAGTGCGAACACCACCCCGGTCCAGAGAATCAGCCCCGGCCCGTTGCGCTGGATGATGGCGTTGACTGCCAGACCGAGTGCCGCCGGGATGACTCCCTGCGTCCCCATCCACAGGGCGCCGAAGAACGCTCCGCCGATGACGGTCCGGCGCTGCGCGTGGGCCATCCACAAGAGAAAGCGGACCGGCGAGCGCAGGTCCGGATCCCCGGGGTCGGCGAGCGGAATTCGAGAGAGCACGAGCGCGGGCAGTCTAGTCGTGATCGCGAAATCGCTACTCGCTGCCGAGCGGAGTCGCGAGAGATGCTCGCCAGTCAGGACTGTGCAGGAAGGCCTTGAACGCGGCGGCCGCCGGGCTGAGGAGGCGATCGCGGGCCCAGGTGACGTGCCACATCCGCTCGACCGGGAACCCTTCGACGCGCAGCGGCCGCAGCAGGCCGAGCTGAAGTTCGAGGCGCACCGCGTAGGTCGACAGCACGGTCACGCCGAGACCGCCGGCGACGGCGCGTTTGAGGGCGCCGTTGCTGGCCATCTCCATCGCCGCGATCGGTTCGGCGCCCGCGGCTCGCAAGATCCGTTCCGCGGACTCACGCGTCCCCGATCCGCGCTCGCGCAGCAGCAGCGGGCCATCGAGCAGGTCGACCGGCCGCAGCGGCTCGCGCTCCAGGAGCGGATGCCCGGGCGCGCAGAAGCACATCAGCGAATTTTCGAGGAAGGGCTCGGCGGCGAGCACAGCGTCCTCCCACAGACTCCCGACCACGGCGATATCTGCGCTGCCTTCGAGCAGCAACTCGCGGACCCGGGCGCGGTTGACGACGTCGAGGCTCAGGGCAATGCCGGGGTGCTCGCGATGGAACGCGGCCATCGCGTCCGGGAGCACGTAGATGCCGACTGTGGTGTCGCCGGCGACGCGGACTCGTCCGGCGCGCAGGCCGGCGACGTCCTCGATCGCCTCCTGGGCATCGCCGACCATCGCCAGGATCCGGCCGGCGCGCTCATGCAGCGCCTGGCCGACCGCGGTGAGCACCGGACCCCGGCTGCCGGGATCCAGCAGCGGCTGGCCGACCGCACGGGCCAGCGCCTGCATCTGGTGGGTCACGGCCGGCTGGGTCAGTGAGAGGACCTCGGCGGCGCGGGTGAAGCTGCGGTGCTCGATCACGCTGGTGAAGATCCGCAACTGGCGCAGCGTGATCCTGCGTTCCAGGTTGGTTCCCATTAGCGCATCTTATTGAAAGTATAAGAATCATGCATTGGCCGTCAGGTCGCTCGGGACTTATGGTCCTCGCATGCTTGTGGTTATTGCGACTGGTGCTCGTCGCCTCCAGGCCGAACGGCGAACGGCATGCCGATGAGTGACGTGCGCACCGAGATGGCGCCGATCTTCGTGGGCATCGGCGGCGACAGCGGCAGCGGCAAGTCGACCCTGACCACCGCGTTCTACGAACTCCTCGGTGCGGAGCGGATCACCAGCGTGTGTCTCGACGACTATCACTCGCTCGATCGCCGTGAACGGGCGCTGATCGGGGTGACCCCGCTCAACCCCCGGGCCAACAATTTCGCGCTCATGGAGGAGCAGCTCTGGGCCCTCAAGCGCGGAGAGGCAATCGCCAAGCCCGTGTACGACCACGCGGACGGCACGTTCAAGCCGCCGGAGAGCGTCGAGCCGAATGAGGTGGTGATCATCCAGGGCCTGCATCCGTTCCTGCTCCCCGGGATTCGCGAGGCCTTCGACCTGAAGGTCTGGCTGGATCCCGAACCCCAGCTGCGGATCAGGTGGAAGCTCCAGCGAGATATCGCCAAGCGTGGCTACAACGAGGCGCAGGTTCTCGCCGAGATTGATGCCCGCCGGCCGGATGCCGAGGCGCACATCCAACCGCAGCGAGCTCAGGCCGACCTCGTGGTGCGCTTTTCCTCCCCCGCGGAGGACCACTCCCCCGAGATCGGCGACCACCTCAACGTGCGTTTGACCCAGCGCCACTCGCTCCCCCAACTCGACCTCGAACACGGCCTCGACAATGGGACGACCGTCCGGCTGCGCAACGACATCGCTGACGAGGACGGCCGGCAATCCGACGTCATCGAGATCGACGGTCGCATCTCTGCCGAGGACGCCGCACGGATTGAACGATCGGTGTGGGAGCACGCGAGCGAGCGGCACCACCATCTCCATCACCTCCGGCAGCGGGAGCTCGGTAGCTACGAGGAACTGCATGGACGCCGCCATAGCGATCCGCTCGGACTGACCCAGCTCATCCTCGCCCATCGCATCCTGAGCGCTCAGAAGTCGTTGCTCGTCCGCGTCAAGGCCGACGACTACGCCGCAATAAGCCACCGGCTGGCGTCGTCACGCGTCAGCTCCACGGAGACGCGCGAATGACAGCAATCGAGACGCCCCCGAGAGACGCGGCCACGGATCGCTGGTCGTCCGGCGTCATCCCCTATGCGCAGATGGGCTACTGGGAGCCCGACTACGTGCCCAAGGACACCGACCTCCTCTGCGCGTTCCGGATCACACCGCAGGATGGGGTACCGCCGGAGGAGGCGGCCGCAGCGGTGGCCGGCGAGTCATCGACAGCGACTTGGACGGTGGTGTGGACCGACCGGCTTACCGCGCACGAGCATTACCAAGCCAAGGCCTACAAGGTCGACCCGGTTGCCGGGACGCCGGGCCAGTACATCGCGTTGATCGCCTACGCACTCGATCTCTTCGAGGAAGGGTCGATCGCGAACCTCACCTCGTCGATCATCGGCAACGTCTTCGGGTTCAAGGCATTGCGCGCGTTGCGGCTCGAGGACATGCGCATTCCGCTTCATTACGTGAACACGTTTCAGGGACCGCCGCACGGCATCGTGATGGAACGTGAATATCTCAACAAGTACGGCCGGCCGCTGCTCGGCGCCACCACCAAACCGAAGCTCGGCCTCTCCGCGCGCAACTACGGTCGCGTGGTGTACGAGGCGCTGCGCGGTGGGCTCGACTTCACCAAGGACGACGAGAACATCAACAGCCAGCCATTCATGCGCTGGCGTGATCGCTACCTCGCGTCGATGGAAGCGGTCAACAAGGCGATGGCCGAGACCGGCGAGATCAAGGGGCACTACCTCAACGTCACCGCAGGCGACATGGAGAGCATGTACGAGCGCGCCGAGTTCGCCAAGGAAATTGGCAGTGTCATCATCATGATGGACCTCACCGTGGGCTACACGGCGATGACGTCGATGTCCAAGTGGGCGCGGCGCAATGGCGTGCTCCTCCACCTCCACCGTGCCGGACACGGCACCTACACGCGCCAGAAGACGCACGGCGTCAGCTTCCGCGTGATCGCAAAGTGGTGCAGGCTACTCGGTGTCGACCACATCCACGCCGGGACGGTGGTCGGCAAGCTCGAGGGTGATCCCAACATGGTGCGGGGCTACTACGACACGCTCCGCGATGGATTCGTGCCGCGCGATCCGCTGCACGGCATCTACTTCGACCAGGACTGGGGCTCCATGCCCGGCGTGATGCCGGTTGCATCGGGCGGCATCCACGCGGGGCAGACGCATCAACTCCTGCACTACCTCGGCGAGGACGTGGTCCTCCAGTTCGGTGGTGGCACGATCGGCCATCCCATGGGCGTGGCCGCGGGCGCGACTGCCAACCGCACCGCCGTCGAGCTGATCGTCCAGGCACGCAACGAGGGTCGTGATTACTTCACCGAGGGTCCCGAGATCCTGCGCGCCGGCGGCCGTTGGTGCGCTCCGCTGCGGGCCGCTCTCGACGTCTGGGGCGACATCAGCTTCAACTACGAATCCACCGATACGCCCGATGTCGCCACCACGGCAACGCCGGCATAGGGAGCACCACCATGCACGTCACCCAGGGAACGTTCTCGTACCTCCCTCCGCTCACCGATGCCCAGCTGAAGGCGCAGGTGCAGTACGCCCTCGACAACGGCTGGGCCCTCTCGGTGGAGTTCACCGACGATCCCCACCCGCGCAACTTTCTCTGGGACATGTGGGGTCTGCCCATGTTCGACCTGCGCGATCCCGCTGCCATCCTGCTCGAGGTGCAGCGCTGTCGCGACGCCTATCCGACTCGATACATCCGGGTCAACGCATACGACCGGACGCTCGGACGGCAAACGACCGCCCTGAGCTTCATCGTGCAGCGCCCCAAGGACGAGAAGGGCTTCCGCCTGGAACGGCAGGAGGGTCGTGACCGGCAGGTCCGATACACCCTGCACCCCTATGCGGCGGATCGGCCTTCCGGAGAGCGTTACGAGCGCTGAGCGATGACGCAGGAGCCCCACGTTCCGTTCGGGATGCCGCGTCCTTCGGCTCTCGACCTGGCAGCGACGGTTCCGGAGACCGGGGGCGGCAACGGCGTGCTCGCGGCCGAGGCCGGCGGCCGTGAGCTATCGGCCCCCGAGCGCATCAACGTCGAGGCCGAGGCTCGCGACTCCGGTGTCTTCGAGGTCATCGAAGACCTCGATCGAGAGCTCGTCGGGCTCGATCCCGTGAAGACCCGCATCCGCGAGGTCGCTGCGCTGCTGGTTGTCGACATGGCCCGGCGGCGTTTCGGGCTCGAGGCGGAGCGTCCCAACCTGCACATGTGCTTCACGGGGAGCCCGGGCACCGGCAAGACCACGGTCGCGATGCGCATGGCGACCGTCCTCCATCGCCTCGGATACCTCGCCAAAGGACACCTGGTCGCGGTCACGCGCGACGAGCTCGTCGGGCAGTACATCGGTCACACGGCGCCCAAGACGCGCGAGGTGCTGAAACGCGCCATGGGCGGCGTGCTCTTCATCGACGAGGCGTACTACCTGCACCGGCAGGAGAACGAGCGCGACTACGGGCAGGAGGCGATCGAGATCCTCCTGCAGGTCATGGAGAACCAGCGCAACGACATCGTGGTGATCCTGGCCGGCTACAAGGACCGCATGGACCAGTTCTTCAGCAGCAACCCGGGGATGGGATCACGTATCGCGCATCACATCGACTTCCCCGACTACAGCCTGGACGAGCTGCTCGCGATCGCGCGGATCATGCTCGATCGTCAGCGGTACACGTTCTCGAGCGACGCCGAGCCGGCCTTCCGGGAGCTGATGGCCCGGCGCATGCCACAGCCGCGATTCGCCAACGCCCGGAGCGTGCGCAACGCACTGGAGCGGGCGCGGCTCAGGCAGGCCAACCGGCTGATCTCGGACGGGAAGCTGGTGACCCGCGACGATCTGATGCGCATCGAGGCCGCTGACATCCACAAGAGCCGGTGGTTCACCGAGGCCGGCCACGATGAAGCCACAGAGGTGCGGGCGGTTCCCGCTCTATGACCGTCGGCCCGGTAGCGCCTCCCGCGCGCCGTCGAACGCGTCAGGGACCCGGTCTGCCCCGGCTTCGCTACCCCGCCTGCCCGAACGCGCCGCCTGCGCGCAGCTCGGCGATACGGCTGTCGTCGTAGCCGAGAAGGTCTCGGAGCACATCGTCTCGATGCTCACCTCGGAGCGGTGCTCGCCGGTATACCGGCTCCGCGGCACCGACGCGAACCGGGCTGCGGAGCTGTCCGATCGTGCCGAAGCGAGGATGCTCAGTCTCGACGATCATGCCGCGTGCGGCGGTCTGCTCATCCCTCAAGGCCTCGGCCACCGTGTTGACGGGGCTGCACGGCACCCCGGCCGCGCCGAGAATGTCGAGCCATTCCGATGCGGTGCGCGCCGCGAACACGCTCTCGAGGACCGGAAGCAATGCCTCCGCGTGATCGCGGCGGTCTGCGAACGTCGAGAATCGGGGATCAGTCGCGAGCTCGGGTAGCCCGATCGCGTTGACCAGGCGCAGCCAGAATTTCTCCTTCGGGCATCCGACCACGATCCAGGCGTCGCGCGTTTGGAATGCCTGGAACGGAACCAGGGAGGGGTGCGCCGAGTGATGCGTGCGGGTTGGCGTGAACGCACTGTTGAGGTGCCAGATCGCGGGATACGTGAGCATCGCCAGAGCGGTGTCGAAGAGGCTGAGGTCGCAGTCCATTCCGACACCGTCGCGACGCGCGGCGTGGATGCCGGTGAGCATCGCGACTGCGGCGACCAGCCCCGCTGAGTAATCGACCAGCGAGAGACCCGACTTGGTTGGAGGCCCTGACGGCTCCCCGGTGATGTCCATCCAGCCGGCGATCCCCTGCAGGAAGTAGTCGTACCCGGGCTCGCTCCTCCGTGGTCCGGTCGTGCCGAACCCGGTGAGCGTGCAGCACACGATTCGCTCGTTGAGATGCTCGAGGTCGGCGTAGGTGATGCGCAGGTCGTGAGGGACGTCGCCCCGGAGGTTCGAGTACACCGCGTCGCTGACGCGCACGAGGTCCTCGAACACGGCACGTCCGGCCGGTGCCTTGAGGTCGAGGCCGACGCTTCGCTTGTTCCGGTTGAACGTCTCGAAGAACAGGCTGTCCTCTCCCTCCTGCAACGGAGGCACGTACCGTCCGATGTCGCCCCCGCTCGCCGGGTCCTCGATCTTGATGATGTCGGCACCGAGGTCGGCGAGTTGCACGCTGCCGAACGGTCCTGCGGCGTACTGCTCGATCGCGATGACACGCGCGTCCTCGAGCGGTCTCACGCCGGTGTGCGACCTCTCGCGGCGACCAATGCCGCAACTCGAGCCATCTCATTACCGACGATCATCATTCCCTCGTCGACCCCCATTCCGGGTTTGGCGAGCACCTGGGTTGCTCCACAGGCCATGGCGATGTGCGCCGATACCTGTGCGGATCGGTCGGTTTCGTTGCAGCTGCCACCGCAATAGGCGGCAAGGCCCTGACGGGCGACCAGGAGCAACGCCTCGATGGTGTTGTTGATGCCGCCGAGATCAGGGGTTTTGACGTGGATGACATCGGCCGCCTCGGCTGCGACGAAGACCTCGATATCCTCGAGCGTGTTGCACCACTCGTCCACGGCGAGACGCACCTCACTGCCGCGAGCCCGGAGCGCGGCTCGCAGCGCAGTGAACACGCGAACCTGTGCGTCCCGGCTGCCCGCGTCGATGACATGCTCGACGCAGACGGCGAAAGGCTTCGCGGTTTCGCCGAGACGCGTGAGATAGCCGGCCACCCTGTCGATATCGCCGTCGAAGACCAGACCGATGGTGCCGTACACATCGAAGTGCAATCGCGGCGAGTAATCCGGCCGCGCCCGCAACGTGATGATGCGGTCGCGAACCCAGGCGACATATTCCAGCAGCAGCGCGCCGTCGCGGCCGAGCTTGGTGTCGACCTCGTTGATCAGGCCGTGCGGGAGAACGTCGGCCTCTTTGAGCACCATCTTGTCGACGTTGGCGTACCGGTCATCGCCGGACTGAACGAAGAGCGGCACCGGGGCGATCGCAATGCCGGTCGCATACTCGTCACGAACAACCTCGGCCATGGTCATGCCGCGAGCTCGAGCCGTCGCGTCGAGAAGTGCCTGGGTGACGCCATACCTGATGGCTGGGTGGAGACGTTGGCCTTCGACCATGAGCGCGTCGACCTCGCCTGCGACGTCGCGAAAGTTCGTGATCTCCCTGCCGCGAAGCACCGGAACGATGTGACGCCCGATCACGTCCGCAGCCGGGTGTGCGAGGAACAGCGGTTCGCGTCCACCGACACCGGCGTACTGGACCGCCGCACAGTCACCATGGGCGATCTGTCCATCATTCAGGAGCAGCAACACCGATACGGCCTCGCCGGGCTGACGGATGCTTCCGAAGCCGGGAGTCAGCGGCCGGCCGCTGTAGGTGAAGCCGTCATGTGACGCTCCCGCACGGATCGCAGCCTGATCGTCGGAAAAGAACCCCGAGCGAATTGGGACGGCGACCAGGTCGGCGATGATCATGGGAACTCCAGAGCTATGGGTTGGCGCGACGACCGTTGGAGATTCAGCCTCCCGCCACGCGCGGTTGTGGGCTCGCGGCCCACACAGCGGCGATGTCGCCGGCTGCCGCCATGTCGAAGCGATGTCGCATCAGTAGCAGCGACGCCTCGTGCTGCTCCCTGTCGTCACTTGCCACGCAGTCGACAGCGATGACGACATAGAGATCGTTGAACATCGCGTCGCGAGCGGTCGACTCGACGCATCCCTCGGTTGTGCATCCGCCGATCACCACGGTCTTGATCCCATTGCTGCGCAGCAGGAGCTCGAGGTCAGTGCCCCAGAATGCGCTGGACCGGAACTTGCGGACCACGAGCTCCCCCTCCCGGGGGGTGAGCTCCGTGACGAAGTCATGACCGGGAGTGCCCTCCACCGAGTAGCGCAAAGGAACATCGTCCCGGCGGTTCCCCGCGTGCATGCGCAGATTGAAGCGGATCTGTGCCGGTGAGTCGCTGAGACGATTGGGCAGCGCCGTGTTCTGCACGTGGACGACAAGCGCCGCCGCCCGGCGCGCATCCTCGAGCAGACCTGCCAGCCGGGGCAACGATTCCCGATACATGGACAGATCGATACCGAGCTCACCGAAGACACCGTCGGACGCCACGAAATCGCGTTGCATGTCGATCAGGAGCAGCGCAGTGTGCGCGGGGTCGACGAGCTCGGTCAGCTCGGTGAAGACCTCCTTCCCCTCAATGGTTATCACCTGATCGCTGCCACAGGAAGCTCACCTCCGCGCCCGTATCGACGGGCAGAGCATAGCCCGTGGCGCCGGCGACGCCTACCCGGCGAACGGCCACCTCGGAGCGCCGAGCTCGCGAGACACGCCGCGTGCGGCCTCGACAACGGCACTGGAGAGACCGCGCGCCGGACCTCGTGAGAACACACGATCGGTGTCACCGACCACGGCGATCGCCCCGACGGCGTGGCCGGCTCGATCGAAGATCGGCGCGGCGATGCTGGACTCGCCGAGCACCGCTTCGTCGCGCTCCGTCGCGATCGCCTGCAGGCGGATGGTGTTCAGCTGGATCCGCAGCGCCGCGGCGTTGGGCGTCCGCTTGGTCAGCCGCTCGAGTGGGGCCGACATCAGGTTGTCGATGACGTCGCCGGGTGCGAACGCGAGCAGGGCCTTTCCCAGCGCGCTCGCATGCAACGGAAGCTGGGAGCCGACCTCGAGGATCTGCAGCGTGGCATCGGGGCGAAACACGTGGTGTACGACCACCGCGCTCGGACCGTGCATGACTCCGACGCGCACCGCGAACTTGCTGCGCACCGCGAGCTGCGCGGCGTAGGTGATCGAGCGCGATCGCAATTCGTTGACGTCGAGATATGAGTAGCCGAGCTGCAACAGCCCCGCGCCCAGCTGGTATTTCTCCGAGACGCGGTCCTGTTCGACGAATCCCTGGGCAAGCAACGTCTGCAGAAGACCGTGCACGGTGGGCCGCGCAAGGCCGAGCCGGTCGGCAAGCTCGCTGACCCCCAACCTCCCCGGACCGGCGGCGAGTGCTTTGAGAATTGCGGCTGCGCGATCGACGGACTGGATGGTGGTCGGTCGCCGGCTATTCGGCATTGCTGAATTATGGTCGAGGATGTAGACTAGTCGGAATTCTGAACCGATGACGTGACAGTGAGGGAAGTCGTGGCCGTCGGGATTGTACTGGTGTCACACAGCTCAGAGCTGGCGGCGGGGCTGACGCTTCTTGCCGGTCAGATGGCCGGACCGGATGTACACATCGAGCCCGCCGGTGGGGACCGGGACGGAGGTCTCGGCACCTCCGATGAGCTGGTTCGCGCCGCGATCGAGCGAGCCGACCAGGGCGATGGCGTGTTGCTCATCTGCGATCTGGGCAGCGCAATCCTGACCGTACGCGAAGTGCTCGACGGCAATGGCAACGGCCACATCAGGCTCGTCGACGCCCCCTTTGTCGAGGGTGCGGTTGCAGCCGCGGTCATCGCTTCGTCGGGTGCGCCACTCGACGAGGTGGCGCAGGCAGCCGAGGACGCGCGCGATGCTCGCAAACTCTGAAGCCGCCATGACCCTGCCCGAGGGTGTCGCACTCCATGCACGTCCTGCGGCGCTCTTCGTGCGCACGGCGATGCGTTTCCGCTCGAAGATCATGGTCGCGGCAAATGGGCGCGAGGCCGATGCAAAGAGCATTCTCAGTGTCCTCGGCCTGGGTGCGACCGCCGGCACGACGCTGCTGATTCGCGCGGACGGCGAGGATGCCGCGGCCGCGCTCGACGCGCTCGCCGAAACGCTAGCCGGCGTCGTCGAGTAACGCGAGCAGCGGGCGTTCCAGCAACTCCACCTGGGCTGCGGACTCGGCGTCGAGCGCGCGCCTCGCGATGGTTGCAGCCTCGGCGAAGTCCAGGGCTCGCACCCACGCTCTGACCCGCGCCACTGCTGCCGCACCGACACTGAGCTCGTCGATGCCCAACCCGACGAGGAGCGGCATCACCAATGGGCTCGAAGCCGACTCGCCACACACTTCGACGGGGATCCCCGCGGTTCGCGCCGCCTCAACGGTCGCGGCGATGAGCCGCAGTACCGCCGGATGGTGCGCCGGCGACCCGCCCGGGCGAGTCCTGTCGATGCCGAGCTGAAAGCTGGTCAGGTCGTTGGTGCCGATGCTGAACATGCCGACCTCGGGCGCGAGGCGATCGGCCATGACCGCCGCCGCCGGAACCTCGACCATCGCGGCCACGAGCGGGACCCGGCTGCCCCTGCGCGCGGCGATCGGTTCCATGGCGGCCCTCACCGCGCGAACCTGACCGGGCTCGGTCACCATCGGAATCAGGACCCGCAACTCGGTCGCATCTCCGGTCTCGAGGATGGCCTCGAGTTGCGCGGAAAGCGCCTCGGCATCCTCAAGGAGAAGTTCCACACCGCGCCCGTGGGCTCCTTTAAGAAACGGGGGCGTCTTGTCACCCCCGAAGTCGAGCAGGCGAACGGTCGCGGTGAGGCCCCGGAGGGGCGCCAGCACCGGCTCCAGGGTCCGGCGGTGTTCGGTCACCGTCGGCCAATGGTTCGCCTCGAGGAAGGCCAGCTCGGTTCGAAGCAGTCCGACCCCGTCGGCGCCGGCCTCGAGCGCCGCGCGTACCTCGGTGGATGTTGCGACATTGGCGAGCACCCGCACCGACCTCCCGTCGCGGGTCACCGTCGGCAGGGCTCGAGCGGCCATTGCGCGGCCGTGCGCCTCACGGGCGGCGGCGATTGCGGTCCGAACCGCCTGCACCCTTGCACTGTCGGGCGACACGATGACCGCGCTGTTGTCAGCGTCCACGATGCACGGCTCACCCTCGCTCAGCGAGAGGATGACGTTGCCGAGGCCGACCACCATGGGGAGCCCGAGCCCGCGAGCCACGATGGCCGCGTGCCCGGTCACGCCCCCCACCGCGAGCGCTATGCCGGACACATCGCTGTCGAGCTCGATGACGTCGGCCGGCCCGAGATCCGGCGCGACCAGGATCGCGTCACCCACCGTGTCCCGACGCGTGCCGCCGGACTCGCCGGATGCCAGCCGCGATGCTCGTCGCGCGAGGCTCCTGACGTCCGCTGCACGTGCGGCGAGCTCCGGGTCTCCGAGGGTGTCGAGTTGCCGCGCAACGGTCTCGACCTCGACGAGAATCGCGCTCGCCGCGGCGAGACCGCGCGAGAGCACGGCGTTCTCCACGGACTCGAGGAGCACCGGATCCTCCGCCATCATGCTCCCGGCGTCGAGGATGTCGGCTTCCTCGGTCCGCCCCTCGGCTCGAAGCTTCGCGGCGAGCTCATCGAGTTCCCGGGCGGACTGCGCCATGGCATCGAGAGCGCGCGCGGCGGCAGCCGGGCGCAGGGCTTCGTCGAGGACGGTTCCGTCGATCTCGCCGCCGGCGTCCAGGCGCCGCACCCCTCCAAACGCGGTCCCCGGTGACGCCGGAACGCCAGCGAGCACACGCTCGGTCATCTATTAAGGAGTGCCCGCAACCGTCCGTTCGAGGGCGCGCATGATCAGGGCGGTCGAGGTCGCTCCAGGATCCTGGTGACCGATTGAACGTTCCCCCAGGTAGGACGCGCGTCCCTTACGCGCCTGCATGGGAATCGTGGCCCGCATGCCGGCCTCCGCCGCCTCCGCTGCGGAGCGGAGCATCTCTCCGCTCGACGCCCCCCGCGCCAGCCCCTCTCGCATCGCGGTCACAGCCGGCTCGAGCGCATCCACCATCGTCTTGTCTCCAGGGACTGCGGCACCGAGGTCCTGGATCGACGCCAGGGCAGCTGCCATCGCGTCGACGAGTTGCGCAAGATCGAAGGTCGGTCCGTCGCCGAGTGCGCGGCCTGCTTTGCGAAGCGCCGATCCCCAGAGTGGACCGCTTGCCCCTCCGACGGTGGACACCAACGTCTTGCCGGAGAGGATGAGGAGCTTTCCAGGGGTTCCGTCCGGTTCGGTGCTCAATGCGAGCGTCACGGCATCGAACCCCCGATTGAGGTTGATGCCATGGTCGCCGTCGCCGATCGCCGCGTCGAGCTGGACCAGGTAGTCCCGCTCGGCGCGGACCGATGCAGCGATCTCGTTCATCCACGCTGTGACGGTCTGCGCGTCCATTGCTATAGCGACCGCCACGATAGCATCAGCCTCCCCAGCGGAGTGCGGCCGTGTGCACGGGCGCGTCCCACAGTGCGGTGAGGTTGTCGTCGAGCTCAACGACGGTGAGCGACGCTCCCGCCATCTCGAGCGATGTGATGTAGCTGCCGACCAGGTTGCGGATCGGGTTGAGCCCCAGGGCGCGCAGGCGCTTGTCAACCTCGCCGTAGAGGAGATACAGCTCGAGCAGCGGCGTGCCGCCCATGCCGTTCACGAAGGCGAGCACGTTTGCGCCAGACTTGGCAGCAAGGTCCGAGGTGACGGCCTCGATCATGATGTCCGCGATCTCCGCGGCGCTGCCGAGTGGCGCGCGACGGCGGCCCGGCTCGCCATGAATGCCGATGCCGACTTCCATCTCGCCCTCGGGCAGATCGAAGATCGGGTTGCCCGAGGCGGGCGGGATGCAGGACGACAGCGCGATACCGAACGAGCGACCGCGGGCATTGACCTGCTTGATGACGCTCACCACTGCTTCGAGCGAGTCGCCCCGCTCGGCGGCTGCCCCGCCGATCTTCTCTGCGATCACCGTCGCGCCGACACCCCGGCGGCCGGCCGTGTACAGCGAGTCCTGAACAGCGACGTCGTCGTCGATCACGATCGCCTCGACCTTGATGCCCTCATCGGCAGCCTCGTCGGCGGCCATCTTGAAGTTGAGGACGTCACCGGTGTAGTTCTTGACGATGTGGATGACGCCCGCNNGCCGACGAAGCCGCCGTGCAGCGGCTCGTGGCCCGAGCCGCCGCCCGAGATCAGCGCGACCTTCCCCTTGACCGGCGCATCTGCCCGGACCAGGATCTGATTCGCCACGTCATACCGGAGGATGTCCGGAACGGAGGCCGCGAGCCCGGCGAGCGACTCTTTGACCACCTGGTCCGGCTCGTTGATGATTTTCCGCATGCGCCTGGTGGCTGTGGCCATGGCTCGACACTCCTCGTATTCGACATTATCGAACGTTGGTCGGAAATTACTCTTATGCCTAGGGCGATGTCAATGGGTTTGCCCACATCCTCCAGGCCGGTTCGCCGGAGGCCGTCGAATCTGGGTTTCCGGTGTCCTCTCGGGGAGACACGGTAGGCTCGGTTGCTGATGGCTGGCAGGGCGTGTGTGACCGGAGCGACCGGCTTCCTCGGTCGGGCGATCGTCGAGGAATTGGTGGCGGCGGGCCGGCCGGTACGGGCGCTGGTGCGATCCGACGTCGCCGCTCAGCGCCTCGTGGACATCGGGGCCGAACCGGTTCGTGGCGACCTCCGCGACCGAGCATCACTTGAAGCTGCGTTCGCCGGCTGCGAGGCCGTCTATCACGTGGCCGGGGTGAATGCCTTCTGCCTGCCCGACCCCCGGCCGATGTTCGAGATCAACGTCGCCGGCTCGCGAGCGGTCGTGCTCGCCGCCGCCGCCGCCGGCGTGACCCGTCTCGTCTACACATCCTCGGCGGCGACGCTGGACGTCGCGTCCGCAGCGAGTGACGGGCACCCCCGGCGCTTTCTCTCGAACTACGCGCGCTCGAAGTACCGGGCCGAGCAGGCGGTGGTAAAAGCCTCGGCGGAGACGGGACTTCCGGTCATCTGTGTCAACCCGGCATCGGTCCAGGGTCCCGGCCGGACCAGCGGGACGGCACGGCTGCTCATCGGCTTCCTCAACGGCAAGCTGCCGGCCGCGGTCGACGGCCCCCTCAACGTGATCGACGTCGCCGACTGCACCCGCGGCCACCTGCTGGCGGAGGAGCGTGGGGTCCCAGGCGAGCGCTATCTCCTCTGCGGAGCCTCGATGACGCTGCGCAGTGGTCTCGCCCTGCTCGCGCGCCTCACCGGGCTCGACGATCCGCCGCGCTTCCTCCCCCCGCGCCTCGCACTCGCGGCGTCCGCCGGCATCGAGGTCGTGGCCCGCGTTCGGGGGAAGCACACGCGCTTCTGCCGCGAGATGGTCCGCACCCTGATCGAGGGTGCGCCGTACGACGGGTCCAAGGCGGCGCGCGACCTGGGGCTCGACTACACCCCGATCGAGACGACCATGCGCCGGGCCATCAGCTGGTACATCGAGCAGGGGCTCATCCTGCGGGCGTTGCCCGCCTTCTCCGATTCAGCCGACGCTGCCCCGACGCTCGCCTGATCGAACGGTCAGCGCACCGGGGGCGTCCGATCGCTGGCCGCGGCGGCTGCGACCGGTGTGGGAGGACGGCGCCGAAGGCTCGGGAGATGCAGCGTGAACCGGTTCTCGGTCCCCCGCCGGAGCCGGTCGATGTTGGCGCGATGGAGCACGATGATCGCCGCCGCCGCGCCGACCGTGAACAGCACCTCCGGCGACGTGCCGCCGAAGACCAGGACCAGGGGTGGCAGCGCCAGCGACGCGGTGATCGAGGCCACCGAGGTGTACCGGGTGGCGAGCAGGACCATCCACCAGAGCACCGCCATGACCACCGAGGCGAGCGGCGCTATGACCAGCGCAACACCGACCGTTGTCGCCACGATCTTGCCGCCCCGCTTGAAGCCGAGGAACAGGGGTCGCCAGTGGCCGATCAGCGCCCCGCTTCCGGCGACCACGGCGCCGGTCGGGCCACCGACGGCCAGCCCGAGCCCTGCCGCCGCCGATCCCTTGCCGATATCCAGCAGCGCGACCGCAAAGAACATCTTGAAACCGGCATGCCGCCACACGTTCGCGGCGCCGGTTCCCCTGCTCCCGACCTGGCGGATGTCCTTTCCGGTGAAGAACCTCGAGAGCCAGTATCCCCAGGGGAGGCTCCCGAGCACGTATCCGGCGACCCCCAGAAGCACAGTGGTCAGGAGGCTCACCAAACGATTCTAGAGGCAATCCCGGAGACACGCCGATGACCCCTCGGAGGTGGTCGGATGCACACTGACGGCGTGACCCGTCATCTGACGATTCCAAACCAGTTGACGATCCTCCGGATCCTTCTGGTACCGGTCATCGGGGCGGTCCTGGCAATCGATTTCACCGACCACTACCAGATCGGCGCCTTCGCGTATGTCACGGCAGCGGCGACGGACACGCTCGACGGACGGATCGCCCGGAGCCGCAACCTCGTCACCGAGCTGGGCAAATTCCTCGATCCCCTGGCGGACAAGCTGCTGGTCATCACGGTGCTCGTCATCCTCGCCAGTCAGTCGCTGCTCCCCTCATGGGTGGTGGTCGTTGTCGCGGCGCGCGAGTTCCTGATCACCGGTCTGCGCTCGGTGGCGGCCGGTCAGGGGGTGGTGGTGAGCTCGACGCAGCTGGGTAAGGGGAAAGCCTTCAGCCAGAACTGCATGATCCTGCTCATCATCCTGGCGCAGCCGTATCCGTGGCTCGAGCTGCCGGCGGTGGTCTTCACCTGGATCGCGGTGATCGCCACGATCGCGAGCGGCCTCGACTACCTCTGGCGCTACCGCCGTTTCATCATCTAGCCGCGGCCGCCGTCAGTCGTCATCGTCGACCCAGTCGAGGGTGCGCTGCACGGCCTTCTTCCATTTGCGATAGCCGCGCTCGCGCTCGGCCTGATCCATGTTGGGAAGCCACTCAGCGGCCTTGTGCCAGTTCGCCCGGAGGCTCTCGACGTCCGGCCAGAATCCCACCGCGAGCCCCGCGGCGTAGGCGGCACCGAGCGAGACGGTCTCCGCGACGTTCGGCCGTACCACCGGCACGCCGAGCACGTCGGCGAGGAATTGCATCAACAGGTTGTTGGCCGTCATCCCGCCATCGGCTTTGAGTGAGGTCATCTCGATGCCGGAATCGGCATTCATCGCGTCGACGACTTCACGCGTCTGCCACGCCGTCGCCTCGAGGACGGCGCGCGCCAGGTGACCCTTGGTGACATAGCCGGTGAGGCCGGCGATGACACCGCGCGCATCGCCGCGCCAGTGCGGAGCGAACAGCCCCGAGAACGCCGGGACGAAATAGATGCCGCCATTGTCGTCGACGGTACGGGCGAGCGTCTCGACCTCCGGCGCACTCCCGATCAGCCCCACCTTGTCGCGGAACCACTGGACCAGCGCGCCGGTGACCGCGATCGAGCCCTCGAGCGCGTAGGTCGCGGGCTCATCCCCGATCTTCGATCCGACCGTGGTGAGCAGTCCATGCCCTGACAGCACCGGACGGCTCCCGGTATTGAGCAGCAGGAAGCTTCCGGTGCCGTAGGTGCACTTCGCCTCCCCTGCCGAAAAGCACGTCTGGCCGAACAGTGCCGCCTGCTGATCACCGAGGGCGGCGGCGATGGGAACGCCGCCGAGCGATTCGCCCGCCTCGCCGTAGATCGCTGACGAGGGCCGGATCACCGGCAGCATCGCCCGCGGGACCCCGATGGCGTCGAGGAGCGTGTCATCCCAGTCGAGCGTCTCCAGATTCATGAGCATGGTGCGACTGGCATTGGTCACGTCGGTGACGTGGCGGCCGGTGAGGTTCCAGACGAGCCAGCTGTCCATGGTTCCGAACAGCAGGTCACCCTCCTCGGCTCGCTGTCGCAAGCCGGGTGCGCTATCGAGCAGCCAGCTCACCTTCGGTCCGGAGAAATACGTGGCGAGCGGCAGTCCGCACCTGTCGCGGAAACGGTCCTGGCCAAGCTCGGCGCCGAGCTTGCGACAGAGCGCGTCGGTGCGGGTGTCCTGCCAGACGATCGCGTTGTGCACCGGCTCGCCGGTGTGTGGGTCCCACACCACGGTGGTCTCGCGCTGGTTCGCGATACCCACCGCAACCAGGTCACGCACGTCGAGACCACCTGTGTCGAGGGCGCCGTGGACGACTTCGATCACGTTGCGCAGAATCTCGCGTGGGTCGTGCTCGACCCACCCCGGCCGCGGAAATATCTGCTCATGCTCCTTCTGGCTCAGCGAGACGATGCGGCCCTGCAGGTCGAAGACGAGGCATCGTGACGAGGACGTCCCCTGGTCGATGGCGGCGACGTACTGAGCATTCAAGACGATTCCTCGTGACGGCTGATACTGCGCGTGCTCACCATGGAACGGCTCCCAGATCGCGCGAGATCGTCCGCGCACCTTCGCGGACGTACGACACCAGCTCGACGCGCGGCTGGGCGTCGTCGCAGAGTCGTTCGGTCGGCCCTGAGATCGCGATGGCACCGACCGCAACGCCTTGCCGGTCGCGGATCGGTGCGGCGAAAGACGTCTCACCTTCCATGAGCTCTTCGAGCGATGCCGCCCATCCCTGTTCCCGCACCTGTTCCAGCTCGATGGCGAGCAGCTTGGGGTCGGTAATCGTGCCACTCGTGAACCGAGGCAGCCGGCCGTTGGTGAGCTCTTCGGTCAGGTACGGGTGATACGCGAGCAGCACCTTGCCCATCGCCGTTGCGTGCATCGGCAGCAGTGCACCCACCTCGAGCACCTGCGGGCTGTTATCCGGGCGGAACACGTGGTGCACGAGCAGCACCTGACCGTCGTGCAGGGTGCCGAGGCGCACGCTCTCATTGGTGCGGGCGGCCAGCCAGTCTGCCCAGTTGAGCGCTCGTGTGCGCAGCTCGTTGCCGTCGAGATAGCTGCTCCCGAGGTGGAGGAGCGCTGCGCCAATGCGGTACTTGCCCGACTCGGGGTCCTGCTCGACAAAGCCGACCGACAGGAGGGTGCGCATGATCCCGTAGACGGTGCCCTTGGGGAGGCCCAGCTCCCCGGCCACCTCGGCGAGACTCAACCGCCGGGTGCGCCCGGACAGCAGCCGGAGGATGGCCGAAGCACGTTCGATGGATTGGATCGGTTTGGGCACGGGCGCTTAGCGTAGCAATTCCTTAATAGGGCAAAAAGGGCCATTGCCAAAGGTGATTGACAATGCCCCACAGGCGAGGGTACTGTCCGCACACCCACTCAGGGGTAGAAGCTCGCCAAGGAGGTGGCACTCATGCCGAACCACATTTTTTTCTCGGAGGTCATAGGGACAGGCCTACTGATCCTTCTGGGAGACGGCGTCGTTGCCGGAGTGCTGCTGTCCAAATCGAAGGCCGAGAACAGCGGGTGGATCGTGATCACCTTCGGGTGGGCGATGGCCGTCGCGATGGCCGTCTACGCCGTCGGTCAGTTCGACGGCGCACATCTCAACCCCGCCGTGACTCTCGGGCTAGCCGTCATCGGCAGCACGTCATGGTCGAACGTTCCCTCCTACATCGGCGGTGAGCTGGTGGGTGCGTTCATCGGAGCGGTTCTGGTGTGGGCCCATTACAGCCATCACTGGAAGGAGACCGAGGATCCCGGTTTGAAGCTCGCCGTCTTCTCCACCGGACCGGCAATCCGCAACCCCGCGTTCAACCTCATCAGCGAGTTCATCGGGACCTTCGTGCTCGTCTTCGGCGTGGTCGCGATCACCTCCAAGGGGAACAGCCTTTCCGGTGGCCTCGCCCCGCTGCTCGTCGGCCTGCTGGTCTTTGCAATCGGCCTCTCGTTGGGCGGTCCGACCGGATATGCGATCAACCCAGCGCGCGACCTGATGCCGCGAATTGCCCACTTCCTCCTCCCCATCCCTGGCAAGGGCTCGTCCGACTGGGCGTACGCCTGGATACCGGTGGTGGGGCCGATCGCCGGTGGCATCGTCGGCGCAGTGGTTGCGCATCAGCTTCCCATCTAGCAGTCACCACGGAACGCGCGATGGTGCAAGAACGAGATATGGGCGAAAGGAGTTTTTGATGGCGAAATACGCAGCGGCGATTGACCAGGGCACGACCAGTACCCGCTTCATGGTGTTCGACCACAGCGGCAAGGTTGTCTCGGTCGATCAGAAAGAGCACGAGCAGATCTTCCCCAAGCCGGGCTGGGTGGAGCACGACGCGCTCGAGATCTGGCAGCGCACGCAGGAAGTCGTGCAAGCCGGACTCGGCAAGGTGGCCATCGGCGACATTGCCGCGGTCGGGATCACCAATCAGCGCGAGACCACCGTGGTCTGGGACCGCGGCACCGGCAAGCCGGTGTACAACGCGATCGTCTGGCAGGACACGCGCACTGACAAGATCGTGGACCAGCTCTCGGCGGACGGCGGGCAGGACCGCTTCCGCGCCAAGGTGGGGCTGCCGCTCGCAACCTACTTCTCGGGTCCGAAGGTCAAGTGGATCCTGGACAACGTCGACGGCGCGCGCGCCAAGGCGGAGGCGGGCGACCTCGCCTTCGGCAACATCGATGCATGGCTGATCTGGCTGCTCACCGGCGGGACCGACGGCGGCGTGCACGTCACCGACGTGACCAACGCGAGCCGCACCATGCTCATGAACCTCGCGACGCTCGACTGGGACGACGAGATCCTCCGCACCATGACCATCCCTCGGTCGATGCTCCCCGCCATTCGGGCGTCGAGCGAGACCTACGGGGAGGCCAAGGGTGTGCTCGCGGGCATACCGGTCGCAGGCGACCTCGGCGATCAGCAGGCCGCCCTCTTCGGGCAGACCTGCTTTGCGATCGGCGAGGCCAAGAACACCTACGGCACAGGCAACTTCCTACTCCTGAACACGGGCACCACGCCGGTGCAGTCCAAGAACGGCCTGCTCACCACGCTCGCCTACAAGATGGGCAGCGCGGATGCGACCTACTGCCTCGAGGGTTCGATCGCGATCACGGGCGCGCTCGTCCAGTGGTTGCGCGACAACCTGGGCATGATCGAGAAGTCCTCGGACATCGAGGTCCTTGCCAAGACAGTTGAGGACAACGGTGGCGCATACTTCGTCCCGGCGTTCTCGGGCCTCTACGCTCCGTATTGGAAGTCGAGTGCCCGCGGCGTGATCGCCGGACTGACCCGCTACGTCAACAAGGGCCACATCGCGCGCGCGGCGCTCGAGGCGACCGCGTGGCAGACACGTGAGATCGTCGATGCCATGAACGCCGACTCCGGCGTTGCCCTAACCTCGCTCAAGGTGGACGGCGGCATGGTCTTCAACGACACGCTGATGCAGTTCCAGTCCGACGTGCTCGGCGTCCCCGTGGTGCGCCCGACCGTCGCCGAGACAACCTCGCTGGGGGCCGCCTACGCCGCGGGCCTCGCGGTCGGATTCTGGGCGCAGGTGGAAGACC